>CAJFTW010000090.1 GCA_904420025.1 Candidatus Pseudolachnospira avium
GATCAGTTCATAAACCGTGTGGGAGCCAATATATCCGGCTCCGCCCAATACCAGAATTGCCATAAAAATACTCCTTTCCTTAATCTTGCCGTGCTTCACACGGCATAAAGGTATACCCGGAGGGTGTTTCCTTAATCTTGCCGTGCTTCACACGGCATAAAGGTATACCCGGAGGGTGTTTCCTTAATCTTGCCGTGCTTCTCACGGCATAAAGGTATACTTCAATCTTTTTATAGCTGCAGCACGGCGCCGCCCACCGGACGGATGGAGAGGACATGGCAGCAGCCCGGATGCAGGGCCGCCTCCACGCCGCTGCGGAAGGTTTCCAGCATATCCAGGGGGACAAATGCCTGGATGGTGCCGGCAAAGCCGCCGCCGTGTACCCGGCAGGCGCCACGGCCTGCCAGAAGCTGCTGGGTCACTGCCAGAGCCACCGCTACCGCCTGCTCCGCCACGGCACCGGTGACGGCCACATTCTGGAGCATGGTCCAGGAGGAGTAGCCGGATTCCCGGACCAGGGCCAGGAAGTCGTCAAACCGCCCTTCTTCCAGGGCAGCGGTTTCCTGCTCCACCCGATGGTCATCGCTAAAGAAGTGCAGGGCCCGCAGTACGGCCCGGTCCCCGGCGGCCTTCCGCAGTGCAGGCAGGTTTGCCAAAATCTGTTCTTCCGGGACCTGGTGCAGCACCTCTTTTCCAAAGAAGGCAGCCGCCGCCCGCATTTCGCTGGGGATGGATGCGTACTCGGCGGTGAGGTCCGCATGGCTGGCGCCGGAGTCGATAATACACAGGGCATAGCCCTGGGCAGCCAGATCCACCTGCACCGGGTGGATCAGCGGCTGGGCGGGATCCCCAAAGTCAATGGCCACCGCGCCGCCCACGGAGGAGGCCATCTGGTCCATGAGGCCGCTGGGCTTTCCAAAATAGATGTTTTCTGCCACCTGGCCCATCTGGGCAATGGTTACCGGATCCAGGCTGTCCTGGCAGAACAGATGGTTTAGGATGACTCCCAGCAGAATCTCGCAGGCAGCGGAGGAGGAAAGGCCGGAGCCTGGCAGCACATCGGACAGTGCGTAGGCGTCAAAGCCGGAGACGGTAAAGCCCTTGGCTGCCGCCTGGGCTGCCATGCCCCGGACCAGCGCCGCAGTGGTTTCTTTCTCTTCCTCCACGGGTTCCAGGCAGTCTAGTTTTACCTCGGTCATAGGCCATCCATGGGACTGAAAACGGATGACACCGTCCGTATTGGGGGCCGCGCAGGCCAGAAAATCCAAATTTACCGCTGCCGCCAGCACCCGTCCATGCTGATGGTCCGTGTGGTTGCCGCAGATCTCGGTGCGGCCCGGCGCGGAAAACAGCTCTGCCGGTGCGGAAACATCTTTCCCAAAGGCTTGCTGGAAGCCAGTTACCGCCTCTGCCGCACGGCAGCGGGCAGCGGGCAGATCCCCGGGGGACAGGCAGCCCAGCCGGGTGAGCTGCGGGTCAAATGAACCGGATTCTAAATTCTGAAGCAGTGCAGAAATGGTCATAGTCCTCTCGCCTCTTTCTTCTCAGATAGTGGGAGCGGGGGACGGAAAAAGCCACCCTCTCCGATTCTATTTTAGCATAGAACGGAGGGGGTGGCTATATCCTTCGTAAGTTTTTTGCTTTTCAAAGGGTGCTTTTAAAGAGAATTTGTGCCGGCCAGCTGTCCGGCAATCCGGGCCATCTGCTCCGGGGTGGGAGACCAGTTGATCACCAGTTCCACAAAACAGTTTTCATAGCAGAGCAGATACCAGCAGGTGTCCCCGCCCGCCGGGCTGCGGCGATAGGCGTCCAGCGCCATCCAAGGATCCGGGGAGGTGGGGGAATAGAAATCCGGGACCACGTCCTCATACTGGTCCAGCAGGGAGCCTTGGCACAGGGAGTAGAACAGGGGGAGCCGCACACGGGTGACCGTGTAGGAAAGCTCCGGGACGGCTGAGGAGGCGTACTGGCTCTGGGTAATCTGTTCCAGGAAAGGGGAGGCCCGCCGCTCTTCCGTGGTCCGGTAGAAAATGTCCGGATTTTCCAGTCCCAGATCCTCCAGGTTCAGCAGTAGGGAGGCTGCCGGCGGGCCGGCCGGCTCCGGCTGCGCGGAGGAGTCGGTACCGCCGGACTGAAAGGGCGGGAGGGAGAGAAGGATCAGGCAGGCCACAAAAACAGCGATTCCAACAATGCCCCATTCTTTTTTGGCCGGATATTGGCGGGCCTGGCAGAATCCGGAAACGCCAAAGAGGAGAAGGACTACCCCGATGACACAAGCGTATCCCAGAAGTATCTGCGGGTCATCCTGGTTATCCCGGTACAGAAGGACAAAAATACACAGGAGCAGCGAAAGGGTGAGAAACGCGTTAAACAGGTAAAGGGTGCGGCCCTTGACCGGCAAAAATTCGCCCCATTCCGCTGCGGCCTGGGCCTGACGGTACCAGCGGACATACCGGATTATCCGGCTTCCCACGCCGAACAGCATCAGGAAGAAGAGGGCGGCGGAAAGCATTTCAATCGGGTGCAGCAAGAAGGAAATCCAGGAAAAGGAGCTCAGAAATGCAAAGCTTTGCAGGGCAATTACGCCGCAGAGAGGCCGCAGATGGCGGCGCAGGGCATACTGATGGATAACGGCCACCTCCAGCTGCGGATCCGTTTCCAGGGGAGTGGGATCTTCCTGCTCATTGTAGAAAAACTGCATCTGTTGGTAGGAGCAGATATATTGCCAGCCGGTGTGGGCAGCGTATTCCCGGAACTCGGCCTGTCCTTCGACAGGATCCGGATCATCCTGCGGGTGACTGGCCGTATAGGAGACGGCAAAATGGATTTCTGCCGGTTCCATCCGCCGGTAAACCCAGATCAGGGGCAGCGCCTGTTTCAGCAGCCAGCCTCTCCGGGCCATTTTCTCCAGATGGGCCACCATGCCGGTGTGGTCATAGAATTCGTACATCTCCAGCCGGTATTTCCGTTTTTTCATTACGGCACCTCCTCTCCGAAGACTTGCCGGTAGTCCTGGGCCTGGGCACAGATCCGGCGGTACTCCTCCGCCAGCATTTCCCGTCCTTTGGAGGTGAGGATGTAGCAGCGCTTCCGCCCCAGGCTGCGGGTCTCCCGGATCATATCCGCTTCCAGAAAATGTTCCAGCAGCGTGTACAGGGTACCAGAGCCAATGCGCACCCGCTGGCCGGTCATGGCCGGGACCTGGTCCAGAATATCCATGCCGCAGCATTCTTCCTTCAGGCACAGCAGCGTGTAGAACATCTGCTCCGTCAGCGTTTGAAATTTGGCACGAGCCATGTGATGTCTCCTATCCTCGATTATCGAGATATTCTGTTTCCATTATAATATCGATATTCGAGAATGTCAAGGTCCTGCCGGACAATCCCTGAAGGCGGAAAAAAGAGAGGAGATGGCTGGGGGAAGTCACAAGGAATTTCCCAAAAGACGTTTTTCCCAGTCATTGGGAGGGACAGGGGGCATTTTTCGGAGCGTGCCGGCGCCGGGAATATCCCCCGCCAGCATACCGTGGGCCACGTCAAACAAAGCGTCTGCCAGATTGGCGCGATATACGGCCCCCTGATTCCCCAAATTCTGCCGGGCCTCCGCCGGCATGTTCCGCATCCCCTGGCACAGGCGCTGCCGGAGCGCCGCCCGTTTTCCCTCCAGATTTTGTATGTGGCCGGGATGGCGTGCCCGGGAGGCGAGAAAAATCGCCGATTCCAAATAACTCACCGGGCTATCGGACAACCATATACCCGCTTTGCTCTGTACATATCCCCGGATTCCCGTTGTAAAAAACTGGTCCAGCAGCCAGAATTCCCCCAGATTGCAGGCCATACATTCAAAAGGTGAGCCTTTTTGGTAAGCATCCTCCCATATCCGGATCCAGCGGTCCAGGTATCTTCCGCTGATCCGTGGAAGGGTAGGCGGATGGATTTCTTTCAGATGGACAAATCCCAGATGGTTATCCTTCATGACTCTCGCCATAGGACGTTTCCTCCTTTTTTTTCTGTGAGCGTTTTCTTTTTTTGACGCACTCGGTCAGCAGATATTCAATCTGGCCGTTGAGGGAGCGGAAGTCGTCCTCGGCCCAGGCAGCCAGCTCCTGGTAGAGTCCCGCAGAGAGCCGGAGCGGAATCTGCTTTTTGGTTTTTTCTTTTTCGGATTTCTCAGGCATCCCATCCCTCCTTCCCTGGAAAATGAAGTGATGCTAACCCGCCACAGTGGACGGCCGCCCGTGTGTTATGCCGGAAGATTAGTACAGGGAGCCGCTGTTGACCACCGGCTGGGCGTCCTTGTTGCCGCAGAGCACCACCAGCAGGTTGCTGACCATGGCGGCCTTCCGCTCATCGTCCAGCTCCACCACTTGGTTCTGGCTCAGCTTATCCAGGGCCATCTCCACCATGCCCACGGCCCCTTCCACAATCTTCTGCCGGGCGGCAATGACGGCCACCGCCTGCTGGCGCTGCAGCATGGCGGCAGCAATCTCCGGCGCATAGGCCAGATGGGTGATCCGCACCTCCATGACGTCCAGGCCAGCATCCTGCACCCGCTCCTGCAGTTCATCCCGCATCTGGCTGGCAATCTCCTGGCTGCTGCCCCGGAGGGTTTTCTCCTCCCCGTCCCCATTGTCATCCAGAATGTCATAGGGATACTGGCGGGCCACGTTCCGGATGATAGAATCACACTGGATGGATAGATAGGCCTTGTAGTTGTTGACGTTGAACACGGCCTGGGTGGGGTTGCTCACCTTCCAGATGACCACGGCGCCCACCTCCACCGGATTGCCCAGGCTGTCATTGACTTTCTGACGGTTGTTGTTCAGGGTCATCACCTTGGTGGAAATTTTTTTGCTGGACAGCTCGCCGGCCCGGACGGACACCTGGCCGGTGGCGGCGCTGCCGGTGGAGGCGGCAGCTCCCAGGGAAGTCCGGGAAGCAGGGTTCACACCGGCGCAGAAGGGGTTGACAAAATAGAACCCCGGCTGCTTGATGGTGCCGTGGTAGCTGCCGAACAGGGCCAGCACCAGCGCCTCATTGGGCTGGATGGCCTTGAGGCCGGCGGGAAGGACACAGACAACCACAATCAGCACGCAGAACACGGCAATGCCAATGCCCCCGGCCACGGTGGAGCCTCCCTCCATCCAGATCACGCCAAAAATGATGGACAGAACGGCAATGGCCAGCAGCACCAGCTCCAGCAGCAGGCCCACGTATCCGCTGGTGGGGCAGATTTCTTTTTCTTCTACGTTTTTCAGATTGGCATTCATAGCAAACCTCCTTTTCAAAATGAAATCATTTTGATATCAAATTGAGCTTAACTCTTTTACTGGAATTTGTCAAGAGAAAATATGTGAGAGTATATGGCTGCTTTCACATTGAATGTGCAAATTATATATATTTTTTCGGACTTTGAGATGATATTTTTTTGTGAGCGTAAAATATACACATTATTTCGAAAAAAGAAAGGTATATAATTGCTACATAAGTAAAAAGCAAATAAAATGAGTGAAAAAGGAGGTTAGCGAAAAATTAACAGGAAAAAGCTGAAAAAATATTGACATGTAGAATAAAAAAGAATACACTTATTTTGTATAGAAACTGCAGTCATTTATTGGGAGCGGTTAATTCTAATAGATTTGACGGTTATAAACTGCAAAGAGATCAAGTGTATGAGAATTAATGTTAGAAAATGTTAATTTAGGCATTTAATATTGTTCAATCTGTTTATGCTTTTTCTGTATTTTTCGACAGGAAATACTGTCGGGATTCTGCATAGCATCTATGGGCCTTTGCCGGAAACTGCATGTATCATAGGGGTGGCCTAGCGAAAATGTGAAAGCAGAGGTAATGGGGACAGATGGGTATGGAAGGGGAAAAGTGAGAAAACATGTTTATAATATTGGATTATTTTAAAAACAATGTAGAGCTTTTTTAGATAGTTATGAACTGCAGAGAGAGCGTGCTTATGATAATTATCGATAAAAGAAGGAGGGAATTTGACTTGATTGGATCCATAATATTAGGTGGCATTATGATTGTACTGAGCCTGTGGCTCATGATCCTGTCCTGGTCAACCGGTGATCGCGGGGAGATCTCTTACAGTATTTATGGGCTCCTGCTGGGAACCGCATGTATCATAGGAGGAATCTTGCGGAAAAAACGGAAGCAGAAGCAACAGGAGCGGCTGGGTGTGGAAGGGGAGGATATATGAAAGGACATCCGCAGGAGAAACACGGCGGCCGTGGTGCTCTCTGTTTTCCTGATCGTGTATTCCGTGTATCAGCTTTTTTCGGAGCTTTCCAAGGGCCGCACCGGGGAACTCTATTTTCTCTGGGCCGTCTGCGGATTTGTGACGCTGGTGCGGTTTTGGGGCAGGAAAGAGTAAGCCGGAGGGAAATCGGGTAAAGGCAAAAATGGAAAATGAAGGGGCCGCTCCCTGGCCAGTGTGCAGGCGGGGAGCGGCCCTTCTTTGAATAGTGGATGACCTCCGCGGCCTTCCGGATCTTTTCAATCACCGGCTCCGCTTCCGGGGAGGTGAAATATTCGTAGGTGGAGGCAGGGACCAGGTGCCGGATTTCCTCCAGCCGCCCTTCCTGGATGGCCTTGCGCACCTGGGAGGCGCTGATGGGGGCGTCCCCGTCGGTCTTCCGGGGGATGACCACGCACTCCATGCCGCAGGCGGCCAGCTCTTCCTGCATGACCCGGTTGTAGATGCCGGTGACCTGGCTGAAGGGCTCCTCCCCCACGTAGCGGCGCTGAATCCCCAGGGCCGCCGCAATTTTCTGGAATACGTGGATGTCCAGCTTGGCGTGGGACTCAATGACCACCTCCTCATCCTTCAGAAAGTAGGAGGGAAAGGTGGCGTTGGAGATAATGTAGCTGCCGGTGGGGTGGTAGATCAGGTTGGGCAGGTGGGCGGAGCCCTTCTGCACCAGGTCGTACCGGACGGAAAACGGCACCAAGGATACATCCTCGGACACCACAAACACATGCACCACATCGTTCTCCCCGGAGGTCCGCTCCAGCAGGTACTGGTGGCCCAGGGTGAAGGGATTGGCGTTCATGACCACCGCCGCCACCCGGTCTCCGGGCCGGGCGGTCTTTTTCAGCTCCTCCAGATAGTTGGAAAAACCGTTGCGGCGGTTTTCCATAAATACCACCTTGCCCTCCACCCGGGCAATCTCATAGAAGCCCAGGTCCTGGAAGAATTTGGCGGAATCGCACTTGGTGTAGAGAAACAGCTCCACATTGCCCACCTGGTACTGGTGATCCATCAGTTGGGTCACCACCTGGTTCAGGAGGCCCTCCCCCTGGTGGTCGGAGTCCACCGCCATGCAGCGCAGGGTATTCTTGAAGCAGGATCCGGTGGCCACCAGGTTATAGTCCTCATCAAACAGGCCGATGCTGTAATCCAGGTTTTTATCCCGCTGGATGCCCTCTTTCTCCAGCAGCGCATCCATCTTGCGCAGATCCCGTTTGTTGGAGGGCCGGATCTCACTGATCGTATATTCGCTCATCCTTATCGTCCTTTCCTTAATTTTGCCGTGCATTTCACGGCATAAAGGTATACCCGGAGGGTGTTTCCTTGCTCCTGCCGTGTATTTAACGGCATAGAGGTATACCCGAAGGGTGTTTCCTTAATTTTGCCGTGCATTTCACGGCATAAAGGTATACCCGGAGGATTCCTTCCGGGGGTTATCCTCCCCTGATTATACCGGGGAAATAGCTGGTTGTAAATAGAAAACCGGAGGCAGGAGGCCGGCATGGCCGTCTTCTTTGTCGCATTTTGTTGAATTTTTTCTGAAAATGTGATAAGTTAAGCATCAAAAGGATTTGGAAGAAACTGGAAATCCGGATGTAGGGGGAATTTTTTTGGTACGGGAGTATTTGGAGCAGGACGTCTATGAGGCGCTGCAGAACCGGCTGCGCCTGGTTTTTGAAGAATTTGACAACATTTATATATCTTTTTCCGGTGGAAAGGACAGCGGGCTTCTGCTGAACCTGGTGCTGGATTTCCGCAAAAAATATTTTCCGGAAAAGAAGCTGGGGGTGTTTCACCAGGACTTTGAGGCCCAGTACACAGTGACCACCGAGTACATTGAGCGGACTTTTGAGCGGATCAAGGATCAGGTGGAGCCCTACTGGGTCTGCCTGCCCATGGCTACCCGGACCGCCCTCAGCAGCTATGAAATGTACTGGTATCCCTGGGATGACACCAAGAAGGAGCTGTGGGTTAGGCCCATGCCCCAGAAGGAGTATGTGATCAATCTGGAACACAATCCCATGACCACCTACCGGTACCGGATGCACCAGGAGGATCTGGCCAAGCAGTTTGGACGCTGGTACCGGAAATCCCACGGGGGAAAGAAGACCGTGTGCCTGCTGGGGATCCGGGCGGAGGAGTCCCTGCAGCGGTACAGTGGATTCCTCAACAAGAAATATGGCTACAAGGACCAGTGCTGGATCAGCCAGCAGTTTAAAAACATGTGGTGCGCGTCCCCGCTGTATGACTGGTCCTCCCAGGATGTGTGGCATGCCAACGCGGTGTTTGGCTATGACTATAACCGGCTGTACGATCTGTATTACAAGGCGGGGCTGAAGGTTTCCCAGATGCGGGTGGCTTCCCCCTTCAACGACTATTCCAAGGATTCCCTGAACCTGTACCGGGTCATTGACCCGGAAATCTGGGTGAAGCTGGTGGGCCGGGTCCGGGGCGCCAACTTTGCCAGCATTTACGGAAAGACCAAGGCCATGGGATACCGGAATATCAAGCTGCCGGAGGGACACACCTGGAAGTCCTACACCCTGTTCCTGCTGGACACCCTTCCGGCCCGGCTGCGGAACAATTATGTGCGGAAGTTCAACACCTCCATCCAGTTCTGGCATAAGACCGGCGGCGGGCTGGACGAGGAGACCATCCATGAGCTGGAGGCCCACGGCTACCGGATCCGGCGCAACGGAGTCTCCAACTACACGGTCAACAAAAAGACCCGGATTGTCTTTCTGGGAAAGATTCCGGATTCCACCGATGACATTAAAACCTGCAAGGATCTTCCCAGCTGGAAGCGGATGTGCTACTGTATTCTGAAAAATGACCACACCTGCCGGTTCATGGGCTTTGGCCTGACCCGGAAGCAGCAGGAGCGCATCAACCTGATCCGGGAGAAGTACAAAAGCATAGAGGAGATGGATTATGGAGTTTAAAAGCCCTGTCTACCAGGTGAGGGCGGTGCCGGTGGAGAAGATCTCTCCCAATACCTACAATCCCAACGCAGTGGCGCCGCCGGAGATGAAGCTGCTCTACGAGAGCATTAAGGCAGATGGGTATACCATGCCCATTGTCTGCTATTATAATAAGGAGGAAGACCAGTATATTATTGTGGATGGCTTTCACCGCTACCGGATTATGCTGGAGCATGAGGACATTTACCAGCGGGAGCATGGAATGCTGCCGGTTTCGGTGATTGACAAGCCCCTGGACCAGCGGATGGCCAGCACCATCCGGCACAACCGGGCCCGGGGCAGCCACGATGTGGACCTGATGAGCAACATTGTGAAGGAGCTGCAGGAGCTGGGCCGGTCAGACGCCTGGATTGCCAAGCACCTGGGAATGGACCGGGATGAGATCCTGCGGCTGAAGCAGATCACCGGGCTGGCCGCCCTGTTCAAGGACGTGAAATTTGGAAAGGCCTGGCGGCCGGCGGAGGACTTGGAGGAGGAGCTGGCAGCAGCGTCTGAAGAGGAAAAAGGGCCTGGGGCGCAGGGGACGGAAGGTTCCGGAGAGGGGATGGCTGAAGGCTCCGGGGAGGAGCCGGAGACCGGAACGAGGGAATACATGGAGGAGGCAAACGAGTAAAGATACCGGATAGCGGATGTGAAAAAAATGTTTCGCGGATTGAAACAAGTCGATCAATGTTTCAATCTGTGAAACATTTTTTCTTTTTGCCAATGCGGGAAAAAGGGCGTAAAAACGCCAGCTTTCGCAGAGAGAAAATGGAAGTATGGAAGAGGGATTTGGCATGAAATTTGCTTGATAAATAAATAGCTTTTCCTTGTTTTCCCATACAGAACAGGAAAGTAAACGAGAAAAGAGGAGGTAAAAGAGAAGTATGGCATTAGCCTTATGTATTGGAGCCATTGTGATTGCGGTGGCGCTGGGCGAGCGGATGAAAATGAACACCGGAATCGTTGCCATGTTCTTCGCGTTCCTGATTGGGTATTTCCTGTTGGGAAAGCAAATTGAGGAGATTATTATGTACTGGCCGGTGGATATTATGTTTTATCTGCTGTCCATCTCCCTGTTTTTCAACTATGCGGCCCTCAACGGCACCATGGAGATCCTGGGGAGAAAAATGCTGGGGGTTCTGGGCGGGCGCCGGGCGCTGGTGCCGTGGGCCATCACCCTGGTGTGCGCCGTGGTAGGCGGCCTGGGAGCCGGCGCGTCCACACCGGCCATTGTAGGGCCCTTTGCCTTTTCCATGGCCCTTTCCTCCGGTATCAATCCGGCGCTGACAGCCCTCTGCATTCTGTTCGGCAACCTGATCGGGAGCAACAACCCGTACAACGGATACGGGGGAATCATCAGCAAGAACCTGATCATTGCCAACGGTGTGGAACCGGAGATGGCCACCGCCATGAGCAACCGGATCTGGCTGAACTGCACCTTGATGTGTATTGTGGTCATCGGCGTGTTCTTCCTGTACTACATGCTGAAGGACCGGAGGAAAGAGGCGGGCACTGCGGAGGCGGAGAAGCGGGAGGCAGCGGAATTGTCTTCCTGTACCTTTAACCCCAAGCAGAAGATCACCCTGGCCATTCTGCTGATCGCCTTTGTGCTGATGGTAGTTCCCGGGGTGGTAAAGACCTGGTTCCCCTCCCCGTTCTGGGATACTCTGGCAGGGATCTGCAAGCCTCAGGTGGTGATGGTGGCCGGAGCGCTCCTGTGCGCCATCCTGGGACTGGGGAAAGAGGAGGAGGTCCTCCGGCGGGTTCCTATCCATACCATTGTGATGATCTCCGGCGTGTACATGCTCATTGAGATTGGCGTACAGGCCGGGCTGGTGGAGCAGATTGGGCAGCTGCTGCGGGAAACGGTGCCGGCGGCCATTGTGCCGGGGGTGATCGTCCTGCTGGCGGCGGCGCTGAGCTTCTTCTCCAGCACCACCTCCACGGTGATGCCCCTGATGTACCCGCTGGTGCCGCAGCTGGCGGCGGTGGGGCTCAGCCCGGTGGCCCTTTACAGCTGTATCTTCCTGGGAGGGCTATCCACCGACGTATCGCCGTTTTCCACCGGCGGCGCCCTGGCCATTGCTGGCTGTCCGGATCCCAAAACCAAGGATGAGCTGGCTTCCCGGATGATCGGCTGTTCCCTGGTGATCCCGTTCCTGGTGATGGCGGCGGCCCAGCTGGGGCTGTTTAAACTGGCAGGTTAAACGAAAGACCGAAAAAGAAAACAAGGAGGAGTACGTATGCTTTTGACGATTCTGTTTTTTATCATTGTCGCACTCATTGTAGTGATCGGCATTAAACGGAACATCAACTTTGGCCTGTTGGGGATTATCGCGGCGCTCTGCATTGCCATGCTGGTAAAAGGCGAGTCTGCCACCACGGCAGTCACCAACAATTTCCCACTGTCACTGTTCTTTAACCTGTTTATCACCACCCTGTTTTATGGCTTCGCCAATGCTTCCGGCGCCATGAGCGGTGTGGCCCAGCGGATTGTGTACAAGTTCCGCCATCACAGCGCCCTGCTGCCCTTTGTGGGGTATGTGACCACGGTTGTTGTCTCCGCCATGGGCCCGGGTGCCATGTCCACCCCCATTATTGTATCGGCGCTGGTGTTTTCTCTGGCTATCCAGGCAGGGTATCATCCGCTGTTGGCATCTCTGGCTGTCTGGTCCGGCACCATGGTAGGCGATGCGGTGCCGTGGATGTCCACCTGGCAGACCCGCCGGGGCACCTATCAGGCCCTGCTGGGTGACGCTTATCTGCCGCAGATTGATCACTCCCTGTGGTTGCTGCTGCTTTGGTTCGCGGTGGTTTATACGGGCATTTTCATTGGCGCCTACTTCTTCTTCGGCGCCCACAAGATCAAGAACAAAGTGATTGAAGTGGAGAAGCCTCAGCCCTTTAACCGCAATCAGAAGCTTTCCATAGCCGTGGTGGTGGCGGTGATTGTGCTGCTGATTGTACCCCAGTTTGTGGAGCTGATCGCCCCCAACCCGGTGACGGGCTGGATGAAGGACAACCTTTCTATGCAGCTGCTGGCGGCGGTGGGAGCGGCGGTCCTGGCCTTCCTGCAGGTGGCCAACTTTAACGATGTGCTGAAAAACCATGTGCCGTGGGGCGTTATCTTCACTGCCTGCGGCATGATGTTCCTGATGAAGTATGCGGATGCCATGAACGTGGTAACCACCCTGGCCACTCCGCTGGCCACCGCCAACCTGCCCCTGTGGCTGCTGCCGGCGGCGCTTATGGTGGTCAACGGTGTCCTCACCTATTTCTGCGACGGACGGGCCATTTCCCCTATGCTGCAGCCCCTGTACCCGGTGTTTGTGGCATTGGGATGCCCGGTGGAAGATGTGTTCCTGAACCAGATGTTCGGCGGCACCGGCCCTTCCCTGAGCCCCTTCTCCACCGGCGGCGCCATGGCGCTGAACGGCTGCCCGGATGAGCTGAGAGACAAGACGGTGCGGGTACAGATGCTGTTCCCCTGGGTGATTCTGGCCGTCACCACCATCCTTTCGGTTTTGGGTGTATTCCGGCTGTTTACCGTGTAAAGCTGCCCGCTGGCGGCGGGCCATCATAAGGAGGAGAGCATTATGAGTATTCTGCAGTATCGTTTCCGTTCCCGTGTGCTGAATATGAACACCGCCATCACGGTGACCATCCCGGATCCGTCCGATTCCAAAACCCCCCGGGACCGGACCCTGGATGAGATTTACCATGGGAAGAAATATCCCACCATCTACCTGTGCCACGGCGGCAGCGGGGACAATACCACCTGGACCCGCAACACCCGGGTGGAGATGTATGGAAATGAAAAGCGGGTGATGACCGTCTCCATGGACCTGGAGGAGAGCTTCTGCTGTGATATGAAGTGCGGCCGCGCCTATTTTACCTACGTGACAGAGGAGCTGCCCCGGCTGGTACAGGGGCTGTTCCCTTCCTCCCCGGCCCGGGAGGACAACTTTGTGGCGGGCTTTTCCATGGGCGCCCACTGTGCTATGAAGATTGCCCTCCGGTGCCCGGAAAAGTTTGCGGCGGTGTGGTCCATGTCCGGGGCCAAGGACCAGGTGAAGATGGACCAGCTGGCCCGGGCTCGGGGTATACAGGCATCCAATGACCTGATTGAGGCGGCCTTCGGCCCCATGGACCAGGTGCGGGGCAGCGAGAATGACCTGCTGCACCTGGCCAAGAGCCTGGCGGAATCGGACCGGCCCCGGCCATTGATTTTCCATTCCTGCGGCAGGCAGGACTATGGACTGGAGCTGTGCCAGGAGTTCGCGGATTATCTCACCAGCGTGGGCCTGGAAAACCAGTTCTTTACCCCGGACGGCATCCATGACTGGTATTACGCGGACCGGATGATCCATCAGGCAATTTATGAGGCATTTCCCATCCGTTCTGTGGAAGAGTAGGAGGAGCGACTATGCAGAATTATCCCAACAATCCGTTTCCTGTGAGTACGCCGGAGGAACAGGGAATCCCTTCGGCAGCGATTGTCCACTTTTTTGAGCAGATCCGGGCCCGGGATCTGGAGCTGCACAGCATCCAGGTGGTTCGCAACGGCCATCTGTGCATCCACGGGGTAGCGGCCCCCTACACGGTGGAAAGCCTGCACCGGATCTTTTCCGCCGCCAAGGGCGTGGTGGCCACGGCCATCCTGTTTGCCGTGCAGGACGGCTGCTTTGATCTCCACGACAAGGTGGTGCCGCTGCTGCCGCCGGAATGGATCCCGGAGGATCTGGACGAGCGGTGGACAAGGCTTACCATCTACCATCTGCTGACCATGACCACCGGCCATGACAGCGATACCCTATTTAAGATGTGGGGGAAGAGCGGCTGCTGGATCAAGACCTTTTTTGAAAACCGGCCGGCCTATGAGCCGGGCACCTATTTTTGCTATGACATGGGGGCCCAGTACGTGATGAACGAGCTGATTGCCCGCCACACTGGCAAGGATACCGGCCAATATCTGAAGGAAAAGCTGTTTGACAAGCTGGGCATCCGCTACACCAACAACTACACGGAGCCGGAGGGGCTGTTCTTTTCCTCCTCCATCCAGTTCCCCCTGGATGCCCTGACCAAGCTGTCCCAGTTCTATCTGCAGAGGGGAAAGTGGAATGGGGAGCAGCTGCTGCGGGAGGACCTGGCCATCACCGCCGGGGAACACCACGGCCCCAGCTTCCACTATGACCCGGCGGGCCTCACCGGCCAGGTGGGCCGCTGGGAGGGCTACGCCCTGCACATGTGGCGGAATGCCGCCGGAGGCTTTTCCTTCCGGGGCGGCCAGGGCCAGGTGGGCATGATTTTACCGGCGGAAAACATGGCGGTGGGCCTCCACTGTGCCGCCAACAATTACGATGAGCTGGTGAACATTTTCTTTAACACCATTGTGGGGGAATGCTTCAAGTACCCGGTGGCGGTGGACCCGGCGGCGTCCGCCCAGGCCCGGTACCTGCTGGACAACCTGAACCTGGCACCCTGGGACGTCTCCGACCGGTCCTCCCTGGCGGAGCAGGTCAGCGGGGTGGAGTATGAGATGGATCCCAACCCGGTGGGGCAGAAGAGCCTGGGCTTTACCTTCGGGGAAGAAGAGGTACAGATCCACTCGGTCAGCGAGGAAGGGGAAAAGACCGTGCGCTGCGGCCTGAACGGCACCTGGCCCCGGGCCCGCCAGGGCTATATTCTGACCAAGGCCAGCCCGGACCAGGTGGCGGACCTGGACCGGGTGTTTGGCTATGACACCTGGGAGACCATGTGCAGCGGCGGCTGGAGCAGTGGGAATACCTTCCGGTTTGCCCTGCGCAGCGGCTCGCTGCTGTGCGATTACCGGGCGGAGTGCCAGTTCCTGGGGGAGGAGATTGTGGTGCGCCTGTCCTACAACACGGTGATGCCCCGGAACAAGTACAAGGACCGGACCAAAGCCCCCTGGGTGGTGCTCCACGGGCGGCGGAAGGGATGAGACCGGACCGGAGGCGAGTTTACTGCCCGTTTTCTTCCGGCTCCTTTTTCTGAAGCCCTTCCTCCCAGGAAAAGCGATCCCCGCAGCAGGGGATCAGCATCAGGCTGGTACTCCCCAGCTCCAGCACATCGTAGGCTTCCATGGGCTGGCCGGTGATCACCACCCTTTTGTTCAGATAGCACAGCTCCCGGGAATCCCCGGCAGCCACCAGGAACTGGCGCCCATGGGGCTCGTAGATGACAGCGGCGTGTTTGATCCGGGAGACGCCCGGGTCCTGGGGGAGCACCACGTCCATGTTGGCGGCCCGGCCTATGAAGTTGCGCCCGGATTTCAGAGTGAAGCTTTTCCCCTTGTAGGGCCCCTGGATGCAGACTAGCCAGCCCACCACCGGCTCCACTCCCATGACATGGGAATAGTAGCCGACGGTCCGGTTCCCCTCCTCCGACGGCTCCTCCGGGAAGCGCTGGTACACCGGGCGCGTCTGGGAAGCGGAAGCCGTCTGGTGGGCGGGCCCTGTCTGGGGCGCAGGCGCCGCCTGGGAAGCGGAAGCCGCCTGGTGAGCGGGCACGGGCTGCGGGGCCGGTGCTGCCTGGGGCACAGGTGCCGGCTGGGAGGCCGGCACAGCGGCGTTCTGCCTTTCAATCTGGGCACAGTAGGGGCAGTGGCTCCCATTTTTATCGGAATCGTAAAAATGCCCTTTTTCACATCGAACCAGTTTCATAACCTTTCTTCCTCTCTTTTCCTTTTGAGCCAACAGCAGGTTTCCTGCTATTTCAGCGTCTTGTGGCTCATGGACTTTTCTCCCATTCTACCGAACCGGGAAACGGATGCCAAGGTGTGACAAAAAGTGTGACGGGTTTTGCGGAGGATTTCGCACTTTTTTTGGCGTTTTCTTATCCTCACCGGGACCAGAACACGCTATAATAAAAACATGCTGCGGCGGGAAAGCGCCGTGTGCAGAGGAATTGTTGGTTGGGGAAGGGGATTGATCTATGTCTAAGTTTTCGGCTTATCTGAAAGAACTGTTGGAGCAGAGAGGCGAACCCATTGCGCGGATTGCCAAGAACACCGGGCTGGAGCGCACCTCCATCCACAAAGCCCTGAAGGATGAACGGATGCTTCCCTACACCGCACTGCGCCAGCTGGGACAGTACCTGCAGCTGACGCTGCCACAGATGCGGGAGCTGAACCAATACTATGAAATGCTCCTGCGGGGCGAAGATCTCTATTACATTCAGAAAACCATCTGCGGGCTGCTGGCGGACCTGTCTCAGATGCACTTTTCCTGCCAGGGGCCGGTGCTGATCCCGGAGCGGGCGGCAGAGGCGCCGGCGTCCCCGGGGATTGTGTACGGCAGGCCCCAGGTGGAGGCAGCCATCCAGGCGGTGCTGCAGTGGGAGACGGAGGTGGAGGGCGCAGAGCTGGAGCTGTATCTGCCGCCGGCGTGCAGGGTGCCGGACTGCCTGCTGCCGCTGTGGCGGGCGGGAAGGGAGTTTACGGTCCGCCAGCTGGTGGCTTTCCGTTCGGAGCAGTCCAGCGGGGATACCCGGCAGGAAAACCTGCGCCGCCTGCAGCACCTGCTTCCCCTTTCGCTGGTTTCAGGAGGCCGCTATTTCGCCTACTACTATTTTGAGCAGAATGGTGAGGCAGTCAGCATTGACCCGCTGACGTATTTTATCATTACACCCCGTCAGCTGATCCGGATGGACGCCAACCTTTCGGTGGCACAGTTCCAGTCTGCCCCGGAGCTGCTCCACCTGTACCGGAACCGGCTGGGGCAGATTCTGGCGGAGTGCCAGCTGCTGAATTCCTACTCCAATGATCCGGAGCTGGTGCTGGAAGCATATATGCAGGGCACGGATTTGGACAGCTATTACGTGATGATGACCCAGCCGTGCCTGGGGCACTATTATACCCGGGAGCGGATTGCAGGGCAGTTCTGGCCGGATGTGCCGGAGCGGGAAAAATTGGTGGAGCTTAGTGACCGGCGCTTTGAGCGGCTGCGGAAATTGGAGAACAACTACTTTACCATTTTTACAGAGGAGGGGCTCCGGCAGTTTGCCGCCGATGGGGTGGAAGTGGACCTGCCGCCGGAGCTGGTCCGCCCCATTGAGGTGCCGCTCCGCCGGCAGCTGCTGGAGGAATTCCGGCAGGACATTCAGGAAGAACGCATCCGCGCCTGCATGGCGGACCCGGAGCATTTGCCGATTCCGCCGTACTTGACCATCACCTGCGATCCACGCTTTGGGGTGCACATTTATGCGGTGCAGGGCTTTATCGGCGGGGCGTATGCCTGCAACCTGCACATTGAGGAGGGGGGCATTGGCCAGTCCTTCTGTTCGTTTATACGCTCGCTGCCCGGCAGCAAGTTTGTACATCCCAAGGAAAAGCTGCTGGCGGTCCTGGATGAGCTGATCGGGCAGCTGGCATGAGAGAGAAGAAGGTATCATGAAGGACAACAAGGGAAAGAAGCCCATGACCATGGTGGGCCGGGGGCTGGCCGGCGCGGCGGTGGGGTTTGTGTTTATGCTGGTGGTGATGATTGCGACCA
>CAJFTW010000091.1 GCA_904420025.1 Candidatus Pseudolachnospira avium
GCACTCCCGCAATCCTACCTGCATTCGCAATCCGGCCTTCGGCCTACTTGCTCATACAGGTTAGCGTCGCTAAAGCATAGACGGCCCGGTCTGCGAGCAGCCCGTTTCGCCTACGCTTTGCGACCGGGCTTTCAAAAGAAAATTCTGTGAAAAAAAGACGGCCTGTACTTTCCAGTTGGCGGCCTTTCTGATATAATGGACGATGGCAAGGGAAACTAAAAAATTTTTATAGAAAATGGAGGTCTCGATTTATGCCAAACGTTACGGAAAGCATCCGCTATGTGGGCGTCAACGACCATCAGGTGGATTTGTTTGAGGGGCAGTATGTGGTCCCCAACGGAATGTCCTATAATTCCTACGTGATCCTGGATGAGAAGATCGCAGTGATGGACACGGTGGACCAGCATTTCACCCATGAATGGCTGGACAATGTGGCCAATGTGCTGGATGGGCGCAAGCCGGACTATCTGGTGGTGCAGCACATGGAGCCGGACCATGCGGCCAACATCCAGAATTTTGTCAACACCTATCCGGATACGGTGGTGGTGGCTACAGAGAAGGCCTTTGCCATGATGGCCAACTTCTTTGACATGGACATTGAAAACCGCAAGCTGGTGGCGGAAAACGGCGGTTCCCTGTCCCTGGGCAGCCATGTGCTCAACTTTGTGTATGCGCCCATGGTCCACTGGCCGGAGGTTATGGTCACCTACGAGAGCACGGAGAAGGTGCTGTTCTCCGCGGATGGCTTCGGCAAGTTCGGCGCCCTGGATGTGGAGGAGGAGTGGGACGATGAGGCCCGCCGCTACTACATTGGCATTGTGGGTAAGTACGGCCCGCAGGTGCAGGCGCTTCTGAAGGCTGCCTCCGGGCTGGACATCTCCATCATCTGCCCGCTCCACGGGCCGGTGCTGACAGAGAACCTGGGACATTATCTGGAAAAATACGACATTTGGTCCTCCTACACGGTGGAGACGGAGGGTGTGATGATTGCCTACACCTCCGTGTACGGACATACCAAGAAGGCAGTGGAGATTCTGGCGGAGAAGCTGAAGGCCAAGGGCTGCCCCAAGGTGGTGGTCTGCGATCTGGCCCGGGAGGATATGGCCAAGGCGGTGGAGAACGCCTTCCGGTACGGCAAGCTGGTGCTGGCCACTACCACCTACAACGCCGGCATCTTCCCCTTCATGCGGGATTTCATTGAGCACCTAACGGAGCGCAGCTATCAGAACCGCACCATCGGCCTCATTGAGAATGGGTCCTGGTCCCCGCTGGCGGCCAAGGTGATGAAGGAGATGTTCTCCAAGAGCAAGAAGATCACCTGGCTGGACACCACGGTCCGGATTATGTCCGCGGTGAAGGAGGAAACCAAGGATCAGCTGGAGGCCATGGCGGAGGAGCTGTGCCGGGAGTACATTGCCCAGTCCCCGGAGGCGGCGGACAAGAACGACCTGACTGCCCTGTTCCGGATTGGCTACGGCCTGTATGTGGTGACCTGCCATGACGGCAAGAAGGACAACGGCCTGATTGTCAACACGGTTTCCCAGGTGACGGATACCCCCAACCGGGTGGCGGTGACCATCAACAAGGCCAACTATTCCCACCATGTGATCAAGCAGACCGGCGTCATGAATGTCAACTGCCTGTCGGTGGACGCGCCGTTCTCGGTGTTTGAGAATTTCGGTTTCCAGAGCGGCCGGGCAGTGGACAAGTTTGCCGGCTGGGCGGAGGTACGCTCGGACAACGGACTGCGGATCCTGCCCAAGTACATCAACGCGGTGCTCTCCCTGAAGGTGGAGCAGTACGTGGACCTGGACACCCACGGCATGTTCATCTGTTCTGTCGCCGAGGCCCGTGTCATGAGCGATAAGGAGACCATGACTTACACCTACTACCAGAACAGCGTGAAGCCCAAGCCTCAGACCGAGGGCAAGAAGGGCTTTGTGTGCAAGGTCTGCGGCTACATCTACGAAGGGGATGTGCTGCCGGAGGACTTTATCTGCCCGCTCTGCAAGCACGGCGCGGTGGATTTTGAGCCCATCCAGTAAACAAGAAAATCAAACCATAAAAAGGGAGCGCTGCAAGCGGCGGACAGCCGGTGCCTTGCAGCGCTCTCTGCGTTTTAGTATCCCCGCTCCCCGATCACCGTGCCGTCCAGGGCGTTGAGGGTCAGCAGGTGATTGGCCTGGGGCTCCATGCCAGGGTTCCCGGTGCCGAAGTCCACCTGGTCCTGCCGGTTGGTCCGGTAGCCGGTGAGTCCGTAGAAGGACCAGGCGGGCAGCAGGTAATAGGCATCCGGCCGGTCCTGGATGGCCACCCGCACCAGCCCCCGGCGGATTTGGGTCACACGCATTTCCACCTCCTCAATGCGGATGCTCTCCCCGCCGGCCTGGAAACGGCTTAAAGGATAGGTGACGGACATCTGGGTTTCAAAGCGCTCCATAATCTGCTCAAAGGAGAGCTCGGTGACCGCCTGGTTTTCCGTGGAGAGCACGTCCAGGGGGCTGTCCCAGGTGAAGCGGATCAGCTGGCCGTCCGCAATCCAGAAGGACAGAGTTTCCATTCCATAGGCCGGGGCGTAGGTTTCCTCCTCCCAGTCCACCCCTGGGTCGGGGATCGGGCTCACCGGGATCCCGCCTATAACCGGCATGAAGCTGAGGGCAAAGGCGTATTTCCCGCTTTCCTGGGGATCGCCGGATTCTGTCCGTTGGACGCTGTCCAGCATCCAGCGGTCCGCCATTCCCAAATCCTCCAGGACGGCCTGGGCCAGGTCCACCGCCTCCTCCTGGGTGCCGGTGGTGCCAAGCTCCTTGTAGAAGCCGTCCGCCGGCGTCCATTGGTAGGAAAAGCTGTGGGCTATGTAGCCGGCGGCCTCGGACCGGTTCCGTGCCACAATCCGGCCGGTGCCGTCCTCCAGCTCTGCTGTGGCTTTTATGAACGAATCCTTGTCCACCTGGCAAATATCATCCGGGAACAGCTGCTCGGAAACCGCCATCTCATCGTCAAAATAGGTGGCCGGGTGGAACTGCCAGTCGCATTCTGGGGGAACGTAGTCCTCCGGGGCCGTCTGATACCGCTCCTCCCAGATCGCGATCTCCTTTTCGTACTGCTCCTTCATCTTTTGGGCCTCTTCCTCGTTGTTGGCGCAGGCCAGAAGCCCTTCCGTGTCATTGGCCCACTGGGTCAGGCTCAGAATCCTCTCTTCAATCTCCGCCTGGGTCATCACCTCCCGGGATTCATATGCGGTATTTCCCTGGAAAAAATAGTCGGCCAGGCTTTTGGCCTCCTCCGGTGTAATTTCATGGGGCTGGACCAGATAGACGGGCATGCTGCCCGGGTAGTCGGTGACGGTGGCATCCACCGTAAAGGTCATGTTCTCCTCCGGCGTGTAGCGGGCGGTAAAGGTGGATTCCTCCGCGGTGCGTGGGCCGGTTCCCTGCTCCGGCGCCGCCGTGGAAGGGCTGCTGTTGGTGACGGCAATAATGGATTCCAGCTGTTCTCCGTCCTTTCCCGCCACAATCTCCTGCTCCGGCGTGGGCTGGCAGGCGCCAAGAACAAGGGCCGCGCTGAGCAGCAGGGCAGCGGAGCTTCGCTGTACAAATGGGGTGTTCGGTTTGATCCTCATAGTCGTTTCCCTCCCGGAAGTGGTGGCCTGTGCGGCGCGCAGGCGTACTTTTCTGTCTCTACCATACCGGGGAGATGTATACAAAAGGTTTCGGAAATGTATCGGAGGTGTATCGGGCTCTTCAAAAAATTTTGCGAGAAATTTTACAGCGGAACGGGGAAGTACGCCTGTACATCTTCCGATTCTTGTGCTATGCTGGAAAGCGAAAATGGTAAGAATTGAGTACGAAGGAGGTACGCCATGGCGGAAGCGGGTGTAGACAATATTACGTTTCTGGAGGAGGCCAAGGCAGCGGTGGTCCAGCTGCGGCGGGCCCAGGCGCTGGCAGATGAGCAGGAGCTTCAGACCAAACGTCTTGAAAAAGCACTGGCAGTGGAAAAGCGGGCGGTGGCAGACAGCATAGAAATGACCATCCGCAAGCGGAAAGGCGAGCTGACTGACAGCTACGATGCCCAGATGGAGGAGGTACAAGCTCACCTGAAAAAGGTGCGCAGCAAAAGGGAAAAGGCAAAGAACGAAGGGATCCGGGAGCGGATTGCGGAGGAGACGGCGGATCTGCGGGAAGAAAACCGGCGGCTGAATACGGAGATCCGAACGATTTTTCGACAGGACCGGGTGCCGGGGATCTGCAATTCCCTGTTCTTCTATGCACTGTATTATACCCGGGGGTTCAAGGAGATTCTGATTCTCATCCTGACGCTGGCGGTCTGCTTTTTTGCAGTGCCGGTGGGGGTATACCAGCTGCTGGGGGTGGAGAGCACCCTGGTACTGATTCTGTTGTATTTGGTGGCTATTTTCTTCTTTGGTGGCCTCTACTTTTTTGTGAACAATCAGGTGAAGGTACGGCATCTGGAAGCGTTGGAAAAGGGACGACGGAACCGGAATGCCATTGCGGCCAATAAGGGAAAAATCCGGGCCATACAGAACGCGGTGCGGAAGGATAAGAATGAGGATATGTACGGCCTGGAAAAGTTTGACCGGGAAATCCGGAAGCTGGAGCGGGACAAGGAGGAGATTGCCGGGCAGAAGCAGGCGGCGCTGACCAATTTTGAGAACAGCGGCAAGGTGCTGATTGCCCAGGAAATCACAGACAACAATCAGGACCGGATCTCCACTCTGGAGAATGATTTCAACTATGCGGCGGATCAGCTGGCGGAATACCGGGATAAGCTGCGCCGGGCTTCCATGACGGTGGCGGAGCGGTTTGAGCCGTTGCTGGGGAAGGAGTTCCTGCAGGAGGAGAAGCTGGACGCCCTGCTGGGGGCCATTGCCAGCGGCCAGGCAAAAAATATTACGGAGGCCCAGGAGCTGGTGCGGGCCGGCACGCCCATCGGCATTGTGGAACCGCCGGCGGGCCTGGAGCCAGTAAAACTGGATCCGGTGACTGTGCCGGGGAAGGCTTTGGGTTCCGGCAATGGGACGGAGGCCCTTCCGCAGCCGGCAGAGCCGGCGGGAATCCCGGCACAGGCTGGCGCGCCGTTTTCCGAAACGGTGCCGGTTCAGCCTTTTGTGCCGGCTTCCGAGCGTTCGTCGTCCGGGAATACCGCTGCGGGCCAGGCGGCCATCCCCGCTCCCGGCGAAGAGCACAGGCCGGGATCTCCCGTGTGAACAGGCGGGCAACCATCCGTCCGCTGGGACAACCGCGCGGAATTCCCCATGTGAACAGGCGGTCAGTCAACGCCCCGCAGCTGTGTGTGGGGAATATAAGGCAGAAGACGATTTTTCAGCGCCTCCATCCATTCCTTGGATGGAGGCGTAAATCTTCTGTCCAACACATACTCGGAGTCCTTGTATGCCTGCAGGTAATAGGCATCGGCTCCCGCCAGCCAGGCCCCAATCTCGGAGAAATCCTCCTCCCGGTGCAGCTCCGGAACCACCGTGGTGCGGAATTCATAGGGGACAGGCCGCCCCATCAGGTACCGGACACTCTCCTCAATCCGGGAAAGCTCCAGCTCCGGAATTCCGGCGATGGAAGCATAGGATTCCGGCGCTCCTTTGATGTCCATGGCCACAGAATCCACCAGGCCGCTGCGGCATAGCTCCTGGAGAACCGTCGGCTGGTAACCGTTGGTGTCCAGCTTGACCGCATAGCCCATGGCTTTCAGCTTTTCCAAAAAAAGCGGGAGATCCTTCTGCAGGGTTGGTTCCCCGCCGGTAATGCAGACGCCCTCTAGCATACCGGCCCGTTTTTTCAGAGTTTGCAGAATATCTTCCTCCTCCATAAAATCCTCCGGGAGAATCAGCTCGCTGTTGTGGCAGAACGGGCAGCGGAAATTGCAGCCCCCGGTGAAAATGGTGGCCGCAAGATGCCCGGGAAAATCCAGGAGAGTCAGTTTTTGAAAACCACAAATCTTCATATAATAAAGCAGCTCCTTTTGCAAATATTATAGCATGGATTCCCGTTGCGGGCCAGTGTTTCCGGCTGAAGGGGTGATGGACGGCAGCTGCTAACCATGAAAGCCCTCGGATTGCTCCGTGCTTACGCACTCCCCCGGGGCTTTCCAAACAAAAAAAGCATTTGACAGCCCCCCGCTCCTGACTGTATAATAAAAAAGCGGGAATTTGCCCGCACCCAAAAAAGTCATAAAGTTTCCGCGCAGCCGGGGAGTTAGCGGTGCCCTGAACCTGCAATCCGCTATAGCAGGGGTGATATTCTGCCGAGGATTCTTATCTGTGGGGCTGGCCTTTGTAAGTGGCGTTGATGTTCTGGTCTTACGCAACGGGAATTCGTGAACCGTGTCAGGTCGGGAACGAAGCAGCACTAAGCGAAACCTCCCGTGTGCCGTGAGGCAGCCGGGGCTGAGTTAACTGCAGAGGTAACGCCCATGGAGAAGAGTTCGAAGCAGAATGCGCGGATTTTATTAAGCTACAAGCCGTGCGCAGGATCGAGTGTGGGGCAGTCCAGGGACTGCTTGCAGGGCTCGGCCTGCCCCACGCGAGAGCATGCATAGGGCGCCAGCCCTAAGCGAAAGGCGAAGCCTTGAGCCTGCACGGCGGACGGAGAGGCAAGCGCCCCGCGCGGCTTTTGTGTTCCCTCGCACGGCATGGAAATAGAAACAGGAGGCACCATCCGGCATGTCCTACACGGCCCTTTACCGCAAATGGCGGCCGACCAATTTTTCGGATGTAAAAGGTCAGGAAGCCATTGTCACTACCTTAAAGAATCAGATCCTTTCCGGGCGCATTGGCCATGCCTATCTGTTCTGCGGTACCCGGGGCACCGGCAAAACCACGGTGGCCAAGATCTTTGCCAGGGCAGTGAACTGCGAGTCGCCGGTGGACGGCAGCCCCTGCGGCAAATGCCCGGCTTGCCAGGCCATGGAGTCCGCCGCCTCCATGAATGTGATTGAAATAGACGCCGCTTCTAACAACGGCGTGGACAACATACGGGAAATCCGCGACGAGGTGCAGTACTCCCCCGCCGAAGGGAAATACCGCGTATACATTATTGATGAGGCCCACATGTTGTCAACAGGGGCCTTTAATGCGTTGCTGAAGACATTGGAGGAACCGCCCTCCTATGTGATCTTTATCCTGGCCACTACGGAGCCCAATAAGATTCCCGTAACGGTGCTCTCCCGGTGCCAGCGGTATGACTTTAAGCGGATGACCAACGATGTGCTGGTGGAGCGCCTGCAGGAGCTGGTCTCCTACGAGCACGTGGAGATTGAGGAAAAAGCCCTGCGGTATATCGCCAAAAAGGCAGACGGCGGCATGCGGGATGCCATCAGCCTGCTGGACCAGTGCATTGCTTTCCATATCGGAAAGCCTCTGACCTATGAGATGGTCCTGAACGTGCTGGGAGCGGTGGATAACGAGGTGTTCAGCCGTTTCCTGCGGGCGTTGGCCGCAGCAGACACCACCGGGGCCCTGCTACAGGTGGAGGAGATTGTCATGAGCGGCCGGGAGCTGGGGCAGTTTGTCCAGGACTTTATCTGGTACATGCGGAACCTGCTCCTGCTGATGACTTCCCAGGTGGGAAGCGAGGTGCTGGACCTGACGGAGGAGGACTGGCTCCGCCTGCAGGAAGAGAGCAGGCTGCTCTCCCCGGAGGCGCTGATGCGTTTAATTCGGAACTTTTCCGAATTGTATAATCAGATGCGCAGCGGCGTGGGTAAGCGGGTCCGCCTGGAGGTGGCGGTGATTCAGGCCACCCGGCCGGCGATGGAGGAAAATCTGGATGCGGTGATGGCGCGGCTGGATGCGCTGGAGCGGCAGATGGCCCAGGGAATCCCCCTGGCTCCGGTCCCGGGCGCTGCATCCCCGGCGGCATCCGCTCCGGCGGGAGGAAACGCTTCCGGTCCGGCCCAGCCGGAGGAAAAGCCGGAGCCGGTGGTCCTGCCCCAGGCAGAGTGGGAGGACTTGAACCTGATCCAGGCGGAGTGGACCAAAATCTGCCGGGGCCTGGAGCGGGTGGCCATGCTGTCCCTGGCCGGCACCCGGGTGGAGCCCAAGAGCGAAGGCGTCCTGTGGGTGGTGTTTGCCGACCACATGAACCTGAATATGGCCAAGACGGTGGGCGCCCTGGAGCAGGTGAAGGCGTTTGTGGAACAGACCTATCAGAAGACCCTGACCTTTGACGCCCGGCTGGCGGTGCAGGATGAGGTGGTCCCCACCTACATCAGCGATGCGGATTTATCGGTGTTTCATACGGAAATTGAGATAGAAGACAGAGATGATTAGGAGGAGTTGCTATGGCACGTAAAGGAGGCTTTCCTGGTGGTATGCCGGGGAATATGAATAATCTGATGAAGCAGGCGCAGCGGATGCAGCGCCAGATGGAGGAGACTACCAAGGAGCTGGAACAGAAGGAATACACAGCCACGGCCGGCGGCGGTGCGGTGGAAGTGGTGGTTTCCGGCAAGAAAGAGCTGCTTTCGGTGAAGCTCTCCCCGGAAGTGGTGGATCCGGACGATATTGAGATGCTGCAGGACCTGATTGTGGCGGCGGTTAATGAGGCTTACCGCACGGCAGAGGCAGATTCCCAGAGCGCCATGGCCAAGTTCACCAGCGGATTGGGCGGACTGGGAGGTCTGGGTTTCTAATGGACTATTACAGCAGTCAAATCAATGCCCTGATTGATGAACTGGCCAAGCTGCCGGGAGTTGGGCAGAAATCGGCCCAGCGGCTGGCTTTCCACCTGGTAAACCTTCCGCTGGAAGCGGTGGAGAAGCTGTCGGATACCATTCTGGATGCGCGGCGGAGTGTGCGCTACTGCAAAAAGTGCTGTACGCTGACGGATGCGGATCTGTGCCCGATCTGCAGCAGCCCCTCCCGGGATACCTCCACCATTATGGTGGTGGAAAACCCCCGGGACCTGGCAGCCTACGAAAAGACCGGGCAGTATGAGGGACTGTACCATGTTCTGCACGGGGCCATCTCCCCGGCGCTGGGAATCGGCCCGGCGGATATTCGCCTGAAGGAGCTGATCCAGCGCCTGCAGACGGAGGATATTGCCGAGGTGATCATCGCCACCAACTCCAGCCTGGAGGGGGAGACCACAGCCATGTATATCAGCAAGCTGATTAAGCCCACCGGAATCAAGGTGACGCGGATTGCCAGCGGCGTGCCGGTGGGAGGAGATCTGGAATATATTGATGAGGTAACGTTGTTGCGGGCTCTGGAAGGGCGCGTGGAGCTATAGGGAGCTTACCTTTGGGGTGAAGAAATGGATAAGAACACGTATAACATCAAGGCAGACAAAATACAGAAGTTGGTGAACAAGAAGGATTATGTCACCGCTGCCAAAATTGCGGATACCATTGACTGGAAACAGATCCACAGCCTGCGGATGCTGACCACTGTGGCCACCGCCTATGAAAGGACCCGGCAGTATGACGCGGCCATGGACATTCTGATGATGGCTTACGAGGAAGCGCCATCCGGACGCCGGATCCTGTATAAGCTGACGGAGAACGCCATCCGGGCCGGCGCCCTGAAGGACGCGGAGCAGTTTTACAAAATGTATCTGGAGGAGGCCGGGGATGACAACAGCCGCTATATCCTGCGGTATATGCTGGCGGATGCCAAAGGGGAGCCGCTGGATAAGAAGATTGCCATCCTGGAAACCTATAAGCGGAAAGAGTTTGAGGAAGAGTGGGCGTATCAGCTGGCGGTGCTGTACCGGAAGGCCAACATGAAGGAAAAATGTGTGGCCCTCTGCGATGAGATCATCCTCTGGTTTGGCGTAGGGCCTTATGTGGATAAGGCCATGGAGCTGAAGGAGACGTACGAGCCGCTGACCAAGGAACAGCAGGAACGCCGGGAGCACCGGGATTATTACGAGGAAAACTTACGCCGCGTGGCGGAGGAGTTGGATGAATCCCAGGCGGTGCCGGAGGAAGAGGCTCCGCAGGATACGGAGACGGAGGAGGCACCGGAGCTGGCGGACCTGCCGGAGGAGGAAGAGGAACTGCCGCAGGTGTCCTTTACGGACGACTATGTCAGCGGATTTGACGAGAGCGCCTTTGAAGGCGGTGTCCAGGAGGATGAGGAGCCTCCCTTTGCGGAGGAGGATTCCGTGGAAGATACCCGGCAGATGAAGCCGGTTTCAGAGATGCCCCTGGAGCCATTGGATCAGCTGGCGGCGGAAGTCCAGATTCCCTTCCCGGTGGAGGACGACGATGACGATGTAACCGGATTAGACCGGGATCTCCATGCCGATGAGCCCAATCCCTATGAGAATGAACCCATCACCGATGACCCGGAGGTGGCACAGGAGCTGATGGCGGTCCCTGTGGATGAGGATGAAGAGCGGGAAAGCTTGTTCCTGGAACCGGAGACCGAGGAGGATACGCCTTGTGAGGATGGGTATCCCCACCCTACCCGTGTGGCCAAAGACATGCCGCGGATCTCCGGCCGGGATCCGGAGGCATCCGAGCCCCCTATTCCTGCGGCGGAGCTGCCGGAGCCGGAAGCGGAGGAGACGGAGCAGCTGGTGCTGTCCATTGATGAGTTTGCCGATGAGCCGGAGGAGGAGCCGGAACCAGAGCCGGTGAGAAGGAAGTATCAGGAGCCGATTTATATCTCCACCCGGAATTCTGCGGAGGGGATCAATCTGGCGGTGGATGCGCTGCGGAAGGCCTATGAAGCCAAGGGAACGACCATCTCGCAGGTGGCTAAAATTTCCGGAAACCGGTTGAATGCCAAAGGCCTGATTAAATCCCTGCCCAACCTGAAGGGAAAAGATCTGATTATTGACCGTGCTGGGGAGATTAATGATGATATTTTGGAGGAGATGCTGCGCGTAGAGCGGGATCTGGAGCCGGAGAAATATTTTGTTTTGCTGGATAATCCGGAGGAGCTGGCCATTCTGCGTGCGCGTTTCGCCAAGGCGGAAAAGGCCATGGTTGCCCTGGATGATTGGCGGGAGCTGCGCCCTTTCCACAGGCCGAACGAATCGGAAGCAGAGGATATTCCCATGGAGCCGGAATCGGAGGCGCCTTTGCCGCAGATCCGGTTAACCGAGACGAAAAAGCCGGAGATGGCTGCGCGGCCGGTGCGCAAGGTGGCGTCACCGGCTCCCCAGGACGAACCCATTCGAGTGAAGGCACGTAAGGCGCCGGAAGAGCTGCGGAGCGTGCAGGAGGAGCCGGCACCAAAGCGGCCGGTGGAAACGGCCAGGTCAGCCAAAGTGGCCGCGGACGAAGACGCAGCCATCAGTGAGGAGGCATTCCTGGACTATGTGAAGCAGTATGCGGACGGTATTGACTGTGTCATTGATGAGGACGCCATGCTGGCCGTGGAGGATGAGATGGATGCCATGCTGGAGGATGGGGAAACCCTGACCCGGAAGGCAGCGGAGGACCTGGTGGAAGACGCGGCGGATGCGGCGGAAAAGCATTCCATTAAAGGGCTGTTCCGTTCCAAATATGACAAGGAAGGAAGGCTGATCCTGCGGGAGCGGCATTTCCGGTATTAACGTTTAGAAGCAATCGGGCAGGCCATTCCCGCGGGCTCTCAGAGGGCAGCAGTGAATGGCCTTCCTTTGTTTCATGGATGGGGGATGTATAATGGAAGCTGGTTTGTTGATTTTTGTGGCGGTTGTGTTGCTTCTATTTACCGGACGGGGCTGGTGGAGAGGCTTTCTGCGCACCGCACTGGGAATGCTGGCGGTGGTGCTGGCAGTGGCGGCAGCAGTGCTGCTGAGCCCGGCGGTGACGCGCTTCCTGCGGACGTCCACACCGCTCTATGATACGGTCCACACCGCTATGGCGGAGATGGTGGGGGAGGCAATGGACCTTACAGCAGGGGAATCGCTGGAAGCCCAGGAGCAGGCGCTGGCAAATTCTTCCCTTCCGGGTGTATTAAAAGACACCCTTTTGGAAAATAATAATGAAGGAATGTATGAATTGCTGGGGGTCAGCAGCTTCCTGGATTATATCAGCAGTTATCTGACGGAAGTGGTGGTTAATATTTGCGGCGTACTTCTGACGTTTCTCTTGGCCTTCCTGGTGATTCGCCTGGCGCTGCTGGTGCTGGGCGCGGTGGGCAGCCTGCCGGGGATCCATTTCCTGAATCAGATCGGAGGAGGAATTCTGGGCTTCCTCCAGGGATTGGTGCTGATTTGGATTTTCTGCTTTGTGGTTACCATTTTCTCTGCAACCCAGTGGGGACAGGAGGCACTGCGTGCCATTGAGGGTAATTCGTTTTTGAGTATGCTGTATGACGGTGCGCTCTCCATGGGAAATGTCTTGCGGATGGGACAAAACCTGCTGTAGGCAGCAGGGGAAAAGCCGGGAAAACCCTGCAGATACTAGGGGTTGTGGTGCTCCTTCAAACGGCCACAAGACGACAAAAAAAGTGGAATTTTTTTAATAAAAACAGTTGACAAAGGAAGCTTCGCATGGTAGTCTATAAAAGCTCCGCGAGAGCGGAGCGGACTTCCAAAAAGAAGTTGAAAAAAGTTAAAAAAGTGCTTGACAGGTGAGCGGCGATCTGGTAAAATAAAGAAGTTCGCCTTGAGAGCGAAAAAACAAGAACCTTGACAAATGAACAATGTATCCAACCCCGAAAATTCGAAAAAGAATTATTCGGAACGAAAACCTTAAACAAGGTAAAGACGGAAAGAATTGGCTAGCAAGTTAATTCTGGAAGGATCATGCGAGGGTTAGTCGGAAACGGGAGAAGCGAAGGAGAC
>CAJFTW010000092.1 GCA_904420025.1 Candidatus Pseudolachnospira avium
AGATCATGCCTATAATACTATAGGAACAGCATTCGTTCTATCCCTGTCGGATGGGCGGGGTATGCAGTGAAGGAGCGGACTATGACCAAGGAAGAACGGGCGCTGGCGGCGGTGGCGCTTTTAAAAAAAGAGTATCCGGAGGCCAGCTGTACCCTGGATTACGATCAGGCATGGAAGCTGCTGGTCAGTGTGCGGCTGGCAGCCCAGTGTACGGATGCCCGGGTGAATGTGGTGGTGCAGGATCTGTATGCCCAGTATCCCAGCGTGGAGGCGCTGGCGGCGGCAGAGCCGGAGGAGATTGAGGCCATTGTGAAGCCTTGTGGGCTGGGACGCAGCAAAGCCCGGGATATCAGCGCCTGCATGCGGGTACTGCGGGATCAGTATGGCGGAAAGGTGCCGGATAATTTTGACGCCTTGCTGAAGCTGCCGGGGGTGGGGCGCAAGAGCGCCAACCTGATTATGGGGGATGTATTCGGTAAGCCAGCCATTGTCACAGACACCCACTGTATCCGCCTCAGCAACCGGATTGGCCTGGTGGACGGAATCAAGGACCCTAAAAAGGTGGAGATGGAGCTGTGGAAGCTGATCCCGCCGGAGGAGGGAAACGATTTCTGCCACCGCCTGGTCCTCCATGGGAGAGACGTATGTACGGCAAGAACCCAGCCGCACTGTGACCGGTGCTGTTTGTCGAAAATCTGTCTGCGGGCAGGTGTACAGGAATAGGAGGAATACAGATATGCTGACACCAAAAGAGAATTTTCTGGAGGCAATCAAGAAGGAGGGAAAGCCTCAGTGCCTTTCCAATGGATTTACTGCTCTGCGGTCCATCCCGGGGGATCCGGTTTTCCAGTATGTACGGGGAAACCGGGTGCGGGGGACCAACTCCATTGACCGGTGGGGGACGGAGATCTTGTTTCCGGCGGACGCGCCGGCGGCGATCCCTCATGTGACAGATGAAAATCAGGTGATTCAGGATATTACCCACTGGCGGGATTACGTGAAGGTGCCGGATCTGGCGGCTGCCTGCAAGGACGGCTGGGAGGCAGCCATAGAGGCCAACGCCCAGATTGACCATGACAAGTACCTGACCATGACGGTAATGGGAACCGGTATTTTTGAGCAGCTGCACATGCTGATGACCTTTGAGGACACGCTGGTGAACATGCTGACGGAGCCGGAGGCTATGGCGGAGCTGATTGACGTGATTGCCGACTACCGGCTGACCTATATGAAGCTGATTGTGGAGCATCTGCATCCGGATGTGATTGTCTCCCACGATGACTGGGGATCCAAGAACAGCTTGTTCATGTCCCCGGAGGTATGGCGGGATCTGTTCAAGGAGCCTTACCGCCGCCTGTACCAGTATCTCCATGACAACGGGGTGATTGTCATGCACCATGCGGACTCCTACCTGGCTCCCATTGTGGAGGATATGGCGGAGATCGGCGTGGACATCTGGCAGGGGGTACTGCCCACCAATCCTATTGCGGAGATTTCGGAGCAGCTGCAGGGCCGCATGGCACTGATGGGTGGCATTGATTCCGTGGTGGACCGGGAGGATGCCACCGAGGAAGAGATCCGGAAGGAGACCCGCCGGGCCTGCCAGGAGTACGGGCATCTGGGGCACTTCATCCCCAGTATCACGTATGGCGGAACCGGCTCCCTGTATCCCCATGTGGAAGGGATTGTCACAGATGAGATCAACCGCTATAATCAGGAGACCTACGGGGTTGCGATTAACTAGTGTAGAAAAAAGAACAGGCCGGCGCATCGGAAGGGTGCGGCGGCCTGCCGCGTAGCAGGGAAAGGGTGTGCAGGCAGGAAGGTGGAAGAAGGTTGGCATGAAAGAAAAATGGCTGAAACACAGTGTGCTGTTATCGGTGTCAGTTTCCCTTTTGCTGGGGCTGGCAGCCGCTGTGGCATGGTCCGGCCCCTCCGAGGCTATTGGGACGGGGCTGTTTTTAGGGATCTTCTTTGTCTATCCGCTGGCTCTCACACTGTTGAACCTCTTTTTCCTGTTTGCCGAGACCCGGAATGCCCTTTTGTTGAAAAAGAGCCGCCATTTTGAGTGGATTACCCTGGGAGTGGGGACATGCTATTCGCTGCTGTTGCTTCCCCTTTCGAATATCACAACAGAAGACTGGGAGGTGCAGCTGGTCAATCGGGAACTCCACACGCCCATTGGATCCACAGGGGCGTTGACGGTTTTGGTGTTGGCGGCGGTGGGGATCGGCGGCTACCTGATTCTGTCGGAGGGCTCTCTCCGGAAGCGCCCGCCGCTGGTTACCGTCCTTGCCATAGCGGCCATGTATCTGGGGATGGCGGAATGCGTGTTTTGGATTGTGCAAGTATTTTCTCTGGATTGGGTGATGGCCTATCTCTGCCTGCTTCCGGCCAACTGTATTCTGATTGGCGCCAAGGTGATCCGAAGAAAGGTTGTGGAGTGGAGGCAGGTGCCGCCGGAGGAGATGCATGCTTTTCGCCATGCATGGCTGGAGGCAATCAACCGGAAATTGGCCGATTCCTCCCGATGGCCGGCAGCGGCATTTCTGCTGGCATGGCCGCTTTTGGGAGTCCTCATCTGTATTCTTCTCCTTTTCGGCCAGGAGCCGGACAGTGTGATCCGGGCCTGGACCGAGACCAGTGACTGGCGTCTTTCTGCACAGGAAGCCCCGCCCAACCTCTACCGGGATCAGCACTATCTCTGTACGGTGGCGGCGGGAGGGCACCGGCGGCTGGTGAAGCCCCTCCGGAAAGGTATCCGCCATGGGCATACGGTGATTGTGAACCGCCAGCTCTGCATTGCCAATGCCTTTGAGCAGGTGCTGGAGGAGCGCATGCCCCGGTTCCACCGGTGTATCCGGAGCTTTTATGACCGGTATGGATTCCCGCTGGCCAGGTGCATCCGTTCCCCGTATGCGGCGGATGTGGTGTACCTGCTCATGAAGCCCTTGGAGTGGCTGTTCCTGTTGGTTTTGTACGCGGTGGATGTGAAGCCGGAGAACCGGATTGCGGTGCAGTATCTGCCCGCTGAGACGGAGGGAACATCCCCATCATTGCGGGAATGATTCTCCTTCCGACTGCATC
>CAJFTW010000093.1 GCA_904420025.1 Candidatus Pseudolachnospira avium
CAGACAGAGGCCATTGAAGTGGAAGAAACAGAAGAAGTGGTTGCCGTCCAGGAGGAGGAGCTTTCCTTCGGGCAGAAACTGTGGCGGCTGTTTGGGCGGGAGTGACGGAATTTTCCGCAGCGGAAGGGAGATTCCTGTGAGCAAAAACCCGGCGTGGCAGGCCACGCCGGGTTTTCCCAAATCAAATGTTTTTTTGACACTGGCCATTTATTTACACCAGCGCCAGCAGCCGCACCCAGGTGCCGCTGGCCCCCTTCACCGCCGGGAAGGTGCCCACGGTGGTGCAGCGGGTGCTGCCGATCTCATCCAGATGGCACAGGTTCTCCACAATGTAGACCCCATTGCTCATCAGCTTCTTGTGGCACTCGGTGTCTGCACCGTCCACGCTGATGCTTTCCATGCCCACAAAGCGGACCTTTTTCTCCACAAAGTACTCGGCGGCGGACATGTCCAGGCGGATATAGCCCTTGTCAATGTAGGCGGCGTTGCCGCCCTCCCATTTGTCCGCATGGCCGGTGTGGAGCAGCACTGCGTCGCCTTCCTGGATGGGGCCGTTCTCTTTCTCCCAGGCCTCAATGTCCGCCCGGGTGATGGCGTAGTCGTACTCCGGTACCTGGAGGGTGACCACGCTGGCCGGGCCAATGAGGGCCGTGGGATCCACGGTCTCCATGGAGCCCCACTCATTGCACACATGGAAGGGGGAATCCATATGGGTGCCGGTGTGAGGGCAGTAGGAGATGACCTCCAGGTTGTGGATCTGATCCCCGTTGCCCACCCGGGAGAAGAAGGAGAGCTCTGGCAGCTTCAGGGCCGGATCCACCGGCATGTTGGGCTCGTGTACGTGGCTCAGGTCAATCCATCTGGTTCCTTTTAACTCGATCATGGTAAATTCCTCCATTCAGACAGGTTGGTTCCCCAAACAGGGATCCCCAAATAGGTTTTGCTCATTCTCTTGAATGTTTATTTCTCCAGCTCCTCCACCGGGTCGCCATCCGGCTCCTTGAAGCCCAGGGCCATGCCCACGGCAAAGCTGACCACCAGGGCAATCACGCCGGTGATGATGGCGTGCACCAGGTTCATGCCGTTCTCCACATCCATGAAGATCAGGATGGAAGCGGCTGCCGGCGGCACAAAGGAGAAGGCCTTGATGGTCACAATGCCGGCGTAGAGGCCAGCGGCGGCGCTACCGATGACGGCGGCCACCATGGGACGCTTATAGTTGAAGTTGGAGAATGTGGAGGGCTCGCTGGTGCCGCTGATGACGGCGGTAAAGCCCATGGCAAAGCACTCTTCCTTGCGCTTCTTGTTCTTGGCCCGCACGGCGGTGGCCAGGCAGGCGCCTCCCTGGGAAACGTTGACGCACAGCAGGGAGATGATGCAGAGGGCCTCAAAGCCTTCGGAACCCACCGTGGAGATGGCGTCCAGAATCAGCGGCCACTGGAGTCCGCACATGTTCAGGAACGGGAAGATCACCGCAAAGATCACCTCGGCCAGTACATGGCTGGTGGAGGAAATCCACATGACAAAGGAGCGGATCAGCTCGGCAATGCTGTTGCCCAGCGGCCCAATGACCAGAATGGCCAGCAGGGATGAGATCAGCAGGGTCAGCATGTTGCCGAAAAAGTTGAACAGGCTGTCCGGGAAAGCGCGCTTCAGCGCGTGGTACAGCAGCCCCATGACCCACACCAGCAGGATAATGGGCAGCACGCTGTAGCTGTAGGTGACCTCCGCAATCTGGATGCCGAAGATGCTTACGGTACCGGCAGAAAACAGGTTCAGGAAGTCGGGGGCAAACATAATGCCCACCGCTGCCACCGGCAGCAGCGTCGGCAGCTTGAAGTATACGGCTGCGGAAGCGGCCACCTCAAAGGGCAGGAAATAGTAGGGGGCGTCACCGATGGTGTTGAGGATGGTATAGGTCTGGCTGTCCTGGGGCAGAACCCCCACCAGGTTCAGGAGGATTACCAGGACCTTGATTAGGCCGCCGGCCATGATCATGGGGATCACCGGGACCATACACTCCTGAATGGCGTTTAAAATTCCCTGTACAATCCGTATGGGAAGGCTGGTTTGTTTCGCGGTTGCTTGTGTCATCCGTCTACATTCCTTTCTACACTTTATTTTACCAAAGTGGCAGCAGCGCTCCCCCGGGCCCCTGGGGAGAGGCTACCACGAAAGGTCGTTTTCCAGATAGTACGCCGCGTTTTCCCGGGTAATGGGAACCGTGGACGTATAGTAGTTGGCTTCCAGATCCTGGCCGTCCAGGTACTGGCACAGCAGAGAGATCCCGTCCAGGATCATGGAGGGATGCTGCAGCACCGTGCCGTGGATGCCGCCCTGCTCAATGAGCTCCAAGGTGGTGGACTGGCCGTCTATGCCTACCACCACAATCTGGCCGGCCAGGCCGGCTGCCTCCAGGGCTTGCCAGCACCCTTCGGCCATATTGTCATTCTGGCAGATCACCCCGTCAATCTCCGGGTAGATCTGCAGACAGTCTTCCATTACGCTGCGGGCGTTCTCCACGGTAAACTCCCCGTCAAAGGTGCCCAGCAGATGGATCCGGGAATTCCCGGCCAGCACATCGGAGATCCCCTGGCCCCGGTCAATGGCGCCGGAGGTGTCCGGAATGCCGCTGAGCTGGATGACGTTCCACCGCTCCTTTTCCGGAAAGGTCTCCTCCAGAATCTCCAGCAGCAGCTGGGTGGCATCCTGCCCCATGGCGTAGTGGTCCGCGCCCACAAAGCTGATGACCTGGGCGGTGGAGGAAGCGGAGATCCGGTTGTCCACCGTGATCACCGGCACGCCTTTTTCGTTGGCGTACTCCACCGCGGGCAGGCAGCCCTCCGTGGAGCCGGGGACCAGGACAATCCCGTCCACCGGGCTGTCCACCATCTCCAGAATATCCTGGTTTTGCTGCTCTGTGCTTCCCGCTGCGTCATAGATGCGGATTTCCAGCTCCTGGCTGCCCTCTCCGTAGGCCTGTTCCACCAGCTCCTCCATGGTTTTCCGATATACCAGCTGGGTGGTGGGCAGGCTGACGCCAATAACCCGCTCCGGCTCCTCCGCCGGTTCCTCCGGTGCTTCCGCCGCTTTCCGGCAGCCGGAGAGGAGAGGTGCCAGGAACAGGAAAGTAAGAAAGAATAATTTGATTCGATTCATATTGGCTTCCTATCAGCTTCTTTCAAACTGCTATAATTATAGCGTGTTGGTTTCGGTAAAAAAACAGTCTATTTTTTCTTTTAGTCCCCTATTTTTACTTCTTTTTCTCCGAAAAGGAGAGCCAGCCGGCGGTCTCCCGGTACTGGCTGGGGGTCTTTTGCTCCAGCTTCTTGAACACCTTCAGGAAATGCTTAAAATTGGGGTATCCCACCTGGTCTGCCACTTCATAGACCTTGTACCGGGGATCTGCCAGCAGCTCCTTGGCCCGCTGGATCCGCACCCATTGGATGTAGTCCACAAAGCTCATTCCCTCGGATTCGGTGAAGATACGGGACAGGTAGGAGGGGTTCAGGTAGACCTGGCCGGCCACTGTGTCCAGGGAAAGCTTTTCCATATAGTGGGCCTGGATATACTCCTTGGCCTGCTGGACAATGGCCCGTTTGCGGCCGCCTCCCAGGGAGGGCTCCTCCGCCGGGGCGCCGGGGCCTTCCTGGTCCTGGGAAGCAGGCTGGCCCCCTGCCGGGAACGCCGGGGATGATCTTTCCGCTGGGAACGGCCCTTCTGCCGGGGACGATCCCTCCGCCGGGGGTTCCGTATGGTCCGGAAAATCTTCCTCCTCCCGCAGGGCCTGGCCCCGGCGCAGCAGCTGCCGCTCCTCAATCCGGGTCAGGCAGCGGGTTACCGCCTCAAACAGGGCGTCCGCCGATGCCGGCTTCAGCAGGTATTCCACCACCCGGCCGCTGGAGAGCATTTTGCGGGCCGCCTCAAAATCGCTGTAGCCGCTGAGGCCTACCACGGAAATCTCGGTCTTGCTCTGGCAGATCTGCTCCAGCAGCTCTACCCCGTCCATCCCGGGCATCCGGATGTCCAGGATCATCAGGTCCGGATGCTTTTCCTGGATGATCTGCCAGGCCTCCAGGCCATTCTGGGCCTCGTACAGGGTGGTAATGTCCAGCCTCTTCCACTCAATCTGCCGCAGTACATAGCTGCGGGCCGTGGCCTCATCGTCCACCACCAGCATGGAATAGGTATGCTTCATTGGAGTCTCCTTTCTTCCTCTTGCCGTGTCTCCAAGGGCACCTCCAGGGTTACCGTGGTCCCCTCCCCCACCGCGCTTTCGATCTGTATCCCGTACGCCGGCCCGTAGGTGAGCCGGATCTGTTCCTGAATATTCCGCAGGGCGTACCCTTTGCCGTGGATCCGGTCAAAGGAATTCATCTCCGCGGTCACCTCCCGGCACTGCTCCGGGGACATGCCCACGCCGTCATCCTTCACCACAAAGCGGAGCCGCTCCCCCTCCCGTCCAAAGGAAATCTCCAGCAGATGGCTGCCCAGTTTCTTTTCAAAGCCGTGGACAATGGCGTTCTCTATAATGGGCTGGTAGAGGTATTTCAGGGAGACGTACCGCTCCATCTCCGGGAAGGTTTCCAGGCGGCATTCCAGGGACTGGCCGTAGCGCATCTGCTGGATTTTCAGATAGGACTGGATCAGCTCCAGGATTTCCGGAAGGGGAATTTTCTCCTGGCCGCTGGAAAGGTTCAGCCGGAAATACCGGGATAGGAGCAGGATCATGGCGGCGGAGGTGGGCGCCTGCTCCTGGCTGGCCTGGCAGTAGATGGTGTTCAGGGTGTTGTAGAGAAAATGCTCGTCCATCTGAGACTGAAGGGCGGAAAGCTGGGCCTGTTTGCGCAGCAGCTGCTGCACGTAGACGTCGTTGATCAGTTTCCGGAGACGGACAATCATATGGTCGTAGGCCCGGAGGATTACACCGATTTCATTTTCCGTCCCGTAGCGGTCCAGGGTTTCCAGCTGCCCCTGCTCCATCCGCTCCATTTTCACCTGCAGGCGCTGCAGGGGGCGGATAACCAGGCGGAAGAGGAGGAGACAGCCCAGCAGCACACTTGCGGTTCCAGAGAGAATCAGTACCAGCAGGTAGCCCCAGCTTCCGGCTCCCTCAAAGACCTGTCCGGACGGCACGGCGCACAGCAGCTTCCAGCCGTTCTCCAGGGAGTTGTAGTGGGCCACCAGCCATTCTCCGTCTTCTGTAAAGTAGGTGCCGGTGTTTTCCTGCTCCTGGTAGGCTTGGGAAAAGATGGCGGAGTGGGCCAGGCTTCCGCCCTGCACCTCCCCAGGGGCGGTGCAGCTGAGCGCCCGGCCCGGGTAGGTGGTGATGGCGCTGACCCACCCCGATTCCCCCCACAGGGAGGAGACGGCGCCGGCAAAGTGCCCGGCATCCATCCGGCAGGCCAGGGCCCCCAGCAGGTTCCCCTCCGAGGTGTAGAGGGGCCGCCAGTAGACAATCTCCTGGCCGTCCAGGCCGGTCCCGGGAAAAACAGTCCAGGTGGCCTGCCCCTGGGTTTCCTCCTCATAGAATGCCAGCAGCTGGCGGCCTTCCTCCCCGGAAACCGCAAGCTGCTTCTGGTCCGGCTGGGAGGTGAGGATGGTGTCCGCTCCTTCCCGGATCAGGTACAGGGTGCTGATGCTGCTGCAGGGCCAGGCGGACTGCCCCAGCTGCAGGGTGATCTGGCTGCGCAGCCCGGAACCGCTGCCGGCGCCATACTGCTCCGTCAGATCCAGGAAAGAATCCAGGCTGGACAGCTCACCTGCGCACGCCTCCACCTCCTGCATGGTGTTTTGGAGAAGGAGTGCCGTTTCCCGCAGCCGTTCCAAGGTTTCACGCTGGGCGTCCTGGATCCGGGTCTGCCGGGAAACCTGCCGGTCGCGGATCCCAAAAGCAATAGTGGGGATCAGCGTGACCAGCAGCAGGATCATGGGAATCAGGATGGGAATCCGCTTATACCAGGGAATGGTTTTCATAAAAATCACCTGCGCTTGTTTTCGTTTGCTTCGTTTTTACTTACACGGCATTTCTATCTTATCATGGGGAATTTTTGACGGATTGTCAAGGGAAAATGGCCTCTGCTGCTCCGGGGTGCCGGGGGATGGGGAACAGGAAAAGGGAATTGTTTCAAAAAAACACATCCGCTTGCATTTTGCCGGAAAATAGTGTAGGATGCTATATACAAAGAAGCAAATGTCACAGAAGGCAAACACCCTCCGGGTGTAACCGGATGCCGTGGGAAACACGGCAACTGTGAAACACCCTCCGGGTGTAACCGGATGCCGTGAGAGACACGGCAACTGTGAAAGGAGGCGGCCCTATGCGGTATGAAAACTGGATTGTGGGACATACGGTGGAACTTCCGGAGATGCTGGCCGGCAGGGAGCGGCGTGCGGCTACCCAGCGCAGGCTGCTGGACATCCATCAGAAAACGCTGGTTTGCTTTACCCTGAACATAGCGGGGCCGGTGAAGGTATTCCCCCTGGCGGAGGATGCGTTTACGCTGGGGAGAAACCGGATAGAGGCGGCGCTGCGCGCCCGGGGCGTGCGGGTGGCGGAAACCCAGGTGCTCTTTTACCAGTATGGAGCGGAGGCCTACTGGGTGGTCGGCGGCAATGCCCTGGCAGTGAAGCGGATTCTCACCGAGGTGGAGGAGAGCTCTCCCCTGGGCCGCCTCTTTGACATTGACGTGCTGACGGCCGATGGTACCAAGGTTTCCCGCCGGGATATTGGCTATCCGCCGCGGACCTGCCTGATCTGCGGCGAGCCGGCATCGGACTGCGCCGGCGGCAGGGTGCATACGGTGGCGGAGCTGCAGCAGAAAACCGTGGAGATTATTGCGGCGGAACTCCGCCGGATCGGCCTGTCCCCCCATACCGTGGGGCGTCTCTGCCGCATGGCCATGCTGTGGGAGGTGTACACCACGCCCAAGCCGGGGCTGGTGGATCGGAACAACACCGGTTCCCACCGGGATATGGATGTGGAGCTGTTTGAGAAGAGCAGCCGGGCCCTGGAGGGCTACTTTGCGGCCTGTACGGAGGTGGGGGAGGAGAAGCACGGGCTGGAGCCCTATTCCCTGCTGAAGTATCTGCGTCCCCTGGGGCGGGAGGCGGAGCGGGTGATGCTGGAGACCACAGGCGGCGTCAACACCCACAAGGGCATGATCTTTTCCCTGGGAATCCTCTGTGGGGCTCTGGGGCAGTTCCTGGGGGATCACCGGAAGGCCAATGTGGAGGGCCTCTGCTGCCGGGCGGGAACCGTAGCCATGCCTGCCCTGCAGCGGGATTTGGCCGGCCTGGAGGGCCGGGAGGATCTGACAGCGGGCGAATGGCAGTACCTGGCTTATGGGATTTCCGGCATCCGGGGGGAGGCTGCCAGCGGTTTCCTTTCCGTGCAGCGGTATGCCCTTCCGGTGCTGCGGCGGGAACTGGCAGCGGGGGCGGACCTGTCCCGGGCTGGCTCCTTGGCACTGCTTTCCCTGATCGCCCATGTGACAGACACCAATATGATTGCCCGGTCCAGCCGGGAGGTGCACCGGGAGCTGCAGGAAAAGACGGCGGCGCTGCTGGCCGGGCCGGAGCCGCCCTCGGAGGAAGCCATCCGGGCGCTGGATGCGGAATTCATTGCCCGGAATGTCAGCCCCGGCGGCTGCGCGGACCTGCTGGCCCTAGCCTATTTCCTCCTTTTCTGGGAGGAACTGGAGACCGGCTGATCCCCTATGCAGTGGATGAGCATATCCCCCAGCGCCAGGGCAGCCCGGGAGCGGTAGGTGGCAGGGGGATAGATCAGCCCCAGCTCCAGGAATATCCCCTGGGGCGCCAGGGAAAGGTAAGCGGTGTCCGGGCGGCTTTCGGCGCAGGAGCGGTAGGTGAAGGCCAGGCCCAGCCCCTCCCGGGCCATGGCTGCCGCAAAGGCGGCGGTCACGTTGGTGTTCCGGGCCAGAGGCTCCAGTCCCGCCTCCTTAAACTGGCGGCGGCTGATGGTGCCCAGGATCGTATCGTAATCGCTGAGGATAAATTCAAACTGGGCGGCATCCTCCAGCCGTACCCACCAGCCGTCCCCAGACTCCTTAGGGACAGCGAACTGCATCACGGGATGAGACCGGTTGGCCACCAAAATTACTTCATCGTGCCGCAAAAAGCGGCTTTCGCACTTCAGGCGCTTTAAGGGAAGTGCCACCAAGGCCAGATCCAGGCTGCCCCCCAGCAGGGATTCCTCCAGCGCCATGCTGTTCTGTTCCACAATGTTTACGTGGATTTTCGGATACTTTGTGTAAAATTGTTTCAGAGCTGGCGGCAGCAGATAGCTGCCCCGGAAGGAGCTGATGCCCAGGGTTAGGCTGCCCCCCTGCAGCTCTTCCCGGTCCCAGAGCTCTTTCTGCACCCAGTGGTAGTGCTGGAGGATCTGACGGGCGTGTTCAATAAAAAAGGCGCCGGACTCGGTGGGCCGAACCCCGTGGGAGCGGCGGAAAAAGATGGGAACCCCCAGTTCTGCCTCGAACTGCTGTAGAAACTGGCTGAGGCTGGACTGGGCCATGTACAGCCGGTCTGCGGCCCGGGAAATACTTTTCTCTTCGGCAATGGTGACAATATAGGTAAGTTCCTGTAATTCCATAGACGCTGCAATCGGTTTTACCGATACCTCCTATCGTGAATTTTCTCTTTCCGGTATCTTCCTGTTCAGTATAAAATGAAACACATAAAAAGTAAATATATATTTCGGTATACGAAATGTATATTTCTGAACGGACTCAGCAGATAGGAGGAGAGAAGGATGGGAAAGATTTCTTTGCAGGGAGTCATTGACATGCACGTGCATACCAACCCGGACATCCGGAAGCGTGCCTACGATGATTTTGAACTGACAGACGCGGCCGTCCGGGTAGGGGCCCGGGCCATTGTCATCAAGACCCACCAGGGAACCACCATGGACCGGGCGTATCTCTGTAACCGGTACAATGAAGCGGTACACGGCGGGGATACCGGATTTACCATGTTTGGCAGCATTACTATGAACCGCCAGGTGGGCGGCATCAATCCGGTGGCGGTGGAGGTGGCTTTGAAGCTGGGGGCCAAGGTGGTCTGGCTGCCCACCCAGTGGTCCCGGAACCACCGGCAGAAATGGAACCAGAGCCTGGACGACTGCGTAGAGGTGGTACGGGACGGCAGGATTGTGCCGGAGCTGAAAGACATTTTCCAGCTGGTGAAGGACTACGACGCGGTGCTGGGGACCGGCCATGTATCTCCGGCGGAGTGCTTTACGGTGGTGGAGGCGGCCCGGGATGCGGGTGTCAAGAAGATTGTGGTAACCCATCCGGAGTGGTCCCTGGTGGGGATGAGCCTGGAGGACCAGGTGCGGATCGTGAAGGATTACCAGGTGGTGTTGGAGCACTGCTACGCCCAGCCTCTGGGTGGCGGCAAGTACAAAAGCAATCTGCCGGACAATGTGGAGGCCATCCGGGCCTGCGGTTACCGGAATGTGCTGGTGAGCACGGACGGAGGCCAGGTGGAGAACCCCCACTGGGAGCTGGCGCTGGCGGAGTATATTCAGTATTTGGCAGACGCTGGGATTCCGGAGGAGCAGATAGGCTATATGACCCGGGAACTGCCGGCTTCGCTGCTGGGTATTTGATGAGAGGAGAGGAGGAGAGAAAACATGTTGAGTGCGGTAATTATTCTTTCGATTGCGGTGGCTGTGGCCATTGGGTACAAAACCGGTTTTAACACAGGGCTTCTGGCGATTGTCTTTGCCTTCCTCATCGGGTGCTTTGGCATGGGCATGTCCACCAAAGCGGTGATTGCTGAATGGCCGGTGAGCACCATGTTCGTGATTATGAGCGTTTCCTTGTTTTACAACTTTGCCCTGGTAAACGGAACGCTGGAAAAAATTGCCCGTTACCTGCTGTATGCCTGCCGGAAATTCCCGGGGCTGCTTCCTTTCGCCCTCTATCTGGCCAGTGCGGCCATTGCCGCTCTGGGCGCGGGCTTCTTCACGGTTCTGGCCTTTATGGCCCCCATTACCCTGCTGATCTGCGATGAAGCCAAGATGGATAAACTGGTGGGAGCGGTGGCTGTTAACTGCGGTGCCCTCTCCGGTGCCAATTTTATGACCAGCGGCAGCGGTATTATTTTCCGGGGGCTGATGGATGAAGGAGGCATGGCGTCCCAGTCTTTCTCCTACTCAGCAGTGATTTTTGTGGCCAGTGTGCTGTTCTCCCTGCTGCTGATTGCCGGCTTCCGCTATATCCCCAAGCAGAACCGTCATATCGGGCGAGGCGTTTCCTTTGAAAAGCCGGAACCTTTTACGGCCCAGCAGAAGAAGAATCTGTACCTGATGATTGCCATGATCCTGATTGTGCTGGTGTTCCCCATCCTGAACATTATCCTGCCGGATGTGACGTGGATTTCCTACATCAACGCCCGGATGGATGTAGGCCTGGTGGCCATTGTATTCTCCGTGTTGGCACTGTTTATGAAGCTGGCGCCTCAGAAAGAAGTTATTGCCAAGGTGCCGTGGAATACCATTATCATGATCTGTGGCGTGGGTATGCTGATCGGTGTGGCCATTGAAGCCGGAACCATTGACCTGCTTGCTTCTTGGGCCGGATCCAGCCTGCCGGTGTGGCTGATTCCCATTGCCTTCAGCATCATTGCGGCCATTATGAGCTTCTTCTCCAGCACACTGGGGGTGGTTTGCCCGGCTCTGTTCCCGCTGGTGCCGGCCCTGGCCGTTTCCACCGGCGTCAGCCCGATGATCCTGTACACCTGCATTGTCATTGGCGCCCAGAGCTCCGCGATCTCGCCGTTTTCCTCCGGCGGTAGCCTGGTCCTGGGTTCCTGCTCCACCGAGGAAGAGCGGAATGCCATGTTCCCCCGCCTGCTGTTTTTGGCAGTTCCGGTGAGCGTATTGTCTGCTACGGTGTTTAATACGGTACTGTCCTTTGTACTGTAAAGTACAGGATGGGCGATCCCTCTGAGCTAGGGGAGACAGGGAAGTTTTGCCTTGTCTCCCCTGGCTTTTTCTGGTATAATGGCCGCAGAGCGGACATTATACCGGCGCCGGTGCGGGTCCGACCGAAGGGAGGACAGCTTCATCTCCGCACCGTGTGCATCCCCCGGAGGGAGCGGCCAAAAAAGGAGAATGTAAGGTTTATGCAGGAAGAGTTAAAATTTGCGGTTCTGATTGACGCGGACAATGTTTCATTTAAATACATCAAGATTATCCTGGATGAGATCGCCAGCTACGGCATTGCCACCTACAAGCGGATCTATGGGGACTGGACGGACACTCGCCTCAGTTCCTGGAAGCCGGTGCTGCTGGACAATTCCATTATCCCTATGCAGCAGTACAGCTACACCACCGGCAAGAGTTCTACGGATTCGGCCATGATCATTGACGCCATGGATATTCTATATTCGGGCAATGTCCAAGGATTCTGCATTGTATCCTCTGACAGTGATTTTACCCGGCTGGTGGCCCGGCTGCGGGAGTCTGGCATGAACGTCATTGGCATGGGAGAAAGCAAGACGCCCAAGCCATTTATTGCAGCCTGCAACCAGTTCAAATATTTGGATATACTGCTGGCCAATGCCAGCAAGGCGGAGAAGATGGCGGCAGCCCATGAGGAAGAGAAAGAGGGCGAAGCGGAGGCGGCAAGAGAGGAACCGGAGATAGAAAAAAATAGGGAAAAGGAAAAAGGAAAGGAGCAGGAGAAGGGAGCTAAAACCAGAGGAAGAGGCCGCAATAGCTCCCGTCAGGAGGCGAAGCCCAAGGTGGAAAATAAGGCCAATGAAAAAGCAGAGGCCAAGCCGGAAAAGGAAAAGAGCCGGGAGAAGGCGGTCCCAGAATCCCAAGAGGAGAAGACCCCTCAGCCCCGGACCAATCTGGAGATGGTGCGCCAGGCTATTCATTCTATTGTGCAGGATGGATCAGACGAGGATGGCTGGATGCTCTCGGCAGATTTGGGCAACCAGTTGGCCAAACGGTTTCCGGACTTCGATGTGCGGAACTTTGGCTTCAGTAAGCTGACGCCGTTCCTGGCTTCTTTGAGGGATTTTGAGATTCGCCGGACCCGGTCCAGCGGCAACCGGAACGTCCAGTTGGTGTATGTGAAGGAAAAATAGGAGTAAATGCGCCCGGAAAAGTAAAAAACGCCCTGCTTTCCCTATTGTGAGAAAGCAGGGCGCCTTTTTATTCCTTTCCGTTCCAGCAGTAGGTGCAGAGCTTGCAGGGTTCTATACCCACCGACTCAATCATATCGTCCAGCCGGTGGTAGCGCAGGCTGGTAAAGTTCAGCTCCTTCCGGATCTCCTCCAGCATGGCGGCGTACTCCGGGCTGTCCGGGTCCGCGTATTTCTCCAGGATCTTTTCACGCTCGTCCTCATTCTCCGGCAGGTCTGGCTCCAGTTTGGCGATCACCCGCCGGGTAATCAGATCCATATCGGAAGTGGACCGGGAAAAGTTCAGATATTTACATCCATATACCAGAGGCGGGCAGGCCGGCCGAATGTGAACTTCTTTGGCGCCGCTCTGGTAGAGGAATTCTGTGGTCTCCCGCAGCTGCGTCCCCCGCACAATGGAGTCATCAATGAGCAGCAGGCTCTGATTTTGAATCAGGTCATGGACCGGAATCAGCTTCATGCGGGCAATCAGATCCCGCTTGCTTTGGATGGTGGGCATAAAGGACCGGGGCCAAGTGGGTGTATACTTGATAAAGGGCCGGGAAAAAGGGATGCCGGAAGCATTGGCATAACCGATGGCATGAGGCGTACCGGAATCCGGAACGCCAGCTACAATATCCGGATGCACGCTGCCTGCGTCCCGGGCGGCCAGCTTAGCGCCGCAATTGTACCGCATTTTTTCCACGCTGATGCCCTCGTAGGAGGAGGACGGATATCCGTAGTAGATCCACAGGAAGGTGCAGATCTTCATCTCTTTGCCGGGTTGTGCCAGGGTGATCACTTCCTCGGGCGTCAGCAGTACAATTTCCCCAGGGCCCAGTTCCCGTTCCTCTGTGTATCCCAGGTTCAGATAGGCAAAGCTCTCAAAACAGACACAATGGGCACCATCTTTTTTCCCGATGGCAACTGGGGTACGGCCCAGCCGGTCCCGGGCGGCGTAGATGCCCTTGGGCGTCATCAGCAGGATGGTCATGGATCCTTGGATCAGCTCCTGGGCGTAGCGAATGCCGTCAATCAGGTTGTCCTTCTGGTTGATTATGGATGCCACCAGTTCGGTCGGGTTGATATCTCCGCCGCTCATCTCCAGAAAATGAGAGAACCCATGGTGGAAAAGCTGGTCTACGATTTCTTGCACATTGTTGATTTTTCCCACCGTGCTGATGGCGTAGGTGCCATGGTGGGAGCGGACAATCAGGGGCTGAGGCTCAAAGTCGGAAATACAGCCTATGCCCATGGTCCCTTCCATCTGATTTACATCCTTCTCAAACTTAGTGCGGAAGGGTGAATTTTCAATATTGTGAATGGCACGGTCAAAGCCTCTCTTCCCGTAGACGGCCATACCGCCGCGGCGTGTTCCCAAATGGGAGTGATAGTCAGTTCCAAAAAACAGATCAAAGACACAGTCTTCCTTGGAGACCACTCCAAAAAAACCACCCATGCTTCTTCCTCCTAGCTGTAAACGGTAGATTCAACAATTGACTCCTTATCTTAGCATTTTCCCGGATGAAATGTCAACCAGTAAGAACAAATCACTGGCCTATTTGGCACGGCGGGGGCCAAAAGGCTTTTGGGAACTGCTTGCGGAGAAGGGCACCCTGTGCTACGATAGAGACGGTTAAAAACGGAGGTGAATTATGAGTAAATGGTATGACGACCTGATGGCGGAAGTGCGGCATTACCGGGAGGTGCACCTGGTGGATCCGGAGGCCCAGGGCCGGGTTTCCCCTCCTGCTGTCCCCTATTTTGGGCAGGAGGTACTGGAGATGGCTCTGACGGCCCTGCTCCAAGGGGAAAATATCTTGCTTTCCGGCGGCAAGGCAACGGGAAAAAACATTCTGGCAGAAAACCTGGCCTGGATGTTCGGACGCCCCGTCTACAATATTTCCTTTCATGTAAACACGGACAGCAGCTCCCTTATTGGCACAGATACCTTTGTGGACAATCAGGTGCAGCTGCGCCGGGGGCCGGTGTGCCAGTGTGCGATGTATGGCGGCTTTGGCGTCCTGGATGAGATCAATATGGCCAAAAACGAGGCGGTTTCCGTACTCCATGCGGTGCTGGACTATCGGCGTGTGCTGGACATTCCCGGGTATGGAAAAGTGCCCCTGGCGGAGGAAACCCGGTTTATTGGCACCATGAACTATGGCTACGCCGGCACCCGGGAGCTGAATGAGGCCCTGGTGTCCCGGTTCCTGGTCATAGATATGCCGGAGCCAGATGAGGATACTTTGGCCCAGATTTTCCTGTACCTGTTCCCCTCGGTCCGGACCAGTGCGCTGAAGCAGTTTATTGGCTTGTTCCTGGACCTGCAGCTGAAGGCTTCCCACGGGGAGATTACCACCCGGGCCCTGGATCTGCGGGGCATGCTGGGGGCCCTGCGCACGGTGCAGATGGGGCTGCCGCCCCTGCAGGCGGTGACCATGGGTGTCACCAACAAGACCTTTGACCCCTTTGAAAAGGAGATTGTGGGGGATGTGGTGCGTACACGGATCCCGGCGGAATGGGGCAGGGAGGATGTGTTTGAATGAACTTTCACCATGAGAACCGGCTGAAAAACCTGGTGTGGACTGTCAGCGGGGATTATGAGCCGTTCCAGTGGAGCGGGGAGGATGAGACGGAAGAGCCGGAGGTCCGGGAGGCGGAGCTGTACGACGCAGTAAAGCAAGGGGCTCTGATGCGGTATTTTGACCGGGAGGCCCTGTCCCTCTACCTGCTGAAGAAAATCTATCTGGGCGGGGAGGAGGGGCCGCTGCTGCGGCTGACCCAGCTGGCGGCAGACTGCGGCGCCGCAAAACGGCTGACGGAGGAGCGGGCCGGGGTGGCCTCCCTGCGCCGCCAGGCTTTTGCCCGCATGCTGGACGAGCAGTTTGAGGATCTGGTGAAGGATGACGTGGGGCGGCTGACCCTTCTGTACCTGCGCCGGGAGCTGACCGGGGAGGCCCACGGTGCCCGGCGCCTGGAGCAGGCGCTGGACCGGCTGGAGGCCCTGGGGGAGGATGGAAGCACCCGGCAGCTGCTGGAGACCGTGGACAGCCTGTACAACCAGCTGGTGGACTCGCATTTTGAGGAGAAAAACGGCGGCCTGGACCGGGTGTTGGCGGTTACCTGGGAGGAGCTGCAGGAACTGGACTGGAGGAAGTTCCTGCAGGAGGAGGCCCTGGAGGAGGTGCTGGAACAGTACCAGAAGCAGCTGGATGAGCAGCTGGGGCAGCTGCCCAGCTCTCCCGCCCGGCGGGTGGGGACCGGCGGCGGAAACGCGCCTGTGGTCCAGGTGGACCCGGAGGCCCTGCGCAAGCGGCAGACCTATGTGGAGCTGAACTTTGGCCCTTCCTGCCTGCCGGAATCAGAGACCAAGCGCCTGACCCGGCTGCTGTGCCGGGACGCTCATCAGGACTGCCGGCTTCATGTCACAGAAGGGATTCTCTGGCATCCGTTAAAGGTCAATTACCAGTACCAATATGCCAAAAAACAGCGGGAACTGAATGAAATTTATTATCGGCGCCATGAATCGCTGGCCCGGCGGAATATCCAGATCCTAACCCAGCTGCTGCGGAAGGCCCTGGTGTTCCGGAACGAGCCGGAGATTGCAGCGGCTGAGTACGGTCAGATTGTGCCGGCGCGGCTCTGGAAGGTGGGGCGGACGGAGCCCCGGCGGCTGTTTGACAAGGTGGACCGGAAAAACCAGGAGGACTTTGTGGTCGATATTCTCCTGGATGCCAGCGGCTCCCAGCGGAAGCGCCAGAGCCAGGTGGCCCTCCAGGGATATATTATCAGCGAAGCCCTGTGCAATCTTCGGATCCCCCACCGGATGCAGAGCTTCTGCAGTTTCTGGGATACCACGGTGCTCCACCGCTTCCGGGATTATGACGATGGGCCGGAGATGAGCCGGCGGATCTTTGACCTGTTTACCTCCTCAAACAACCGGGATGGCCTGGCTATCCGGGCGGCGGCAGAGGGGCTGATGCGCCGGCCGGAGGACGGCAAGGTGCTGATTGTCCTGAGTGATGGCCGCCCCAACGACCGGGTGGTCCGCCGGAACGGCCAGAAAAATCCGAAAATTTACTGTGATGCCTACGCGGTGCAGGATACTGCCCACGAGGTGCGGAAGGTCCGGGCCGGCGGCGCCTCCGTGCTGGGGGTGTTTGCCGGGGAGGAGGAGGATCTGGCCGCGGAACGGATGATCTTCGGCAAGGATTTTGCCTATATCCGGGACATTGCGGTGTTTTCCCACACAGTGGGAACCTTCCTGCGGCGGCTCATTGAGGAGGACGCGGTGTAGGCATTCTTCCCGGATGGCCGGCCGCCTGCCCTGCGGAAAACGCGGCGCCTTACGGCTGCCGGAATCCCGCCCGGTAGATGGCGGCAATCTGTTCCTCCGTGGGCGGCACCAGGGAGTTGGGGATATTCCGCCGCCCACTGGCCTCGCGGCTGTAGCGGAGGATCTCCTCCTCGGTGACCGGCTCTCTCTCCCCCAGCAGCCGGTCCAGGAATTCCCGGAAGGCGTCCAGGTCCTTCAGGGAGAGGGCCTCCAGAATGGCAGCCACCGGCTCCGGCTGTGTCTCCTGGACCATCTTCATGTAGCCGCCCAGGCAGAGGCCGTTGGCCCGGCCATGGGGGATCCCCTTATAGTAGGTAAGGGAGTAGCCCATGGCGTGGACCGCAGTGGTGCTGGTATGGGCCAGCACAAGCCCGCCCAGCAGGGAGGCGTACAGCAGCTGTTCCCGGATCTCCGGGGAAAATTTGCCGGATACCAGGGTCTCCCGGCAGCGGCCAAAGGCCCGGATCCCCTCCAGGGCGATGGCGGTGATCATAGGATCGTTTTGCTGGGAGAGGATTCCCTCCGCCGAGTGGGAGAAGGCATCGATGGCGGTCCAGCGGGTGGTGGCCAGGCCCACGTTCCAGGTATACTGGGGATCCAGAAAGGCGGCCTTGGGATACAGGTAAGGCGTGGAAATGCTGGATTTGGAGTGGGCCGCTTCATTCATGAGCACCGCGTACGGGGTCACTTCGGAGCCAGTGCCGGCGGTGGTGGGCACCATCAGAAGGGGCAGGGTCTTATTCTGGTAGCGGCAGCTGTCAAAAACTGCCTCGTCCGTAATATCCTGGTCGGCCAGAAAGGAAATGGCTTTGGCGGTGTCCATGGGAGAGCCTCCGCCGATGCCGATGACAAAATCCGCCCCTTCCTCCTTCAGGAAGGCAATGCCCTGGCGAACGGAGGCAAGGGTGGGGTTGGAGACCGTCCGGTCATACAGGCACCAGCCGATTCCCTGGCTTTCCAGCGCCTGGCACACTGCGTCCAGGGAACCGTTGGCCCGGGCAGAGTGGCGCCCAGTGACCAGGAGGGCTTTGCGGCCCCAGCCCCGGAACGCCTCCGGATGGGAGGCAATGCAGTTTTGGCCGAAATAAATGTGTGTAGGATTGAAGTAGGAAAAATTCATGGCGCAACCTCCGGAAAATTTCGAAAAAGATAGAGTCAGTATAGCATGAACCGGAAGGCTTGTGTTATATTGTTTGCTTATGAGCTGATAGTGGGCAGAAAAGGAGTGGAAAAATGGGCTGGAAGATTGAATTGCTGCATCTGGGCAAGATGCGCTGCCACAAATCCCGGATGATCTGGACGGAGAACCGGGAGACAACCATAGAGATCCCGGTGTTCGGTGTGCTGCTGCGGCATCCGGAATACGGGACGGTGGTGTACGATACCGGGCTGCCGGACAACTGGCAGAATTGTTTGCCGGAGGGCCTACAGGCCAGCTTTCCGGTGACGGAGCAGATTCCCATGGCAGAGGCTTTGGCAAAGAAAGGGCTGTCCCCGGAGCAGGTGGACATGCTGATCCTTTCTCACCTGCACTTTGACCACGCCGGCGGTCTGCGCCATTTTGCCGGGACACAGGCGGGAAAAGCAGTAATTATTTCAGATACGGAATTAGCCAACGGCCTGGTGAAGGCATTTACCGGCACCGGCCCCAGCTACGTGCGGGAACTGCTGGACGTGCCAGGGATCTGGTACCGGACTATATCGGAGGAGCAGGACCTGTTCCCGGGGCTGCGGCTGTTTTTGCAGCAAAGTCATGCGCCAGGGCTCATTGGCATTCAGGTGGAGACGGACAACCGGGGCCCTGTGCTCTGTGTCAGCGATGCGGTGTATACCGAGGAAAATGATGCGGCAGAGCTGCCGCCTGACAGCCCCAACCCCCAGGTTTCCCAGGGATTCCTGGCCAACCTGAAACTTCTGCAGAAGCGCCGGCGGGAAAACGGGGCGGTGATGCTCTACGGCCACGACCTGGACCGGGAACAGCAATGGCTGCGGGAGGATGACGGCGGAATATAAGAAAACGGATGGAAAAGCGGGCATCAAAACACAGGGCCCGATAAATAGGGCGGGTGTATATATTTATAAGGAAATTCAATAGGGAACCCAGGATTTTTATTGTGTTTCTCCATTGCATTTTAAAATGGACGTGTGTATAATTAAAGATGCTTAGAAGGATTTACCACATAAGGTAAACAAAACAATGAGGAGGGTATCTCATGGAAGTGAAAGGTACGGCGATGGCTGGAACTCTGGAGTCCAGTGATGCCCAGGTTACCGTAGAACCTGGCACCAGTGGCATTGAGCTGTCCATCGAAAGCAGCGTCATCAATCAGTATGGCAGAAAGATCCGCGCAACTGTTTTGGAGACCCTGGAGCGTCTGGATGTGAAGAACGCCAAGGTCACCGTGGTGGACAAGGGCGCTCTGGACTGCACGCTGAAGGCAAGGGTAGAAGGCGCCGTGTTCCGGGCATCCGGTTACACCGAGGATGATATCTGCGCCGGTAAAAAATTACCGTGGGGAGGTGCAATTCAGTAATGAATCCGAATTTAACCAGACTTAGAAGAAGTATGATGTTTCTGAACGCCCAGAAACCCAGCCTGATCAAGGATCCCTATATCTACAAGCCCGATTCCATCATGCTGGATCTGGAGGATGCCGTGGCGGAGAACCAGAAGGATGCCGCCAGATACTCCCTGTACCATGCACTGAAAGAGATTGATTACCGCGGTGTGGAGCGTGTGGTCCGGATCAACGGCCTGGAGACCGCCCACTGGAAAGAGGATGTGCGTGTCTGTGTAGCCGGCCGCTGCGATTCCATCCGTATCTCCAAGACCGAGAGCGCTGCGGATGTCATTGCCGTGGAAGAAGAGATGAAAAAGGCAGAGGAAGAGTTTGGCGTAGAGCACGGCTCTATCCTGCTGATGGCTGCCCTGGAAAGCTGCAAGGGCATTATGAACGCCTATGAGATCTGTATGGCCTCCCCCCTGCTGTTCGGCGTGGCCCTCTCCGGCGGCGACTATACCAAGGATCTGCAGACCAGCATCACCGGCACCGGCGTAGAGTTTGCCTGGGCCAGAGGCATGATGATCAACGCGGCCAGAGCTGCCGGCAAGCAGTGCTTTGACACGGTGTTCACCAACCTGGACGACATGGACGGCTTCATCAAAGAGACCCAGATGATCAAGAACATGGGCTTTGATGGCAAGTCCATTGTAAACCCGAGACAGATTGAGCCGACCCACAAGATCTTCACCCCCAGCGAGAAGGAGATCATCAAGGCGGAGAAGATCGTGAAGGAAGTCGATGAGAAGAAGGCCATGGGCATCGGCGTATTTACGGTTGACGGCAAGATGATTGACATTGCGTTCTATCCTGGAGCGAAGAGAACCATTGAGCTGGCCAAGGCTGCTGGCGTATATGAGGGGGATTTGTAAGATGATTAATGCAGTAGGTAGAGATATTCCTGAAAAAGTATTGCAGGATACTGGTATGAAGGTATTTCAGGGCGCCTATGCTCGTCACAACCAGACTTATAAGAAGGCTGCCCCGACGGTCCGCGGTGTGGTGGACCCCAATGAGAGCAAGATGGTAGGTTCCATTGCCGAGGTGCTGAAAAAATGCGGCATCAAGGACGGCATGACCCTTTCCTTCCACCATCATTTCCGTGAAGGCGACTATGTGGTGAACATGGTTATGGAGGAAGTGCACAAGATGGGAATCAAGGATATCACCATCTGCGCCAGCTCCCTGGGCAAGGCCCACAACCCCATTGTCCCTATGATTGAGGACGGCACCATCACCGGCATCCAGTCCTCCGGCGTCCGGGGCAAGATTGGCGAGGCCATCTCCACCGGCAAGCTGAAGGGCTACGCCATCATGCGTTCCCACGGCGGCCGTGTACGCGCCATCGAGGAGGGCGACGTACATATCGACATCGCTTTCATCGGTGCTCCCACCTGCGATGAGTACGGCAACATGCGTGCCGTGGGCGGCAAGAGCGATTGCGGTGTGCTGTCCTACGCGGTGGCGGATGCCATGTATGCGGACAAGGTGGTAGCCATTACGGATACCCTGGTTCCGTATCCCAACCTGCCGGCCAGCATCTCCCAGATCTACGTAGACTACGTGGTGAAGGTGGACGAGATCGGCAACCCGGCCAAGATTGCCACCGGTGCGGCCAAGCCCACCACTGATGTTCGGAAGATTATGATGGCCAACTACTGCACTCAGTTCGTCATCAACACCCCTTACTTCAAGAATGGTTTCACCTACCAGACCGGTGTAGGCGGCGCTTCCATTGCCTCCACCATCTCCCTG
>CAJFTW010000094.1 GCA_904420025.1 Candidatus Pseudolachnospira avium
ATAGATTTCCGAGAGCCAGTAGTTGGCGGTGATGGCGCCGGAGTTGCTCAGGATCAGGCCGCCCACCGAGTAGGTGACCGTAGAGTTTTCCTTCACCCGCCAGTCCTCCACCTTCACGTAGCTGTTGACCACATCCTTGTAATCCAGAATGGTGGACTTCATATTGCGGATTTTTTCCCGCTGCTTCCGGTAGAGGATGTAAGCCTTAGCCACATCCGTGTAGCCGCTCTGCTCCAGCACATGCTCCACGCTGTCCTGGATCTGCTCCACCGTAATCCGTCCGTCCTGGATCTTGTCCTGAAAATCTGCCGTCACCCGCAGGGCCAGCAGCTCCAGTATCTCATCACTGTACTGCTTGTTGGTGGCCTCGAAGGCCTTCTGAATTGCCGCGGAAATTTTCTTCAGCTGAAAGTCCGCAATCTCCCCATCCCGTTTTACTACTTGAAACATACCGTTGTCCTCCGTTTTTTCTGCCTTTCCACTATAGCACAAGATATGGTGGGTGTCAACGTAAGAAAGTAGTATATATGGTGATGCAGCTGTCGTTCTTATAGTTTCTTTCTATGAAAGGCCCGGATTCTCCGGAAGAAGTTCTGAAGGGAAACGGCGCTTTTCCAGCGTTTTGCCGGGTTCCGGCGCATACATTTCCAAATAATATAGGTCCAGAAAAGAGAAATTTTTTGCTTGTCCCACAGAGATCGTAGGGTGGCTCCCAGCCCATAGATGTCCGCAGCGGTCCCCAGCTCCCCCGGTTCCTCCGGGTACTGCTCCGGCGCCGCAAAGCCCGGCGTTCCCTGTCCCTTGCGGGGCTGATCCAAAGAAAAGGCATTTCCAAAGTCCACCAGGGTCACCTGCCCCCGCCAGTCCAAAAACAGGTTTTCCGGTTTCAAATCCCCGTGGACCAACGGCGGCTCCCGCCCTTCCAGGTACTCCAGAATACCGCATACTCCTTGTAGGAGGGCGCCCCGGCTTTCCTCCGTCCACTCCTCCGGGGGGATCCGGTGGGGGTGCCGGCCCTCCGCCAGATCCATGACCAGATAAAAGGCATCCGGATCCTCCAGGTAGTCCAGCGCACGGGGAATCCCAGGATGGCGCAGCCTCTTTAAAATATCACGCTCCCGTTCCAGGGTCTCCACCGAAGGAGGGCGGTCCTTCACCGCCTGCTTCACCGCCGCAAAGGTGTCCAGGTGGAGGTCCCGGGCCAGGTAAACCCGGCCGTTGCCCCCTTCCCCCTGGCGGGCCAGGATCTGATACCGGTCCACCAGGATGGTTCCCATTTCCAACTGCACACTCCGCCTCCTTCCCGCTCAGAGGGTGTGGTAGATCTCTGCCGGCACATATCCAGTGACGTGAATGCCGTCGTCCTGGTATTCCTCCGTCAGCAGCTGGCCGTACCGGCGGATCTTCTGGATCTTCCCGGCCTCTGCGTAGGAGAACACCCGCTGCACAAACACCTTACGCTCCCGGAGGATGTTGGACAGGGTGATTTTCAGCTCATCCAGCCCCGCCCCGGTTTTGGCGGAAATCCCCAGCACATCATCCGCCCGGGAATCGTACAGCCGGGGCGGTGCCGGGCACCGGTCCAGCTTGTTGAACAGAGTGATCACGGTCTTATCCTGAATACCCAGCTCCCGGAGGGTGTCGTACACCACATACATCTGCACATCCATCTGGGGACTGCTGGCATCCACCACATGGAGGATGATGTCCGCGTACCGGGCCTCCTCCAGGGTGCTCTTAAACGCTTCAATCAGGTGGTGGGGCAGCTTGCGGATAAAGCCCACGGTGTCCGTCAGCAGGATTTCCTCCCCGGCGGGGAGCTCCAGGCTCCGGGTGGTGGGATCCAGGGTGGCAAACAGCTTGTCCTCCGCCAGGATCCCCGCACCGGTAAGGGCATTGAGCAGGGTGGATTTCCCCGCGTTGGTGTAGCCAACAATGGCCGCCACTGGGATCCGGTTCCGGCCCCTCTGCCGTCTTGTCACCTCCCGATGGCGCTTGACCTCCTCCAATTCCTTCTTCAGCCAGGAAATCCTCTGATGAATCAGACGCCGGTCCGTCTCCAGCCGGGTCTCGCCGGGGCCCCGGGTGCCAATGCCGCCGCCCAGCCGGGAAAGGGAGTCCCGCAGGCCCACCAGCCGGGCTGCCCGGTACCGCAGCTGGGCCAGCTCCACCTGGATCTTCCCCTCCCGGGTGGTGGCCCGCCTGGCAAAAATGTCCAGGATCACCAGGGTCCGGTCCATGACCTTGATCTGGAGGATCTGCTCCATGTTTTTCATCTGGGCCGGTGTCAGCTCATCGTCGCACACCACGCCGGTGGCGTTATGGTATGCCAGCCGCTCCCGCAGCTCCTCCAGCTTTCCTTTGCCCAGATAGGTGGCCGGGTGGACCTGCTCCCGGCTCTGGATCATCTTTTCTACAGTCTCCGCCCCTGCCGTCTCCACCAGCTGCTCCAGCTCGTCCAGGGAATCCTGCACGCTGTCGATGTGTTCCAGGGCCACCCCCACCAGGATGACCCGTTCCTGTTCTTCCCGGATTTCAATCATATACGCTTACTCCGCCGCGCCCTCCTGCGCCTGTTTTTCAGTGGTGCTGCCCAGGCCGCCGTTGCGGATGCCCTGGGCCTCATCGTCCACCGTAACGCCAAACTCCATAAAAATCCCCTGGGCAAAACCCACACCCGACTCCAGCTCCAGCACCTTGCCGGAGCGGGAATCGTTGGTGATCTTGATAAAGATATGTCCCTCGTTGTCCGAATAGAAATAGTCGCTGTCAATGACACCCACGGTGTTGTCCATCTGCAGCCGGTACTTGAAGCCCAGGCCGCTGCGGGGATAGATCAGCAGCACCCAGCCCTCCTCCATCTCCGCCCGGATGCCTGTGGGCACCTTCACCGTCTCCCCCGGCATCAACCGCACCGGGCAGGGGGTGTAAAAATCATAGCCGGCGGAGCCCCGGGTGGCCCGCTGCGGAAGCCGGATGGCCTCGTACTCCGCCGTTCCATCGGTTCCAAAGGTATCCTTCCAGTCCTCCAGGAAACGCTCCCGGCTCACCTTGTGAAATTTTGCAATCCGTTTCATGTCTTCCTCCTTGTCCGGGCCAGGACGGCCCGCTCCTCCCTACGCAAAGGCCGCGGGCAAGCCTGCTCTCTTCCACCGGCTGCCCGCGGCATACAAACTTCCTTTTGTGCTTCCGTCTTACCGTTCGGACCGTCCTTACCGTTCAAACAGCGGGGTGCTGAAATACCTCTCCGCCGTGTCCGGCAGCACCGTCACCACCGTTTTCCCCGGACCCAGCTTCTCCGCCAGCTTCAGGGCCGCCGCCACATTGGTGCCGCTGGAGATGCCGCACATGAGCCCTTCCTTCCGGGCCAGGTCCCGGGCGGTCTCTATGGCCTCCTCATCGGACACCACATAGATATGGCTGTAGATGGTCCGGTCCAGGTTATCCGGGATTAGGCCGTCCCCAATGCCCATCTGCAGGTGGGTGCCCACGTTGCCACCGGCCAGGATGGCCGCGTTCTCTGGCTCCACCGCCCAGATCTCCATCTGGGGATTGGCCTCCCGCAGCACCTGGCCAATGCCGGTGATGGTGCCGCCGGTGCCGATGCCGGAGCAGAATCCGTCTATGGGCCCGTCCACCGCCTGCAGGATCTCCTTGGCTGTGTGCTCCCGATGCACCTCCGGGTTGGCCGGATTGGAAAATTGCTGGGGCACAAAGACGTGGGGATCCTCTTCCGCCATCCGCAGGGCCATCTGCACACACTCCTCAATACAGGCGCCAATATCCCCGTCGTCGTGGACCAGCCGCACCTCCGCACCGTAATGGCGCACCAGCAGCCGGCGCTCCTCGCTGACGGAATCCGGCATAATGATGATGGTACGGTAGCCCCGGACCGCCCCAATCAGCGCCAGGCCAATGCCCTGGTTGCCGCTGGTAGGCTCCACAATAATCGTGTCCGGGGTAATTCTGCCGGCCCGCTCGCCAGCCTCAATCATATTCAACGCAGTACGGGTCTTGATGGATCCGCCCACATTCAAGCCTTCATACTTCACCAGCACCCGGGCCATGTCCGGCCGGGCCATCCTCTGCAGCTCGATCATCGGGGTCTCCCCGATGGCTTCCAGTACGTTGTGATATATCATCGCATTTCTCCTCAAATCGTCCTCGCTCCAATATATCACAAAAACAAGCCTTCTGCCATTGGTTTTTACGATTTTTCCGGATCAAAGCGCCGCAGGTGCCGCTCCACCTCGCCAATAGGCAACCCCATCACCGTGTAGAAGTCCCCGTGGATCCGCTTCACCAGCAGGGCGCCCTTCCCCTGGATGCCGTATCCGCCGGCCTTATCCATGGGCTCCCCGGTGGCCACATATGCCTGGATTTCCTCCTCGGTCAGGTTATAGAACTCCACCTTGGTAACCGTGGTAAAATGCTCCCGGCGCTCTGCCGAGAGAATGGCCACGCCTGTGTAGACCATGTGGGTGTTGCCGGAGAGCTGCCGCAGCATCTGCACCGCCTCCTCCGGTGTGGAGGGCTTGCCCAGAATCTGCCCATCCAGCTCCACAATGGTATCCGCCCCAATGACAATGTCCTGGGGATGTGTCTCCAGAACCGCTTCCGCTTTTTTCACCGCCAAAAACTCCGGCACATCCTGAGGCTCCGTCCCCTCCGGAACCCCCTCCTCTGCCTCTGACGGAATGCACTGATACGGCCTGCCCGTCAGCTCCAGAAGCTCTCGTCTGCGCGGTGACCCCGATGCTAAAATCAACATACCAATCCCTCCAAAACCTTTTTGATGCCTGTGTGCCGCGCCCTACCGGAGGAAGGCCGCGATCAGCTTTTTTTTGCCCGCCGTATAGGGGGGATACCGCAGTGGAATATCCACCCGGGAGGACACATGCGCCACCCCTTTCTGGTGGCTGAATGTGTCAAAACTGTATTTGCCATGGTACCGCCCCATACCGCTGCCGCCCACGCCGCCAAAGGGCAGGTAGGGGGACGTCAGATGGAGCACGGTATCGTTTACGCAGCCTCCTCCGAAAGAGATCTTCCGGAGGATCCGCCGCTTTACCGCCGCATTTTCCGTAAACAGGTACAGGGCCAGCGGTTTTTCCCGCCGGAGGATCAACGCCTCTGCCTCCGGCAGGTCCCGGTAGCTGAGCACCGGCAGCACCGGCCCAAAGATTTCCTCCTGCATCAGCGGGGAATCTCCCCCAGCCCGCACCACCGTGGGGCTGATCTGCAGGGTCTCCTCCCGGCAGTCCCCGCCTACCAGGACCTGCGCCCCTTCCAACAGCCCTCGGATCCGGTCAAAGTGCTTTTTGTTAATCATCCGGGGATAGTCCGGGTTCTCCAGGGGCTTTTCCCCGTAGAGCCGGCGGATACAGAAAACCAGGTATTCACAGAACTCTTCCCGCACAGCCTCGTCCACCAGCACATAGTCCGGGGCCACACAGGTCTGGCCGCTGTTCAGGAACTTGCCGAACACAATCCGCTTGGCCGCCAGCTTCAGCCGGGCGCTCCGCTCCACAATGCAGGGGCTTTTGCCGCCCAGCTCCAGGGTCACTGGCGTCAGGTGGGCTGCTGCCTTCTCCATGACCAGCTTGCCCACGGATACGCCGCCGGTAAAGAAAATGTAGTCAAATTTCTGTTCCAGCAGGTCCTGGTTGGCCTCCCGGCCTCCGGTGACCACCGCCAGATACCGGGCCGGGGCGGCCTCCGCCACCACCTTCTCCAGCACCGCGGACACCGCCGGGGCATAGGCGGAGGGCTTCAGCACCACACAGTTGCCGGCTGCCACCGCCCCGGCCAGGGGCTGCATACTCAGCAGGAACGGGTAATTCCAGGGAGCCATCACCAAAACCACACCGTAAGGCTCCCGCCGCAGCTCGCCGAAGGAGGGAAACTGGGCCAGGGATCCGGGTACCCACCGGGTTCTGGCCCACCGGGCCATACACGTCCGCATCCGCCGCAGTTCCTCCAGCACCAGGTAGACTTCGGTCATACAAGCCTCCGCCTCCGATTTGTGCAGATCCGCGTGGAGCGCCCGGCAGATTTCCTCCTGATTCCGGCGCACCGCCGCTTCCAGCCGCATCAGCACTGCCCGGCGCACCTGCAGAGAAAGGGGTTTCCCGGAATGGAAAAAATTCCTCTGCTGCCGGACTGTCTCCGCAATTCCGACCATTTTTTCTTACCTTTCCATTTTTCTGTTATTGTTTCCCTCTTGGACTTCCTTGATACGATGTTCTCAGATATGTGCACAACTTTTTGTTTTGGCTTATTTTATCATATAACTACAGGGTTTTCAAGGAAAATTGTTCTTATTATACGAAAGAGCTTGTCCGCACCTACTGTTTTCTCTCTCGGCATACCCGTTTCCGCCCCGTTCCTGCCGGTTTTCTCCCCGCGCCTGCCGGGACAGGCCCGGGGAAGGGGCTGCCGTCACCCTGTCTTTCCGCCTGCCACCTCGGTATTTTTCCGGTAAATCCACTCCACCGCCAGATCCATGGCGCCCCGGCAGGCATTGGTGGCATCCAGGGCATGGAGCATAACGAAATCGTGGAGGATGCCCTGGAACCGGGCCGCTGTCACCGGGACCCCGGCGGACCGCAGCCGGGCCGCATAGGCTTCCCCCTCGTCCCGGAGCACATCCGCCTCCCCGGTGACCACCAGCGCCTCCGGCAGCCCCCGGAGCTGGCTGCTGTCCGCCCGCATCGGGGAGACCAGAATGCCGTTCCTCTCCCGGGGAGAAGGGGCATACTGGTTCCAGAACCATTTCATTCCGTCCCGTGTCAGGTAAAAGTCCTTCCCGAACCGCTGGTAGGATTCGGTGTCAAAGCAGGGGTTGGTCACCGGATAAAACAGCAGCTGTTTCTGAATTTTGGGGCCTCGGCTGTACTTGGCCTTCAGCGTCACGGCAATGGCCAGGTTGCCGCCGGCGCTGTCCCCCGCCACCGTCAGGGTGTCCGGATTCAGGGTGTACCCGGCCTGGGCCATCAGTTCTCCTGCCGTGCACAGCACGCTGTAACACTGCTCCAGGGCAATGGGGAACCGGGCCTCCGGCGCCCGGCTGTAGGAGGGAAAAATCACCACACAGCCGGTCCGGGCCGCCAGCTCCCGCACCAGCTTTTCATGGGTGTGGAAACTTCCCGTCACCCAGCCTCCGCCGTGGAGGTAGACGATGGCGTCCGCCGGGCTGCCCACACACGCAGGCTTCACCACCGTCACCGGCACCCGGCCCCAGCGCTTGGTGAGCACCGCCGTCTCCTCCGTCTCCGCCGGATACAGGCAAACCGGCTCCTCCTGCATCCGCTCCAGCCGCTCCCGGGCTTCCCCGTGGGTCATCGCCTCCACTCCCGGCTCCGCTCCGGCAGCCTCCCGCAGCTGTTCCGCCGCCGGCTCCATCCAATTGTTCTGTTTCATATCGCACTCCTTGTGGATGATCCTGTTACCACCATCCTATGCAGGTGTGGGAGCAAAGTGCCCTTCTTCCTGCAGAGTGACTCAAGAGAATCGCTTTTCCAAAAGGCCGATCAGCTTGTAGAGGCCGGCGGAGCTGATGCAGAGGATCACAATGGACAGGATCACATAGTCCATCTTAAACACCTGGGAACCGTAGATAATCAGATATCCCAGCCCCGCCCGGGCCGCCAGGAATTCGCCGATGATCACGCCCACCAGGCAGAGTCCGATGTTCACCTTCATGGTGCTGATCAGCAGGGGGATGGAATGGGGAATCATCACCTTGGTCATCACATCCCGGCTGCCGCCTCCCAGCGAGCGGATCAGCTTGATTTTGTCCTCGTCCACCTCCCGGAAGCCGGTTAGCAGGGTGAGGATGGAGCCAAACACCGCCAGGGAGACTGCCGCCACAATAATGGTCCGGACGTTGCCTCCCAGCCACACAATCAGCACCGGGGCCAGGGCCGATTTGGGTAGGCTATTGAGCATGACCAGATACGGCTCCAGGATCTCCGCAGCCATGGCCCATTTCCAGAACACCATGGCCAGCACCAGGCTCAGCACTGTCACCAACACAAAGCTCACCAGCGTCTCCCCCAGGGTGATGCCCACATGCAGGAAGATGCTCCCATCCCGGGCCATGGCCCAGAAGGAAGCCAAAAGCCGGCTGGGGCTGCTGAAAATGAAGTCGTTGAGCCAGCCCAGCCGGACACTGCCCTCCCACAGGAGCAGAAATAGAAGCAAGATTACCCACCGCCCCAGGCGGATGTACTTCCTGTGCCGGACGGCATTGTTCAAGAACTGCTGCTGCGCCGCCGATACCTTATCCATGTTCCCGCACCTCCCTCCAAATCTGCTGAAAATAGGATGAAAACTCCGGCGCGTTCCGCCGCTCCAGCGGAGACAGCCGGGTGCCGTCCGCCTCCGCGGCAAAGGTCACCGGCACAATGCACTTGACCTTGGCCGGACGGCTGGTGAGCACAATCACCCGGCTGCCTAGGCTGATAGCCTCCGCCAGGTCATGGGTCACCAGCAGGGCCGTCTTACCCTCCCGGCGGATGATGGAGCCAATATCGTCCCCCACTTCCAGCCGGGTCTGGTAGTCCAGGGCGGAAAAGGGCTCATCCAGCAGCAGCAGGTCCGGCTCCAGGGCCAAGGTGCGGATCAGCGCCGCCCGCTGACGCATGCCCCCGGACAGCTGGGAAGGGTGCGCCTCCGCAAAGCCGGACAGCCCATAGGTGTCCAGCATCTGCCGTACCCGCGCCTCTGCCTCCGGCGTCAGCTGGTGGGCCATCTCCAGCCCCAGCACCGCGTTCCGGTACACGGACCGCCACTCCAGCAGGTGATCTTTCTGAAGCATATAGCCCACTCGGGCCCCCTGTATCAAAATCTCTCCCTGCTCGGGCCGAAGCAGGCCGCAGATCAGGGAGAGCAGCGTGGATTTCCCGCAGCCGGAGGGTCCCACCAGGGAGACAAATTCCCCCGGCTGAATCGAAAAGCAAATATCCCGCAGCGTTTCCGTCTCGCCGCCCAGGCTGTGGTACGAGTACCCCACCCCGCGCAGCTCTAACACGGGTTCCATAGCGTTCCTCCTTTCACTGTTGCCGTGTCTTTCACGGCATCCTGTTACACCCGGAGGGTGTTTCACTGTTGCGTGTCTTTCACGGTATCCTGTTACACCCAAGGATGTTTCTCAGGTATAATCCAGTTTATGCAGAAAACGGAGGATGGTCACGGGCGGAAGTGGGGCGGCGGCCAGGGGCTTTTCTGTCCGGTGCTGCCCGGCGGGTGCTTCCGGCTGCCCGGGCAGCCCGCTTGCCTGCCGGGTTCCAGTCAGATTCCATCTTTCAAATTAAAAATTTAGTTTTAAAAAATGGTTGACAAACAGACCGGAATCCTGTATGATGAATACCGTGGCTGAATCCGTTTGTGGAACCCACAGGCTTCCTTGGCTCAGCTGGTAGAGCGACGCATTCGTAATGCGTAGGTCGCCGGTTCGAATCCGGCAGGGAGCTGTAAAACCTGGAATCACGGGAAACCGTGGGTTCCAGGTTTTTTTGTACAGAAAAAAGGCCCTCAAAAAAGGAGGGATTTTGGGGGTTTGGTGTTTATTTGGTGTTTATTGAAAATTTTATTCATATTCGGAAAATCGCAGGAGGAAAGGAAGCCAAGCGGTCCCGGCCCTATATCCGAAACTTTTTAACCTCCCCCTCCCGCCAGTTTGCGGATTCTCACGCCTCGCTCCCCGTTCCATCTCTTTTTAGGGGCTCTGAAATCTCCGGTTCCGCCCCGTCTTGGGGAATATGTTTCTCTGTTTTCTCTCTGTTCATTGCCTTTTTTAGGGCGGAATAAATAGCAGAACACTTGGATTCCCAATATATTAATGAAGAAATTTCAGGTTTTTTCAGGTTCTCACCTTGACATTTCCCAACATCTCAGCCCGCTCAAAAATAAGCAGACCCACAAAAAAGTTAGATTTTGTAAGGTTTTTCACGAGCACGGTCCAATATTTGGCTTCCCCGGTTGCGACATCGCAAAGGCAGGCCCGGTAGTATTGGCGTACACAGGGCGGCCCCATTGGTGTTGCAACCTTAGCATTTCTAAGCAATTTCCGGCAAAAAAGACCTCCTCACACCCTTTCCTCCGGGTGGGGACACGTTTCGTTACCCCATCCCGCCAGATGTCTCCTCATTTTTGAGGAACCCCCTTTCGTCACAGTTCACTGCACAATTTTGTGCAGCAGATTCCCATTTTGGAAAGCGCCCCTCTTAACAGGCCAGCGCAGACAAAAGCATCTTGGCGGCCCGGTCTGCTTGCTCCTCATACTCCGCATGACGCTTTGACTCCAGCGTGTTCCCTTTGTCGTAGTGGAGATAGGAATGGGCGATCTCGTGCGCCAAGGTCTCGTTGATCTGGTCCAGATTCATCTTTCCATACGGAAGTGATAAATTAGAACGGTTAATATGGGCGATACAGTAAGCGCCCACAAGGCTAAGCAGGCGGCATAGATCAGCACCGGGGACGGGCTGGCCTATGCCGCCTGATTGCGTTTTGGAGGGAAGGGGTGCAGCTGCGATTTTGCGGGTTGCACCGGCTTCCCGGCAAAACAGGGGTTTCCAAAGGGGACTCCCCTTTGGCACACGGCTTTGCTTGCAAAGTGTAGTGTGTTATACCTGCTGTCACGGCTGGCGGGTAA
>CAJFTW010000095.1 GCA_904420025.1 Candidatus Pseudolachnospira avium
GGTGGTGGAGTCAAAGGGGGCGCCAAAGAGCACCGTGGACGCCTCCTCAAAGGAGGCGTCGCAGCCCAAAAAGGTTTCTACATTTCTATTCAACATCGCTCAGCAGCTCCTCCACATAGGCGGGCAGATAGAAAGCGCCCTTGTGCAGCGTGGTGGTGTAATAGCGGCAGGAAAGTCCCCGCAAATTCCACCGGGTTTCGTTCAGATCCTTCAGCGGATGGTATTTCTTGGAGGCAAAGCCAAACAGCCAGTGGCCGGAAGGGTAGGTGGGAATGTGGGCCTGGTACACCCGGCTGATGGGGAATGATTCCACAATCCGCTTGTGGGCCCGCTGGCAGGCGGCGGCGTCCTCACTGTAGAAGGGGCTTTCGTGCTGGTTCACCATAATGCCGTCCTCCCGGAGAGCCTTAAAGCAGCTGCCGTAGAACTCCCGGGTGAACAGACCCTCCCCCGGGCCGAAGGGGTCCGTGGAGTCCACCAGGATCAGGTCGTACTGGTTCTCGCAGGTGCGGATGAACTTGAGACCATCCTCGTAGTGGATGGTCAGCCGGGGATCGTCCAGCCGGCAGGCGGTCTGGGGCAGGTACTTTTTGCACACCTCCACCACCAGCGGATCAATCTCCACCATATCCATGTGCTCAATCTCCGGATACCGGGCCAGCTCCCGGATGGCGCCGCCGTCCCCGGCGCCGATGACCAGCACGTCCCGCACCCGGGGATGCACCGCCATTGGCACATGGACGATCATCTCGTGGTAGATAAACTCATCCTTTTCCGTCAGCATCATATAGCCGTCCAGAGTGAGAAAGCGGCCAAACTCCGGGGATTCAAATACGTCGATCCGCTGAAATTCGCTTTTGCCGCTGTACAGCTGGCGGTCCACCCGGATGGAAAGCTTCACATGAGGGGTCTGGGATTCCGAAAACCAAAATTCCATTTAGTTTGATTCCTCCTTTAACACGTTCAGGCGGCTGATGTCCGCCGCCTCCGGGCCGGTCATGGAGCAGCCCTTGGCCATGGCATATTCAATGTAATCCAGAATCTGAGGCGTAATCCTCTCCCCAGGGGCCAGAATGGGAATCCCCGGCGGGTAGCACATAACAAACTCGCTGCAGATCCTCCCATTGGTCTGGCGCAGGGGCAGGGATTCCTTGTCCGCGTAGAAGGCGTCCTGGGGGGACACCGCCACCACCGGGTCAATGTATTCCTGCTTCATCAGCCCTGCCTTGCTGCGGTGGAAGCGGCGGCGGATCTCCGCCAGGGAGCTGACCAGCCGCTCCACCTCCCGCTCCCGGTCGCCAATGGACAGGTAGGCCAGGATGTTGCCCAGATCCCCAAACTCAATCTGAATGTCGTACTCATCCCGGAGCAGGTCGTAGACCTCTATGCCCGCCAGGCCCACGTCCAGGGTGTTGACGGACAGCTTGGTCTCGTCAAAGTCAAAGACGCTGTCTCCGTTGACCAGTTCTTTGCCGTAGGCGTAGTAGTCGCCGATGGCGTTGATCTCATCCCGGGCATACCGGGCCAGCTTTACCACCCGGCCAAAGGCCTCCCGGCCCCGGAGGGCCAGGTTCCGCCGGGAAATATCCAGGCTGGAGAGGAGCAGGTAGGAGGCGCTGGTGGTCTGGGTCAGGTTGATGATCTGGCGCACATGGCCCTCCTGCATGGCTGGGCCGGCCAGCAGCAGGGAGCTCTGGGTCAGGCTGCCGCCGGACTTGTGCATGGACACGGCGGCCATATCCGCCCCGGCAGCCATGGCAGACACCGGCATGTTTTCCCCAAAATAAAAGTGGGTGCCATGGGCTTCATCCGCCAGGCACAGCATGCCGTGCTGGTGGGCCAGCCGCACAATGGACCGCAGGTCCGAGCAGATCCCGTAATAGGTGGGGTTGTTTACCAGCACCGCCTTGGCGTCCGGGTTCTCCCGGATGGCTTTTTCCACCGCGTCCACCCGCATCCCCAGGGAGATGCCCAGCCGGTCATCGCACTCGGGGTTTACGTATACGGGAACCGCTCCGCAGAGGACCATGGCCCCCATGACGCTGCGATGGACGTTCCGGGGAAGGATAATCTTGTCTCCCCGCTTGGCCACGGCCAGAATCATGCTCTGGACCGCGGAGGTGGTACCCCCCACCATCAGAAAGGCATGGGCGGCTCCAAAAGCCTGGGCCGCCAGCACCTCCGCGTCCCGGATTACCGAGACCGGATGGCACAGGTTGTCCAGCGGCTTCATGGAGTTCACGTCCATGCCCACACATTTCTCCCCCAGAAGCTCCACCAGCTCCGGGTTGCCCCGGCCCCGTTTGTGGCCGGGAACATCAAAGGGCACAAGCCGCATTCGTTTTACGTGTTCCAGCGCCTCATAGATGGGCGCCCGATCCTGGGTCAGTGGTTTCATGGCAGTCTCTCCTTAAAAGCCCCGCCGGCAGTTAGGCTGGCGGCAGGCTTGGAATGGTTTCATCCGCTTGCAGCGTCAGGCGTTGAAGATTTCAATCATCTCCCGGCGCAGAACTGTCATCATGTCCAGCCGGGTCTGGGGCGGCAGCTCGTAGACATCGGTCTTAAACAGATAGTTCTGCAGGTCGATCTCCTTGATCATCATCTTGGTGTGGAACAGGTTGGCGCTGTAGACATTGATGTCCACCGCGTCATACCGGCGCAGGGTGGCCGGGTCAATGTAGTCCTGGATGGAGTAAATGGGATGATCCATAAAGATTTTCCGCCCGTCCTCCGCCCGGGTGAAGCCCCGGACCCGGTAGTCCATGGTGATGATGTCCGAGTCAAAGGAGCCGATCAGGTAGTTGAGGGTGGAGAGAGGGGTGATCTCCCCGCAGGTGGATACGTCAATATCCACCCGGAAGGTGGCCAGGTGGGTGTCCGGATGATACTCCGGGTAGGTGTGGACCGTCACATGGCTTTTGTCCAGATGGGCCAGCTGCACCTTGCCGGAGGGCAGTACCGGGCTTTCCGAGATCAGCAGGGTCACGGAAGCCCCCTGGGGCTCGTAATCCTGGCTGGCAATATTCAATACATGGGCGCCGATCATGTCGGTGAGCTTTTTCAGGATGCTGATCAGGCGCTCCGAGTTGTACTGGGCATCGATATAGGCCACGTAGTCCCGCTGTTCCCGGGGGCTCTTGGCGTAGCAGACATCGTAAATATTGAAGCTCAGGGACTTGGTCAGGTTGTTGAAACCGTACAGTTTTAATCTCTCACCCATCTTAGCGGCTCTCCTTGAAACAAAAATAGCAGCGTGCCGGGGCACACTGCTTGCAGAACGTCACAGATGGAAAAGCTCATACGGGCGGAAAGACAGAGGGCGCCTTTGCCGCAGATTTCTTTTGTGTTTTTCACAGAATGAGTCTTTCCTACAGAGTCTATATAGCAAATACTTACTTTTACTACTCTTATTGACCGTTTTACAAGTTGATGTGCGTCCTCCGCACTGGTTATAAAGTGACCAACTTATAAAATTGAGCTCTTAACTCAATCAATAATGGCGGCGTTTGCCGCCCAGCGGCAGTTGACCCGGCTGTCCGTATGGCCTTAACCCCGAGGGGTGGTCAGAGAAAATATTTGCTTGGATACTCTGCAAAAAACACTCATATCCAACAGCGAGATAAGTATAGCCTATGAGGGGCGGAATGTCAAGGCAAATTCCGGTAAAACCTTGCGGAAATAGGCGGGGAAATGGCGCTTTTCCGGCCGGGTAAGCCTTACAGCGGCAGCGGATAAATCCGTCGGGCGTTTTCGTAAAATACCTTTTCCCAGTGGCGCTCCGGAATCACCGCCTGAACCAGCCGGATGGTGTCTTCCTCATGGGCCAGGGGCCAGTCGGTGCCGTATAGAAGCCGGTCATAGGAATCCAGGTACTGGAGCCAGGTGCGGATGTGTTCCAGGTAACCGGCTTTCTCCGCAAGATATTGGTCCATGTCCTGCTTGCCCTCCAGAAGGCCAGAGAGGTCGGCGGAGACGTTGGGGTTTTTGTCCATCACCGCCGCCGCGTCCACAATCCAGGGGTTCCCTAGGTGGCAGATGACAAAGGCAACATGGGGGAACCGGGATGCAGTCTCATCCAACGTCAGGGGATGGCTGTACTTCAGCCCACCCTCGGAGCCGGCGGTGGCGCCCATGTGGATGGCCACCGGCTTCTGATATTGCTCGGCCAGCTTGTAGAAAGGGGCAAACATGGGATCGCTGACATAATAAGGGCTGTAGCCAGGGTACAGCTTCAGGCCCACGCAGGTGTCCAGCCGCAGGTTTTCCTCCGCCAGCGCCAGGGACTCCTTGGGGTTTGCCTGGGCCAGCAGCCGCCCGTCCAGCCCCAGGCAGTAGCTGCAGCCGGATGGATACCGGTGGTCCTCCGGGTACAGGCTGCGGTTCCCCATGACAATGCCGTGGACCACCCCCGCCTCCTGAAACGCCCGGTGAAGGCCGGCTTCTGTGTTTTCATAGCCTGCCGCTTCCGCAATCTCATGGAAGTAGGGTTCCTCCGGATTATAGTGAATATGCGCGTCAATGATTTTCATAAAGCAAATCGCCTCCTTTTTTGTCAAAGCCTTTCCTACTGGAGGAGGTGCCGGCGGCTCTGATACCGGTAATACACCAAAAATAACAGGATGCCAAAAATGGTGGCGGTGGGGGCCGCCCATCCAATGTGGGTCAGAGAGGCATTGGGCTGCATGCTCATAAAATAGGACATGGGCAGCCGCACCAAAAAAGATTGGGCCAGTCCCTGGAGCATTACGAACAGGGAACAGCCATGGCCATTAAAGTACCCCATAAAGCTAAAGGAGATACTGGTAACCACCGCCTCAATGGTAAAACCTCGGAGGTATTCAAAGGAACACTGCGCCACTGCCGGGTCGCTGGTAAAAAGAAGGGAGAGCTGGTCGCCGTGGAAGTAAGTCAGGTAGGCGATGACAGCCCCAATGCCAGCACCCATGATCATGCCGCTCCGCATAGCCTTCTTGGCCCTGTCCTCTTTCCGGGCCCCCACATTTTGGGCGACAAAGGAGGACATGGACTGCATAATGGAGGAGGGCACCAGCATCACAAAGGAGACGATTTTCTGGGCTACGCCATAGCCGGAGGAGGCCTCCAGCCCTAGGCGGTTGATGAAGGCGCAAAGCGCCAGAAATGTCAGGTTGGTCAAAAGCTCTTGGAGAGACAAGGGCGCCCCCAGGTGGATAAAACGAAACACCTCCCGGTTGATGTGGATGTCGGAACGTTTCAGGGAAAAGGGCAGCTTCCGGCGGCGGATAATCACCAGGGACAGAATGACGCTGACTGCCTGGGCCCCTACGGTAGCCAAGGCCGCCCCAGCTACGTTCATGTGGAGTACGGCCACCAGCAGCAGATCACCAAAGATGTTGACTACACAGGCAATGGCCACAAAAATCAGAGGCAGCCGGGAATCTCCCATGCCCCGGAAAATGCTGCTGATTACATTGTAAGCCATAATAAACAGGGTGCCGGCGCCGCAGATGCGGATATATTGAACCGTCAGGTCCAGAGCTTCCTCGGGAGCCTGCATCAGAACCGCCAACGGCTCTGCAAAGGCCAAGAGGGCAACGGTTATCACCAGAGACAGGGCCGTAAAAAAGAAGATGCTTCCGCCAATGAGGCTGCCAATGCGCTCCGTTTGGCGGGAGCCCAGGTAGCGGCCAATAAGCACCGTTACGCCCATGGTAAGGCCGGAGACGGTAAAGGTGACCAGATTGATGATGTTGCTGCCGGTGGAGACGCCGGAAATACCGGCTGTGGTGCCGAACTGCCCCACTACCAGCAAATCCACCGCTCCATACATGGCCTGGAGGATCAGCGCTCCCAGGATGGGGAGCATGAATTTTGCCATTTTCACCGGTATGCTTCCGGTGGTGAAATCCTGTGGATCGTCCGGCTTGTTTCCGCTGGCCGGCGTTACATTTTGAGGGTTTTCTTTTGTCATTTCCATTTCTTTTCCTCTTCCTCTTCCTACTTCTTTTATCCGGCTTAGTATAGCACGGAACTGCAGAATTGGGAAGAAAAAGTGCAGGTGGCCGGGAAGTGAAAGGCAGGATTGCATAATGGCTAGGAGTTTTCTCCACGTTCCGGAATATATTCCACAATATCATTTAGAGAGCAGCCCAATACTTTGCAGAGAGCATCCAGCGTGTTGGTGGAAACCGACTCACCCGCCTTCATCCGTCGTATGGTAGAACTGCTGATCTGACCCTTTACCTGGAGGGTATAGGTCGTAGCGCCCTTTTTCTTCATGGTTGCCCACAAACGTTCATAGGAAATCATGATGATTCTACCTTCTCTCTCTTGACATTATGTTTATTATTGCCTATAATTGTGGCAAAGTGTTATAGGCAATATTGCCTATAACCAAGACAGATTTGTTTTACGATCGACATCATTTACAGGATGAGATGTCAGAATAAAAAGGAGGAGGTAAGAGATGGACAGATTGATTTATCAGACAAAAGGCGGAATGAACAAGAAAAATAGTAGGCTTTTTATGCGTCCTTGTGGGGCTCTATGGTATCGAAAAAATGATCCAGGATGCTATGTGCTGGCTGAAAGTATTTTCGGATCATATTGAGTTTCAGCCCAGAGGACTGCTGATCCGGAAAGAAACGGTATCAATTATGGCGGGTCAAATTTCATCTGTCTCCTACAGTATTCCAAGCGGATGCGTAAAAATCCTAAGCGGAGGAAGAAATTACCAGGTAGCCTGCCCTAAACCGGAGGAAGCATTTCAGAAAATTGATGCGATCAACATGGGAAATTAGATGTTGGAAAGCGGTGCCGAAAAAATGGATGGGGATAAGACTATGAATATAAAATATATGAAAACCGGAGTTGGAATGAAGAACTATTTCTGGCTGGGAATGCTGGCAGCTATCCTGCTTTTCTGCTTTTCGGGATGCGGAGCGGGAGAATGCACAGTTTGCGGCTCAGAAGAAGATACGAAATCTTTTTTATATCTTTCGGAAAATGAGAAGGGTGCTCTCTGTGCGGTGTGTAGGGAAAACGCACTGGGAGACCCGGAACTCTGCGCATGGTGTCAGCGTGAGCCTGCAGAGGGATTCTATGTGAACGGATTTAACATACCTGTTTTTGTATGCCAGGAGTGTTATGATGGTTTGTAAATAAAAAGGATGATATATTTACGGTCAGATACAGCTTGGATCTTTTGCCGTATCTGGCTGTATTATCGTACAGAAAAAAGTCCGGCTTTCCCTATTCGTCCCTTCTGTTTTCCAAAGCACCTTTTTGGCTGTCCACATTTCAGTAATTTCGGTAAAAGAACATTGAGAAATTTTCCCCTCCAGCAAAAAATTCCTCCCTCCTAGTGGAAATTTTCCCCAAAATCGGTTACAATATGCCAGAGGAAGAAAAGAAAGACAAGAAGCGATTTGAGGAGGTTTTTACCATGAGTATTCGAATTGGAATTGCAGGCTACGGAAATCTGGGGCGCGGTGTGGAGCTGGCCATCCAGAAGAATCCGGATATGGAGCTGGCAGGCATCTTCACCCGCCGGAACCCGGCGGATGTGAAGCCGGTGACGGCGGACGCCAAGGTGTATCCCCTGCAGGAGGCGGAGAAATACAAGGATCAGGTGGACGTGATGATCCTCTGCGGCGGCAGTGCCACGGATCTGCCGGAGCAGACCCCGCAGCTGGCCCAGTGGTTCAACGTCATTGACAGCTTTGACACCCACGCTAAGATCCCGGAGCACTTTGCCAATGTGGATGCGGCCTGCCGGAAGGCGGGGCATCTGGGCGTCATTTCCGTGGGCTGGGATCCGGGCCTGTTCTCCCTGAACCGCCTGTATGCGGAGTCCATCCTCACCGACGGCGGCACCTACACCTTCTGGGGCCGGGGCGTCAGCCAGGGCCACTCGGATGCCATCCGCCGGGTGCCGGGGGTAAAGCGGGCCATCCAGTACACGGTGCCGGTGGAGGCCGCCATGGAGGCGGTGCGGGCCGGCAAGAACCCGGAGCTGACCACCCGGCAGAAGCACCTGCGGGAGTGCTATGTGGTGGCAGAGGAGGGCGCGGACAAGGAGGCCATCCGGGAGGCCATTGTGACCATGCCCAACTACTTTTCCGACTATGATACCACGGTCACCTTCATGGAGGAGGACGCGTTCCTGAAGGAACATAACACAATGCCCCACGGCGGCTTTGTGATGCGCAGCGGTGTTACCGGGGAGGGGACCCACCAGATGATCGAGTATTCCCTGAAGCTGGGCTCCAATCCGGAGTTTACCGCCAGCGTGCTGGTGGCCTATGCCCGTGCCGTTTCCCGTCTGAAGGCGGAGGGCGCGGTGGGCGCCAAGACTGTCTTTGACATTGCGCCGGCCTACCTGTCCCCTCTGTCCGGGGAGGAGCTGCGCAGCCACATGCTGTAAAAGCAGAACAGAGCCGATGGCAGCGCCGCCGGCCGGCGGCGCTGGGTTTTAGGTACGCCCGGCGGGCGCATGAACGAACGCATCTGATTCAGGAGGAGAAGATTATGAAGCAAGACCGTTCCCTGGCACCCCAGGAACCGGAGGAAATCCGCCCTGTCTATGTGGTGGGACACACCAACCCGGATACCGATTCCATCTGTTCCGCCATTGCCTACGCCCGGCTGAAGGAAAGATTGACGGGCAATCCTTATCTTCCCCGGAGGGCGGGGCAGCTGAACCTGGAAACCCAGTATGTGCTGCAGCGCTTCGGTGTTCCGGCGCCCAACTATATCAACGATGTGCGACGGCAGGTGCTGGATATGGATGTGCGCCGCTTTAAGCGGGTGCTCAGCTGCCTGTCTCTGAAGAAGGCCTGGGAATGGATGGCAGACCTGAGCGTGGTGACCCTGCCCATTGTGGACGAGGAGGGGTATCTCACCGGGATCATCACCGAGTATGATATTGCCGAGTCCTACATGGGCATGTACGACAGCAAGGTTCTCTCCCAGGCTAAGACCTCCTACAAAAACCTGGTGGAGACCTTGAATGGGAACCTGGTGGTAGGGGATAAGTCAGTGGAGCTTACGGAGGGGAAGGTGCTGATTGCAGCGGCCAACCCGGATGCCATGGAGGATTTCATTGAGGAGCACGATATTGTGATCACCGGCAACCGGTATGAGTCCCAGCTGTGCGCCATTGAGATGAACGCCGGCTGCATTATTATCACCGCTGGAGCCAAGGTCTCCCGGACCATCACCAAGCTGGCCCAGGAGAAAAACTGCTCGGTGATTGAGACGCCGTATGACACTTTTACTGTAGCCCGGCTGATCAACCAGAGCATTCCCATCGACTTCTATATGAAGAAAAAGGACCTGATCACCTTCCATCCCAACGACTTTATTGATGATGTGAAGGATACCATGACCAAGTACCGGCACCGGGATTTCCCGGTGGTGGACAAGGACAACCGGCTGCTGGGCATGATCTCCCGGCGGAAGCTGCTGGGCGCCAAGCGGAAACAGGTGATTTTGGTGGACCACAATGAGCGTTCCCAGGCAGTGGACGGCATAGAGGACGCGGAGATCCTGGAGATCATTGACCACCACCGGCTGGGGAGCCTGGAAACTATGAACCCGGTGTTTTTCCGCAACCAGCCTCTGGGCTGCACAGCCACCATCATCTACCAGATGTACCAGGAAAGCCATGTGGAGGTGGAGCCGGATATGGCTGGACTGCTGTGTTCGGCAATCCTTTCGGACACGCTGGTATACCGCTCCCCCACCTGTACGCCGGCGGACCGGCAGGCGGCGGAGGAGCTGGCGGCCATTGCCGGAATCCAGGTGGAAGAGTATGCCCAGGAGATGTTTGCGGCGGGAAGCAATTTTGCCAGCCGCACCCCGGAGGAGATCTTCTACCAGGATTACAAGAAATTCAACGCAGGGGAGAAGGTCCTGGGGATCGGCCAGGTGAACATGATGTCCCGGAAGGACATGGAGGAGCTGCAGGTGCGCCTGATCCCCCACATGGAAAAGGTGCTGGGGGAGAAAAATGTAGATATGGTGTTCTTCATGCTCACCAATATTTTGGAGGAGAGCACGCTGCTCCTGTGCCAGGGGGAGGGCGCAGCGGAGGCGGCGGCCGCAGCCTTCCATCAGGAGCCCCAGGACAACCTGTATCTGCCTGGCGTGGTATCCCGGAAGAAACAGGTGGTGCCCGCCATCCTCACGGCCATCCAGAACGAAAATCTGTAGAATGGCAGGATCTCGGCTGGCCCGCTCCGTAAATTCCCTCTTTTCCAGAGAAATGGTAGTTGCGCCATCACTATCAATGTGCTATGATAGAGATACATGATTCACGGAACGTAAATACGATGGAAGCTAACTGGATGCCAGCCAGATGTGGAGCCGTTCCTTCATTGGGCGGATTACGGAGGTCTTATATGAACGAAAAAATGTTAGAACTCATGGAAAAGATGGCGCAGGGCATTGAAGATGTCAAAAGAGATGTGGCGGAGCTGAAAACTACGGTGTCTGATATGAAGGCGCAGCTTAATTGCGTGGACAGCAGGCTTGCCGAAGTGGATTCCCGCACACGGAAACTGGAGGAATCTCACGCCAAGGCACAGGAGCTGGGAGCGTTCAAGGAGATCGTGGAGCTCAAGCTGATTATCATTGAGAAGGATGTGAAAGAGCTGAAAGAAAAAGTGAAGCTGGCATAAAGGCCAGACACGGAAAAGCGGAAGCGTGGAAAACTCTATGGAAATGACTTGCCCATTCCATAGAGTTTTTTTCTTCCCGCAGTTTTTCTTCCCCCGTACGGCTAGAAAGCCTCGTCAAATCCCTCCAAATCTGCTATAATGGCCGCAGCGCGGATATGATGGCGGCGCCGGTGCGGGCCCACCTCCAATCTCCAGGGCCCTTCCGAAGGCAACGGGGATTTTTCCGGGCTGATGGAGCCGGTGTGTTACAAGTTGGATACAAAAGCCTCCTACACTGTCCCTGGAGGTGGCAGCATGAGGAGGTGGTCAGGAGTGAAAAACATGAGTGATCAGATTTTGGTTGTGGATGACGAGAAAGAGATTGCGGATCTCATTGAGCTGTACCTGATGAACGAAGGTTATGAGATCCACAAATGCTACGATGGGGCCAGCGCCCTGCGGGTGGTGGAGGAACAGAAGCTGGATTTGGCCATCCTGGATGTGATGCTGCCGGATACCGATGGTTTTACCCTGTGCAGAACCATCCGGGAGCGTTACAATTACCCCATTATCATGCTCACCGCCAAGATTGAGGATGTAGACAAGATCCGGGGGCTGACCATTGGCGCGGACGATTATATTACCAAGCCCTTCAATCCCTTGGAAGTGATTGCCCGGGTGAAGGCACAGCTGCGCCGTTACAAAAGCTACAATGACCAGGCCCAGGAGGAATCCCGGGAGGTCTATGAGATCGGTGGCCTGGTGATAGACAATGAGCGCCATGAGTGCACCCTCTACGGGAAGCCCATTGCCCTGACGCCCATTGAGTTTAAGATCCTCTGGACCCTCTGTGAGAATGACGGCAAGGTGGTCTCCTCCGAGCAGCTGTTTGAGACCGTATGGGGGGAGGAGTATTTGGACTGCAACAATACGGTGATGGTGCACATCCGCCGTTTACGGGAAAAGCTGGGGGAGCGCCCCCGGAATCCCAAGTACATTAAGACTGTCTGGGGAGTAGGGTACAAAATTGAAAAGTAAGAAGAAAAAAGAGCTGCGCCTGGTCAAGCGGCGGTCCTTCAGCCGGATGTTCCGGAACCTGCTGATCTATACCCTGATTCTGCTGCTTCTGATGGCCGGCTACTATCTGTTTTACCGGGGAGCCATCTCTCTTTGGTTTCAGGATGTGCTGGGGGACTCGCTGATGCGTTCCCTGCGGGATAAAAAGGAGTTGCTATTCGCCCTGCTGTACTGTATGGGGGCGGTGGTGATCTGTGCCCTGGAAGCCCGGAAAAACCTGCGGTATCTGGAGCGGGTGATCCATTCCCTGACGGCCCTGGTGGACGAGGATGCGGAAATTGAGGCCTTCCCACCGGATCTGAAGGAGGTGGAGATGGGCCTGGTGGAGCTGCGCCGGCGCCTGCAGCAGCGGGAGCAGGACAGCCGGGAGGCGGAGCAGCAGAAAAACGATATGCTGGCTTACCTGGCCCATGACCTGAAAACCCCTCTGACATCGGTGATTGGCTACCTTTCCCTGCTCCAGGAAAACCCGGAGCTGCCGGTGGAGCAGCGGGCCAAGTATGTGGACATTGCGGTGGATAAGGCCTACCGGCTGGAACAGCTGATCAACGAATTCTTTGACATTACCCGCTTTACCACCCAGGGAATTGTGCTGGAAAAGAGCCGGGTGGACCTGACTATGATGCTATACCAGATTGCGGATGAGTTCTATCCGGTGCTGGCGGAAAAGGGTATGACAGCAGTGCTGGATATAGAGGCAGGGCTGAAACTGGTGGCGGATTCGGACAAGCTGGCCCGGGTTTTTGACAACCTGCTCCGGAATGCGGTGGCCTACGGGTATGAGAACACCTGTGTCTGTATAGACGCCTTCCGGGAGCCCGGGGGCGTCCATGTGGAGGTGCGCAACCAAGGGGATACTATTCCTCCGGAAAAACTGGAGAAGCTGTTTGAGAAAATGTACCGGGCGGACAGCTCCCGGGGCACCCGAAACGGCGGCGCCGGCCTGGGCCTGGCCATTGCCAAGGAGCTGGTGGAACTCCACGGGGGGACCATCCGGGTGGACAGCGAAAACCAGCAGGTTATTTTTTCCATTCATCTTCCGGCCCCGGATGCGCAGCAGGCAGCTTCGGCTCCCTTGAAAAAGGCCGGGACTCCAAAAAAACGTTCAGCTCGGCGCCGGCCAAAAGAATGATAATGCAGAAATACAGCCAGAGCATCATCAGGGTGATGGCGCCCAGGCTTCCGTACAGATAGGTATAATTGGAAAAATTAGTGATATAGTAAGCGTAAATCAAGGAAAACACGGTCCAGCCCACGGTGGAGAACAGTACCCCGGGGAGTACCTGCAGAAACCGCCGCCGCGCGCCGGAGAGCACCATATAGATGGCGGAGAAGGCGGCCACAAAGGTGGCGGTGGACAGCAGGGACCGCAGGCCGAAAATCAGGAATTCAAACCGGTTCAAAATGGGGATGTGTGCGCTGACGGCCGACTGGATGGCATTGCCGAACACCAGCAGTCCCAGGGTGACTACAATCACGATCAGGAAAAACAGGGTGTAGAGGACGGAGCGCAGCCGCCGGAGAATGAAATTCCTTTTCTCGCGGACTTGGTATATCACATGCAGGCACCGTTCCAGCGCCATAATCCCCTTGGAAGCACTCCAGATGGCCACCACTACGGAGAAAGAAACAATAGAGGACGCCGATGTGGTGAAAAAATCGTTGACTGCGGACGTTACCACATTGCTCAGCGAGGCAGGCAGAATATTAAGCAGGTAGGAGAGCGCCTCGGACCGCTCGGTAGGAATAAAAAACTGAATCAGAGAGACCAGGGCCATGGCAAAGGGGATGGCGGATACAATGATAAAAAAGGACGCCTGCGCCCCGTACACGGGGATCTGGTCATGGCTGATTTTTCGGGAGATGATTTCTATCTTCTTTTTCCATTTTTCTATAAATTCATTTTTTCCCACTTGCTCCCTCTTTTCCGATTCCCTTTCAAAGATTTATACATCGTACCATGAATGTGTCTTTTTTTCAATGGGGTATTCGTGTATCTGGTATACTCCCTGCCTGCAGGTGAAAATTGGCAGGCATACAAAATACGTAAATTTGTCTGGTTTGTTTTCTGGTTGTAGAGAAAATACTGGAAAAATGTTTCTCGTCTTTAGCATACGCATATTTACTTCAGATTATTTAATATTTTTATTGACAAAAATGAAAAAATAGACTAGTGTATAGTATATGGTGTGAACCTTATCGGGCACGCCATGGGGACTCTGTACCTTCGCTGCCAGGCCGTGGATTTACGGAAGAAGGTATAGGTTTTCAAACACCAGGGAAGGTGAAAGAGAGCGAATGGAGGTGTTTTTTTGAAGAGAAAACATGTGTCTGCTGCCTGTCTGCTTCTTTTGACGGCTGGATTGCTTGCGTCCGGCTGTTCGGGAGGAGGAAATGCGGAAACCACCACTACCGCTGCTACCAATGCGGAGACAGAAGCCGCGGCTTCTGCTGTCAGCTACATCCATCTGATTACCGATCAGGAGATTGAGATCGGCTGCGCGGAAGAGGTTACGGAAGAGATGGCCGGCCAGATGTTTGCGGTTCAGGTAGGCGGCCAGGATGCGGAGTACGAGTATCTGTCCTACTTTGACGGCATGGTGAACCTGCGTTTAGCGGAGCCGGTGGAGGATCCGGAGGCGGCGGAGGTTACGGTATCGGTCAATGGCGCGGAGGCGCAGGCCGCCGAGTATGTCCCCTTCTATACGGAAGTCCGGTATGCGGAGAATGTGGCCCTTCCGGTGATGGGCAATGAAGACTCCGGCATGAACGAGACGTATGATTACAACTATGTGCTGAGCTATGTCAACGGCAATATGGGCCAGATCCTGGGGCAGTCGGACTACACCGGCTTGGCAGCCACGGAAAACGGCGTCACCATCGTAGTAGTAGGCTCTGACCAGACGGTGTATATGGCACCGGAATACCGGGAGCTGTACAATGAGAGCGACGCCAAAACCCGCCGTACCATCCCCGGTACTGCTGAGTGCCCGGTGATTGTTACCACGGCGGACGATGTGATGCGTCTGGACAGCACCGGCGATATGGAGCGGAAAAAGAGCGACCGCTATGAGCTGATCCATGATTTCGCGCAGCTGTTCTGGGAGCTGGGCGTTACTCCCGGCTGGGAGAATTTCCCTCTGAGCCTGGAGGATGACCCGGATACCTACAACTACGTCAAGCACGTGGAGGAAGCCTACGCCAACGCCCAGGCCAACAACCTGTGGCCGGGAACCAAGATGATGGAGAGCGTGGAAAGCTATTTCACCTATGCTACCATGGTCTGGTATGAGACCATTCCAGAGTCTGCGGATGGTACCTGGCAGCCGGAGAACTTCCCTGTGAACACCCGGGCAGAAATGCAGGAATACGACCCGCAGCTGTATGACGCGCTGATTGAGATCTACACGGAATTTAAATATCTCTGCGGGGAAGCCGATCAGTGCACCACCGGCGTGGATTCTGAGATCCGTCTGAATCAGCCTTGGTTTAAACACAACCAGGTGGATAACTATGACATCAACGGGGAAGAATATGCGCCTTTGGCTATTGTAGAGGCTAATCTGATTTCCGCAAACCAGGTGGAAGTAATCTTTAACCGGGAGGTGCGGGATCTGGATGCGCTCCGCAATGTAGACAACTGGCAGATTACCTGGACCAAGGACGGACAGGAAACGGTATTCAAAGGTTCGGAAGGCGATACGGCCCTGACCCCTCAGCGGTATCAGTGGAAGACCTTGACCTTCCAGCTAGGCAATCCGGAGGATGGTGGAAGCAATGTGAACCTGAGCACCGGCTCCATCGGCTCCAGCATCATGGGCTTTACGGAGAAAGACCTGGAGGATGCCCCCGAATGGCTGGCCAACGATCCGGATCTGGAGGTCAGTGAAACCGCTCTGGAAAAGGGTGAGTACATCAATGTGGAGATCATGATGGAAGAGCGGAACGCCGGTATTGACGGCACCCTGACCGTGGAAGTGGTAGCGAACGGCGACAAGATGTGCGACTGGGCAGACAACCCGCTGGGCAACAACAGCTGGGAAGTAGCCTTTAAGCCGTACCTGGGCCAGGCCTACCGCAGCCCCATCACCGGTGTGTACGTATATGGTGACAATGACGTGCAGCGCTCCTCCCTGGAGCTGGCTGGCGCCTATATTGACCAGATCCTCTCCAATGAGACCGACAACATCGGCCAGCGCATTGCCGACAGCGTGGTGAAGAACAACGGCGGCGCCCAGATCATCGCTTACGGCCATCACGCCTACCAGCAGCCCGATATGCGGAACGCTTACGGCAATGACCTGTATATGCGGTATCTGTACGTGGAAGGGTTCGGCGGCGGCATCTGCCAGACCACGGAGGCCAACCTGCTTCGGGATCTGACCCATACCCGCTACAAGGGTGAGTTCATCCTGGGCCACGAGTTTGCCCACACCATCCACTACGCGACGCCCATCTACGCCCCGGAAATCTATGAGGCCATTGAGTCCACCTACGAAAACCGCGGCTATGAGCGCCAGGATGGCAGCGACGGCTCCAACCGTTGGCCGGAGGATACCTACGCCGGCAGCAACAGCACCGAATACTTTGCCACCCTCAGCAACATCTGGCACGGCACCATGCGGGAGTCTGCCAGCGGCACTTGGGACGGCACCCTCTCCCCCATCAACACCCGGGAGGAGCTGTACCGCTATGACCCGAAGGGCTATGAGCTGATGAAGATGATTTACTTCAACGGTGATACGGGCCTGACCTACACCGACGGCACCAAGGTGGAAGCAGAGTCCACGAATGATGAGATCCTGAAGTGGGGCTGCACCTTCTCTGACGATCTGAAGGAAGCATATCCGGACGCCAAGTGGTATCACTGGGCGGCGGCCAATGAGTATGACTTTAATGCGGAAGATCCGGAGGGACCTGGCATCCCGCTGACCGGTGATCAGATTAACTACAACCCTTATCTGGGAGAACCAGGTGTGGAAAACCCCAACGCCTGAGCGGCAACGCTTTGTTGGAGGGCTGGCGCCTTAGTGCGCCGGCCCTCTTTCCGTTACATGGGAAAAAGGGCACTGCTCCACAAGTACGGGTGATTTGCCCGAAATTTCTGGCCCCAGGACTTGACATTCGGCAAAAAGTGTTGTAGAATATATTTCCAGATGCGGGAAACCGCTTTTTATGTGCGTGTAGCTCAGCTGGATAGAGCGTCTGACTACGGATCAGAAGGCCGGGAGTTCGAATCTTCTCACGCACGCTTTTCTTTTCCGGAACACCTGGCAATAGGAGTTCCCTTTCCGCTTTATTATATAGGAAGAAAGGCTTTGAAGGCGTACAGTAGCGTCTGGATTTCCGTCAGAGAGGGAGAATCACCGGCTGAAAGTTTTCCCAGGTTCCTTCCAGAAAGCGAATTTCCCGCCGGAGCCGCATTCCGGAACCGCTCCTGAGGGGGCCAGTAAGGAATGACGTGTCTGCACGTTACGCAGCCGAGTGCCTGCTGCGGCAGGAAGTAGGGTGGTACCGCGATCAACCTCGTCCCTTTTGGGACGGGGTTTTTTGTTTCTAGGAGATCCGTTTTCTGGTACAACAAAAACGTTCCGCAAGGACCGCAGGAAAACGTTATTTTTTATTAAGGAGAAATGTTATGAAGGAAAAATTGGAGCAGGTTTGCCAGGAAGCCCTGGCAAGGTTGGAAAAAGCCGGTTCCGTGGAAGAACTAGGCGTGATCCGAGTGGCTTATCTGGGAAAGAAGGGACAGCTGACCGAGCTGCTGAAAGGTATGCGGGATGTGGATCCGGAGGATCGGCCCAAGGTGGGGCAGCTGGTCAATGAAGCCAGAGCCCGTCTGGAAGGCAGTCTGGAGGCCCGGAAAAAAGAACTGGCAGCCAAGGCCCTGGAGGAGCAGCTGCGGTCAGAGACCATTGATGTGACCCTGCCGGCCAAGCGGAACCGGGTGGGGCACCGGCATCCCAACACCATTGCCCTGGAGGAGCTGGAGCGCATTTTCATCGGCATGGGTTATGAGGTGGTGGAAGGTCCGGAGGTGGAATACGACTATTATAACTTTGAAGCCTTGAACATTCCTGCCAACCATCCGGCCAAGGATGAACAGGATACCTTCTATATCAATAAGGATATTGTGCTTCGGACCCAGACTTCCCCGGTACAGGTGCGGACCATGGAGCAGCAGAAGCCTCCGATCCGGGTGATTGCCCCAGGCCGGGTATTCCGGTCGGATGAGGTGGATGCCACCCACTCCCCTTGCTTCCACCAGGTGGAGGGATTGGTTATTGACAAGGGGATTACCTTTGCGGACCTGAAGGGAACGCTCCAGGATTTTGCCCGCGAGCTGTTCGGGCCGGAGACACGCGTAAAATTCCGTCCCCATCACTTTCCGTTCACCGAGCCTTCGGCGGAGATGGACGTGTCCTGCTTCAAGTGCGGCGGCAAGGGCTGCCGGATGTGCAAGGGAAACGGCTGGATTGAGATTTTAGGCTGCGGCATGGTGCATCCCAAGGTGCTGCGGATGAGCGGCATTGACCCGGACGAGTATACCGGCTTTGCCTTTGGTATAGGCCTGGAGCGGATTGCCCTGTTGAAGTATGAGATTGACGACATGCGCCTGCTTTATGAGAACGATGAGCGGTTCCTGCGGCAATTCTGACGGAGAGGGAGGAAAAGAAAATGAATACAGCATATTCTTGGCTGAAAGCTTATGTGCCGGATTTGGATGTGACGCCCCAGGAATACATGGACGCCATGACCCTCACCGGGACTAAGGTGGAGGGATACACCCGGCTGGACAAAAACCTGGAAAAGATTGTGGTGGGAGAGATCCTGTCCATAGACCCCCATCCCAATGCGGACAAGCTGGTGGTATGCCAGGTAGATGTGGGAAGTGAAGTGCTGCAGATTGTCACCGGTGCCCCCAATGTGCAGGTGGGACAGAAAGTGCCAGTGGTGCTGGACGGCGGCAAGGTGGCCGGCGGCCATGACGGCGGCCCTATGCCGGAGGACGGTGTGGAGATCAAGGCCGGAAAGCTCCGGGGCGTTATGTCCTACGGAATGATGTGCTCCATTGAGGAGCTGGGCTCCTCCCGGGATATGTATCCGGATGCCCCGGAGGAGGGCATTTACATTCTGCCGGAGGGCGCAGAGGTTGGCACAGACGCGGTGGCACTGCTGGGCCTCCACGATACGGTTTTCGAATACGAGATCACCTCCAACCGGGTAGACTGCTACAGCGTACTGGGCATTGCCCGGGAGGCAGCGGCCACCTTCCGCAAGGAGTTTGTACCTCCGGAGGTCCGGACGGTGGGCAACCGGGAGGATGTCCATGACTATATCCAGGTGGAAGTGAAGGATGGCAATTTGTGTCCGCGGTATTGTGCCCGTGTGGTGAAGAATATTAAGCTGGGGCCGTCCCCGGAGTGGATGCAGCGGCGGCTGGCTGCCAGCGGCATCCGCCCCATTAACAACATTGTGGACATCACCAACTATGTAATGGAAGAGTACGGGCAGCCCATGCATGCCTACGACCTGGACCATGTGGCCGGCCGCAAGATTGTGGTAAAGCGGGCAGAGGATGGCCAGGAGTTCCAGACCCTGGACGGCCAGATACGGAAGCTGGACAAGAATGTCCTGATGATTTGTGACGGGGAAAAGGCAGTGGGCCTGGCCGGTATCATGGGTGGTGAGAATTCTAAGATCACCGATGATGTGAAAACCATGCTTTTTGAGGCGGCCTGTTTTGACGGCACCAACATCCGCCTTTCCTCCAAGCGCCTGGGTATGCGCACAGAGGCCTCCGGCAAGTTTGAGAAAGGGCTGGATCCCAACAGCGCCGAGGAGGCCATCAACCGGGCCTGCCAGCTGATTGAGGATCTGGGCTGCGGCGAGGTGGTAGGCGGTATGGTGGATGTGTACACCACAGCACTGGGGCCCAAGCGTATTGCCTTCCGCCCGGACTGGGCAAACGAGTTTTTGGGAACCGCCATCCCTGAGGAGGAGATGCTGAAGTATTTCCGGATGATTGATCTGGAGTACGATGAGGTTACGGAGGAGGTAATTGTTCCCTCCTTCCGGCAGGATCTGGAGTGTGAGGCGGATTTGGCGGAGGAGGTGGCCCGGTTCTACGGCTACGACAAGATCCCCACCACCCTGCCCCGGGGCGAGGCGACTACCGGCAAGCTTTCCTTTAAGCTGCGGATTGAGGGGATTGCCCGGGATGTAGCGGAGTACTGCGGCTTCAGCCAAGGCATGACTTACTCCTTTGAGAGCCCCAAGGTCTTTGACAAGCTGCTTTTGCCGGCGGATTCCCCGCTGCGGCAGACGGTGACCATCCTGAACCCGCTGGGCGAGGATTTCAGCATTATGCGGACCCTGCCCTTGAACGGGATGCTCACCTCCCTCGCCACCAACTATAACCGGCGGAACAAGGATGTGCGCTTGTATGAGCTGGCCAACGTGTACCGCCCTAAGTCCTTGCCTTTGACGGAGCTGCCCGATGAGCGGATGCAGTTTACCTTGGGATCCTACGGGGACGGTGATTTCTATGAGATGAAAGGTGTTGTGGAGGAATTCTTTGACAAGATCGGCCTCCACGGCAAGGCCATCTATAATCCGGAGGCAGGGAGGCCTTTCCTGCATCCGGGACGTCAGGCAGAAATTTCCTACCAGGATCAGGTGGTGGGCTATCTGGGAGAACTCCATCCCCAGGTGGCGGAAAACTATGGCATTGGTGAGCGGACCTACGTGGCAGTTATCGACATGCCTTCCGTGCTGCCTTTGGCCACCTTTGACCGGAAGTATGAGGGCATTGCCAAATTCCCGGCGGTTACCCGTGACCTGAGCATGGTGGTGCCCAAGAATATACGGGTAGGCCAGATCGAGGAGATCCTGGAGAAGAAAGGCGGAAAGCTTTTGGAGAGCTGCCATCTGTTTGATATTTACGAGGGATCCCAGATTCAGGAAGGCTACAAATCGGTGGCTTACAGCATTACCTTCCGGGCCAAAGACCGGACCTTGGAGGAAAAGGATGTCAGCGCGGTGATGAACAAGATTTTGTCCGCCCTATCGGAGCTGGGAATTGAACTTCGTTCGTAAGGCAGCGGCGTAAGGATGATTGCGAAGGAGGGGTATCCATGATTATTCTGCATGTAACCTATCAGGTAAAAGCGGGGAGTATGCCGCAGCTGCTTCAGCTGATTGAAGAAACTCAGGTGGGAACCCTTACCCGGCAGGAGGCCGGCAACCGCGCTTACCGTTACTTCCGGCCGGTGGACACGGAGGGGCAGCTGTTTCTGGTAGAGGAGTGGGAAAGCCAGGAAGCGCTGGATGCACACAAGACAACCGCCCACTACCAGAGATGGATGGAGGCCAAGAAGGAGTACGTGTCCCAGACCGAGGTACAGGAATACCGGACGGAAGCGTGAAAAGGAAAGCAAAAAGAAGTCCTTGTTTTTTCTTCCCGCCTGTGCTATAGTATCCAGTGTATGACCATTAGGAGGAACGGACATGGCAGTGTTGCGAATTGTTTTGACGGTAGTGCTGGTGGCGGTCTGTATTGTTATGACGGTATTGATCCTTTCTCAGGAGGGAAAATCTTCTGGACTCAGCGGCTCCATTGCCGGAGGCTCCACGGAGACCTATGTGGCCCAGAACCGGGGGCGCACGCCGGAGGGGAAGATGGAGAAATGGACCAAGATTTTGATTGCCGCTTTCCTGGTGCTGGCACTGGCACTGAACATTTTAAACTGAGCGATGAGAATAGAGCCCATGGTTTTACGTGAAAATAAACCATGGGCTCTTTTCACTTTAAGGGAAACGAACTTCCCTGATTCGGCTCATGCGCGTATAAGGAGATTATGGACAAGAAAAAACGGGAAGAACAAAAAAAACAGATCGAAGAGCTGATCCGCCATCCGGATTACCGCCCCATGAAGCGGAAGGAGCTGGCGGTGCTGCTGGGGGTTCCCAAAGAAAAGCGGGAGGAGCTGCAGCAGGTGCTGGACGAGCTGGTGGCGGAGGGGCGGCTGGGCCTCTCCAAGCGGGGCAAGTACGGCATCCCGGAGGCCGTGGCCCTCACCGGCGTCTTCTGCGCCACTGCCCAGGGCTACGGCTTTGTCACGGTGGAAGGGCGGGAGGAGGATTTCTACATTCCGGAAAAGTATGTGGGGGACGCCCTCCACGGGGACCGGGTGCAGCTGGTGCCGGAGAAATCCAGCCGGGGCCACCGATCCGAGGGACGGATTGTGCGGGTGGTGGAGCGGAACACCTCTATGGTGGTAGGCCTGTACCGGAAGCGGAAGAACGGCGGCGTGGTGATCCCGGACAACACCAAGCTGCACCGGGAGGTGTGGATCCCCAAGGGGAAGGCCCACAGCGCCCGGGACGGGCAGAAGGTGGTGGTGGAGATCACCGGCTATGGCCATCCGGTGTACGGGCTGGAGGGCCGGATCACGGAGATCCTGGGCCGCCCGGCAGCGCCGGGGGTGGACGTGGTCTCCATCCTCCGTGCCATGGACATCCCGGAGGAGTTCCCGCCGGACGTGCTGGCCCAGGCGGAGGCAGTGCCGGATACGGTGGATGCGGCGGCGTTCCCGGAACGGCTGGATCTGCGGCAGCTGCGGATGGTGACCATAGACGGGGAGGACTCCAAGGACCTGGACGATGCGGTGAGCCTGGAGCGGGCAGGGGGTGGGTACCGGCTGGGGGTGCACATTGCGGATGTCAGCCACTATGTGCCGGAGGACTCGCCTCTGGACCGGGAGGCCCGGCAGCGGGGGACCAGCGTCTATGTGGCGGACCGGGTGGTGCCCATGCTGCCCCGGAAGCTGTCCAACGGCATCTGCTCCCTGAACCAGGGGGAGGACCGGCTGGCCCTGTCCTGCCTCATGGAGCTGGACAGCCGGGGATGCGTTACCGGTCACCAGATCCGGGAAACCATCATCCGGGTGGACCGGCGGATGACCTACACCGCCGTCCACGCGGTGCTCACCGGGGACCCGGAAGCAGAGCGGGCGTACGGGGAGCTGGCGGATCTGTTCCGGCTGATGGCGGAGCTGGCGGGCAAGCTGCGAGACCGCAGGCGGCAGCGGGGCTCCATTGACTTTGACCTGCCGGAGACCAAGATCATTCTGGACGCCAAGGGCAACCCGGTGGAGATCCGGCCCTATCCCCGGAATGCGGCTACGGAGCTGATTGAGGATTTTATGCTGGCCGCCAATGAGACGGTGGCGGAGGAGGCCTACTGGCAGGAGCTGCCCTTTGTGTACCGGGTGCATCCGGAGCCGGACCCGGAAAAGATCCAGGAGCTGGCCGGCGTCCTCCGCTCCCTGGGCGGCCGCCTCCGGACCAGCAAGGGCAAGGTCCATCCCAAGGATCTGCAGCGGCTGCTGGCCCAGCTGGAGGACTCCCCGGAGGAGGCCTTTGTCAGCCGCCTGGCCCTGCGCTCCATGCAGCAGGCCAAATACAGCCCGGAGTGCGCCGGGCACTTTGGGCTGGCGGCCCCCTACTACTGCCACTTTACCTCCCCCATCCGCCGGTATCCGGATTTGCAGATCCACCGGATCCTCAAGGAAAATCTCCGGGGGGCTCTTGACCCGGAGCGCCGGGGGCATTATCATAGTATTCTGACGGAGGTGGCAGCCCTTTCCTCCCAGCGGGAGCGCCGGGCGGTGGAAGCGGAGCGGGCGGTCACCAAGAAGAAGATGGCCCAGTTTATGGGCAGCCAGATCGGGGAAGTGTACGAGGGCCTCATCTCCGGGGTCACCCGGTGGGGCTTTTATGTGGAGCTTCCCAGCACGGTGGAAGGGCTGGTGCCGGTGAGCCGGATTCCGGGGGACTACTTCCGCCTGGAGGAGAAACAGCACTGCCTGGTGGGTGAGCGGACCGGCCGCACCTATCGGCTGGGGCAGCCGGTGCGGATCTCCGTGGCCGCGGTGGACAGCGAGCGGGACACCATTGACTTTGCATTGGAAGAGCAGGTGTGATTATGGGGAAGGAAAGTATCAAACTCATTGCCAACAACAAGAAGGCACATCACGATTATTTTATTGAAGACACCTACGAGGCGGGGATTGCCCTGGCTGGTACGGAGGTCAAGTCCCTCCGCATGGGGAAGTGCAGCCTGAAGGAATCCTTTATCAAGGACAGCAAGGGAGAGCTTTTTATCTACGGCATGCATATCAGCCCCTATGAGAAGGGGAATATTTTCAACAAGGACCCCCTGCGGGTCCGGAAGCTGCTGCTGCACCGGTATGAGATCAACAAGCTGATGGGAAAGGTCTCCGCCAAGGGCTACACCATTGTGCCCCTACAGGTCTACTTCAAGGGCAGCCTGGTGAAGGTGCAGATTGGCCTGGCCAAGGGCAAGAAGCTGTATGACAAGCGGGAGACCATGGCCAAGAACGACCTGCGCCGGGAGACGGAGCGGGAGTTTAAGGTCAAGAACCTGTGACGCCCGGCATCCGCGCATAAAAAGAAAGCGCCTGGCTCATCCTAAGGGAGAGATTCCCCGGGAGGAGCGAGGTGCTTTTATTATGGAAGAAAAACTCAGTGGCCAATGGCTGCAGGACCTTTCGGCCATGCGGCGGCAGCTGCGGCCAGATGTGAATTTTGATATTCTGGAGCGGCGGCTTTGGATTGGAGGGCGGGAGGCATTCCTGTACCACGTCACCGGCTTTGTGTCCGATCTCAGCGTGCAGCGGATTATCCAGTTCTTTCTGGAGCGGACGCCGGAGGAGATCCCGGAGACGCCGGAAGGGTTCCTGGCCCGGGATACCGCCTTTGGCAGCGCGAGGCTGGAGACGGCGGTGGATAAGCTGGTCACCTCCGTGCTCTCCGGCCTGGGGGTGCTGCTGGTGGAGGGGTATGCCGCCGGCCTCACCTTTGACATCCGGAACTATCCCAGCAGGGGTGTCCAGGAGCCGGACAAGGACCGGGTGCTCCGGGGCTCCCGGGACGGCTTCTCCGAGACCCTCATCGCCAATACGGCGCTGATCCGCCGGCGGATCCGGGACCCGCACCTGCGGCTGGAGATCTTCCAGGTGGGCTGCGCCTCCCACACGGACATTGCCCTGGTGTACCTGGAGGGGCGGGCGGAGGAAAAGCTGCTCTCCAAAATCCGCAAGCGGCTGCAGACGGTGAAGGTGGACGCCCTTACCATGAACCAGGAGAGCCTGGCCGAGTGCCTGTACACCCACAAATGGTATAACCCGTTTCCCAAATTCAAGTACACGGAGCGGCCGGATACGGCGGCGGCCTGCCTGCTGGAGGGCAACCTGGTGCTCCTGGTGGACAATTCCCCGGCGGCCATGATCCTGCCCTCCTCGGTGTTTGACATTGCGGAGGCGGCGGACGACTACTATTTCCCGCCCATCACCGGCACCTACCTGCGGATTACCCGGATCCTCACGGCCATGGTGGCCCTGTTCCTGATCCCCGTATACCTGCTGCTGATGCAGAACACCCACTGGCTGCCGGAGGCCCTGCAGTTTATACGCCCGGTGGAGAACGTCAACGTACCCCTGGTCTACCAGATCCTGATCCTGGAGCTGGCGGTGGACGGGCTGCGGCTGGCTTCGGTGAACACCCCCAGCATGCTGTCCACGCCCTTAAGCATCATTGCCGGCATTGTCATGGGCGATTTTTCCGTCCAGTCTGGCTGGTTCAACTCGGAGATCATGCTCTACATGGCCTTTGTCACCGTGGCCAACTACACCCAGACCAGCTACGAGCTGGGCTACGCCATCAAGTTCCTGCGGCTGCTGCTGGTGATCCTCACGGCGCTGTTCAACGTCTGGGGCTTTGCCGCCGGGCTGCTGCTGGTGGTTCTGGCGGTGGTCACCAACAAGACCATTGCCGGCACCAGCTATCTGTACCCTTTAATCCCCTTCCGGTGGCGGGAGATCAAGAACCGCTTCTTCCGGCCCCGGCTGTCCCACGCCTATCCGGGGGAAGGGCGCGGGGCGGAGGAGGGGGACGGCGCCGGAGGAGGCGGAACTTCGTGTTGACAAAGTTCGAGAACTGTGCTACATTATTTCAGAAAATTAGAACTGTCTAACTTTCTGGCGCCGGCGCCAAACGCCGCGGCGCCGGGCTTTTGGGAAAAGAGGCACAGGATGAAATTGTCAGAGGGAGAGATGGGGAAGTCCTACCAGGTGGAGAAGGTGGACGTGGCGGCCAGCATTACCAGGCGGCTGGAAGCCCTGGGCATCAACCAGGGGATTGCGGTACAGGTGATGAACCGGAAGCGCACCGGCACGGTGATCATTAAGGTGCGGGGCACCTGGCTGGCCCTGGGAGCCGGCATTGCCGCCGGTATTCAGGTGAAGGAGGCGGCACAATGAAGAAAGACATGCAGGATGATACGGTGATTACCGTCGGGTTTGTGGGCAATCCCAACTGCGGGAAGACCACACTGTTCAACGCCTTTACCGGGGCCAACCTGAAGGTGGCCAACTGGCCCGGCGTCACGGTGGAGCGGGTGGAGGGCGAAACCTACTACAAGGGGCATAGGCTGAAGCTCATTGACCTGCCGGGCATTTACAGCCTCACCTCCTATTCCATGGAGGAGCGGGTGGCCCGGAAATGTATTATGGAGGAGGAGATTGACGTCATTGTCAATGTGGTGGATGCCTCCTCCCTGGAGCGGAACCTGTATCTGACCACCCAGCTGCTGGAGTTCCGGAAGCCTATGGTGCTGGCCCTGAACATGATGGACATTGTCCAGGAGCGGGGCATGGAGATTGACACCCACCGGCTGCCGGAGATGCTGGGGGGCATTCCGGTGGTGCCGGTTTCCGCCCGGAAGCGCACCGGGCTGGATGTGCTGCTCCATGCGGTGGTACACCACTACCAGGAGGATCCCCACGGGGTGGTGGTCCACTACAGCAAGGGGATTGAGGCCAAGATCACCAAGCTGGAGGCGGCCCTGCAGGAGCAGTTCGGGGAGGTAAAAAACCCCCGGTGGGCGGCCATTAAGCTGCTGGAGCAGGATGAGGAAATCCACCGGCAGTATCCGATGGATCTGCCCCAGGTGCTGGACAAAAATTATGAGACCCAGATCATCAATGAGAAGTATGCGTACATAGAAGAGGTGGTGGAGGAGTGCCTTTTCAACCGGGAGAGCGCCGCGGCAACCACGGAGCGGGCGGACCGGATCCTCACCCACCGGATCTGGGGTGTTCCCATCTTTTTTGTGATACTGGCGGTGGTTTTCTTCCTGACCTTTACGGTGGGAGATTTCCTGAAAGGGTATTTTGAGCAGGCGCTGGAGTGGTTTTCCGGGCATCTGAGCCAGTTCCTCACCGGCATCGGCACCACTGACTGGGTGGTGTCCCTGGCGGTGGACGGCGTGGTGGCCGGGGTGGGGGGCATTCTCACCTTCCTGCCCAACATTGTGATCCTCTTCCTGGCCCTGGCCTTCCTGGAGGATAGCGGCTACATGTCCCGGGTGGCCTACGTGATGAATGAGATCATGGGATCGGTGGGGCTTTCCGGAAAGGCCTTCCTGCCCATGATCCTAGGCTTCGGCTGCACCGTGCCGGCGGTGATGGCCAGCCGGGGGCTGGAGAATGAGAAGGACCGGAAGCGGACGATCATGGTGACGCCCTTTATGTCCTGCTCGGCCCGGCTGCCCATTTACGTGCTGTTTGCCCAGATGTTTTTCGGGGACTATGCCATGCTGGCGGCCTACTCCCTCTACGTCATCGGCGTAGTGGCGGCCATTGTGGTGGCCAAGGTGGCCAACTGGCTGTACCCGCTGCCGGAGGAAAATGCCCTGCTCATTGAGCTGCCGGCCTACAAGATGCCCAACGCCTACACCGTGGCCATCTATGTCTGGGAGAAGGTGAAGGACTATCTGAGCAAGGCGGGGACCATCATCTTCCTGATGTCCATTGTGCTGTGGTTTGTGCTCAACTACAATATACACGGACCGGCGGCGGACGTGTCCCAGAGCTTTGGCGCCTCCATCGGCCGTTTCCTGGTGCCGCTGCTGGCTCCGGCGGGGCTGGGGCTCTGGCAGCTGGGAGTGGCGCTTTTGTGCGGCCTCTCTGCCAAAGAGGTGGTGGTGTCCAGCTGTGCGGTACTGTTCTCCGTCAGCAATATCAACTCGGACGCCGGCATGGCAGCCCTCTCCGCCACCCTGGGGGCCGCGGGCTTTGGGCCGGTGAACGCGTATGCCTTCATGGTGTTCTGCCTGCTGTACACGCCCTGCGCCGCCACCATCGGCACCATCAAGCGGGAGAGCCATTCCTGGGCCTTTACCCTGAAGCAGGTACTGTTCCAGCTGGTGTTTGCCTGGGCCGCAGCGGTGCTGGTGTTCCAGCTGGGCAGCCGCCTCTTTGGATAAAGGCGGTATGCCCTAGGCCGGGCTGTCCGGAACCGGGCTGCTCTGGCGCATCAGGGCCAGAAAGCGCTTGAGGACCGGATGGTCGTGCTCGTACCGGTGGTAGATGCCGAAAGAGACGGAAGGCAGATCGGTGACGGGAAGGTAGCGCAGCCCTGGGTCCCGGGCGGAGGGGATATCCGGGTACAGGGTGTAGCCGATCCGGGATTTGACCAGCGTCAGGGCGCTTTCAATGCCCTCGGTGAGGAAACGCTGCTCCGGCGGCAGATCCATCAGCACGCTGCTTTGGACGGCAAAGACCGAGTCGGAAATCTGCCGGGGCGAGCACATAATGAAACTCCCCGCCAGCTGCTGCCGGGTCAGGGACTCGTGCCGGGCCAGGGGATGCTCTGGGAAACAGATGCAGGCGAAGGGAAAGGAGCCCAGCTCCCGGAACAGGAGGCTGGACTTCTGCTTGTCCCTGGCGCTCAGCGCTGCCAGAAGCTGGTTGTTCTCCACAAGGCTCAGGAGAGAGGGGAAGGGGACCAGGTGGAGGGAGGGGCGCAGCAGCGGGAATTCCTCCGAAAGGGTTTTCAGAACCGGCGGCAGCAGTGTCAGCTCCAGGCAGTTGTGACAGCCCAGCTCAAAGGAAATCATGTTTTCATGCCGCCCCAGCCGCTCCTTGGCGGAGAGGGCGGTTTTTAAAATTAATCGGGCGTCGGCCAGGAACTGGATTCCTTCCTGGGTCAGGGAGACACTCTTGCTGGTGCGGCTGAACAGCTTGGCACCCAGCTCCTCCTCCAGTGTCTGGATCTGATGGCTCACCGCCGGCTGTGTGATTTTCAGCTCCCGGGAGGCCTTGGAAAAATTCAAATGCTCTGCCACGGCCACAAAGCATTCCAACTGTACGGTATTCATAAACGTTTCTCCTACGCCGGGCCGGTTCGGGTCCGGTGTCTGTTTGCGCGTTCCCATGGGGTTCCGAAAATATTATAAGGGGAGTCTGCTTTTCCCGCAAGATCTATAAAAGAGTTTTATTGATAATAATACCTTTGAATTTCACATTTGGCAAAATCTGAGCTACAATTTCCTGCGTACCCAAAATGATAAGAACACGAACTGTTTGGACGGGAATCATCCATGGGATAATCCAGGAGGTGAGAAAAGATGGAAGAAGAGTTCAGAACAGAGAGAATGCTTTTTGGGATGAAGCGAATCAGCCTGTGCCTGACTGCCTACATGGAGGCTTGCCTCCGGGAGCCTGACATCAGCGGTGTACAGGTGTATCTGATCGTATACATTTTGCGTCATCACCCGGAAGGGACATACCTGACGGAGCTGTGCCGGGAAATCGGCTTGTCCAAGCCAACCCTGTCGGTGATGATCCGCAAACTGGTCGAAAAAGGGTACCTGGCTTTTCAGGAGAATCCCGGGGACGTTCGAAAAAAGTCTGTGCTCCCCACGGCCAAGCTTCAGGAAAAAAGCAAGCGCTTCCTGGAGGAGACGGCCCAGATGGAAGCGAAGCTCTGCAGCGCGCTGAGCCAGCAGGAAAAGGACCAACTGTGGAGGCTGGAGGAAAAACTGCTGAAGCGCCTGGCAGAGCTGGAGCGTGAGACAAAGATGAAAAAAGACAGGAGGTTGTTGAAACGTGAGAAAAGTATTGCGTCAGCTCAAACAGTATAAGCGGGATGCCTTTCTCTGTATTGGGTTTACCGCGTTGGAAGTGATCATGGAAATCCTCATGCCCTTTATCACGTCGATCATCATTGACAGAGGGCTGGAGGCCGCCAACCTGCCGGTGGTGTACCGCTACGGGGCGGTGATGGTGGTGATGGCATTCTTCGGGCTCCTCTTCGGCGCCCTGGCCGGAAAGCGGGCGGCCAGCGCCTCCTCGGGCCTGGCGGCCAACCTGCGGGAGGCCATCTACGCCAATATTCAGACTTTTTCTTTTTCCAATATTGACAAGTTCAGCGTTCCCGGCCTGGTTACCCGTATGACCACCGATATTACCAATGTGCAGAACGCTTTCATGATGATCATCCGGGTGGCGGTCCGGGCTCCCATGAACCTGGTATTCAGCTTTGCCATGTGCCTGATGATCAGCCCCCGGCTCAGCTCCATGTTCCTGATTGCCGTGGCGTTCCTGGTGGTGGTCATCGGCACCATTATGGTGGTCACCCTGCGGATCTTCAGCCAGGTGTGCCGCCGGTACGATGACCTGAACGCCAGCGTCCAGGAAAACGTTTCCGCCATCCGGGTGGTCAAGGCCTTTGTGCGGGAAGATTATGAAAATGTCAAATTCTCCAAGGCATCCAAGATGCTGCGGGACCTGTCCGTGAAGGCGGAGGGGCTTCTGGCTTTTAACAACCCGGCCATGATGGTGGCGGTCTACTTCTGTATTATCTCGGTTTCCTGGTTCGGCGCCCAGTTTATTGTGGCTGGGGATATGAGCACCGGTGATCTGACCAGCCTGTTCAGTTACATTATGTCCCTGCTGATGAGCCTGATGATGCTCTCCATGGTCATTGTCATGATCAGCATGTCCCTGGCCAGCGTGCGCCGGATCGGCCAGGTGCTGGACGAGGAGGCAGACCTGCGTGATCCGGAGAACCCGGTGATGGAAGTCCCGGACGGACGGATTGACTTTGACCATGTGAGCTTTTCCTACAAGCACGGCAGCGGGAAAAACGCCCTGTCCGATATTGACCTGCATATCCAAAGCGGGGAGACCATCGGAGTCATTGGCGGCACCGGCTCAGGCAAGAGCAGCCTGGTGAACCTGATCTGCCGTCTGTACGATGTGGACAGCGGCGCGGTTCGGGTAGGCGGCGTGGATGTGCGCCAGTACGACACGGAGGTGCTGCGGAACCAGGTGTCCGTGGTGCTGCAGAAGAACACCCTGTTCTCCGGGACCATCCTGGACAACCTGCGCTGGGGCAACCCGGATGCCACCGAGGAGGAGTGCGTGGAGGCCTGCCAGGCGGCCTGTGCCGATGAGTTCATTGACCGGATGCCGGACGGCTACCAGACCCGGATTGAGCGGGGCGGCGCCAACGTATCCGGCGGCCAGAAGCAGCGGCTGTGCATTGCCCGGGCCCTGTTAAAGAAGCCCAAGGTCCTGATTCTGGACGACTCCACCAGCGCGGTGGATACGGCCACTGACGCCAAGATCCGGGCGGCCTTTGCCCGGGAGATCCCCGGCACCACCAAGATTATCATTGCCCAGCGGATTTCCAGCGTCCAGTCCGCAGACCGGATCCTGGTGCTGGACGACGGCCGGATTGATGCCTTTGACACCCATGAAAACCTGCTGAACACCAATGCCATCTATCAGGATATCTACAACTCCCAGATGGAAGGCGGCGGGGACTTTGACCAGCCTGCGTAAAAGGAGGAGAAGCGTTTATGAATGAGAAGAATACCGGATCCCGCGCAGCCACTGCAGGCCAGATGGTTCGCCGGGTGGTCCAATATATGCTGCACTACTACAAAATTCCGTTTCTGCTAGTGGTCCTCTGTATTCTGGTCACGGCCATCGCAACGGTGGTGGGGGCCACCTTCCCCCAGACCCTGGTGGATGATTACATTGAGCCTATGCTGGCCAACGGCTCCCGGGATTTCAGCGGCCTGGCCCGGGACCTGGTCCAGCTGGCCTGTGTCATGGCCCTGGGCGTGGTGACGGCCTTCAGCTACAACCGGATCATGGTCAACGTCAGCCAGGGGACCATGCTCCACCTGCGGGATGACCTGTTCCGCAAAATGGAGGCCCTGCCCATCCAGTACTTTGACACCCACGCCCACGGAGACATTATGTCCGTCTACACCAACGACGTGGACACCCTGCGGCAGATGCTGAGCCAGAGCATCCCCCAGGTGATCAACTCGGTTCTCTCCATGGCAGCCACCCTGGTGACTATGATCATCCTGAACCCGGTGCTGACCCTGATTTCCCTGCTGACGGCGGCGGTGATGCTGTTTGCCACCTCCCGCTTCTCCGCGCTGGCCGGAAAATACTATGTACGCCAGCAGCGGGACCTGGGCGCTGTGGACGGCTTTATTGAGGAGATGCTGGACGGCCAGAAGGTGGTCAAGGTGTTCTGCCATGAGCAGGCGGCCATGGAGGACTTCCACAAGGTCAACGAGGAGCTGCGCAACAGCACCAACATGGCCAACGGCTACGCCAACCTGCTGATGCCGGTCAACGCCAACATTGGCTGGATCAGCTACGCACTGGTGGCAATCATCGGTGCGATCCTGGGCATCAACGGGCTGGCTGGGGTGACCATCGGCACCGTCATCACCTTTGTGGGCCTGAACCGGAGCTTTACCAACCCCATTACCCAGGTGAGCCAGCAGGTGAACTTTGTTATCAACGCGGCGGCCGGCGCCAAGCGTGTCTTCGACCTGATGGACCAAGATCCGGAGACGGATGAGGGCTACGTGGAGCTGGTCTACGCCCAGGAGGATGCAGACGGAAACCTGACAGAATCCCCGAAGCGGACCAACCTGTGGGCCTGGAAATATCCCCACAAGGGCGATGGCTCCGTCACCTATGTAAAGCAGGAGGGCGGCGTGGTGCTGGATCATGTGGATTTTGGCTACACGCCGGATAAGATGGTGCTTCACGATATCAGCCTGTGGGCCAAACCGGGCCAGAAGATTGCCTTTGTGGGCGCCACCGGCGCGGGGAAAACCACCATCACCAACCTGATCAACCGGTTTTACGACATTGCCGACGGCAAGATCCGCTACGACGGCATCAACATCAACAAGATCCGGAAGGCGGACCTGCGCCGCTCCCTGGGCATGGTGCTCCAGGATACCCACCTGTTCACCGGCACGGTCATGGACAACATCCGCTACGGCAAGCTGGACGCCACGGATGAGGAGTGTATCCGGGCGGCCAAGCTGGCCAATGCGGACGGCTTTATCCGCCGCCTGCCGGACGGGTACCAGACCATGCTCACCGGGGACGGGGCTAACCTGAGCCAGGGGCAGCGGCAGCTGCTGGCCATTGCCCGGGCGGCGGTGGCGGATCCGCCGGCGCTGATCCTGGATGA
>CAJFTW010000096.1 GCA_904420025.1 Candidatus Pseudolachnospira avium
TCAACGGATAGAAGTTTTATGGAGAAGGAAGAGGGGGCCGCCGGCTGGCGCCACAGGCGTTGGAGGCAGAGGCTTTGGCGGGAATGGGAAGAACTGTGGGCGGCGGAGGAGCCGGTGCGGGATCGGCTGGCTGCGGCGCTGCAGAAGAAAGTATCTGGGAGCATTGTGCGGCGGCGGCTGGCCCTGGGAATGACGCGGAAGGAGTTCGCCCAGTATATGGGGGTATCTCCGAATATGGTCTCAAAATGGGAAAGCGCCGGATACAATTTTTCTATCCGGGCCCTGGCGGACATTGCGGCCAAGCTGGGCTGGGAGCTCCGTTTGGAGCTGGGAGGAGAGCCCAAGGCCCGAACCGTGTGGAGGCGTACCGGAGACCGCCGCATACGAAGGCCCCGGGAACACCGTCCGTGCCGCAGGAAACTTGCGCTCCGCCTCACCGGGCGGCCAGCGTTTTCGGCCGATCGGTGAGGCGGCGTTTATGGCGCGGACATTCTGTGCGGGGCTCCTGGCCGGCTGTTCCGGCAAAAATGTAAAAATATTCCAACGTCCGGAGATCACCACAAAATCTCAGCCGCAGGGCAGAAATTCTTGACATCAACCGGGGAACAATGATATAGTAAAAGCCAGAGCTGAAGGGAGGGAGAACGTCCTCTTCAGCTCAAGTTGTATTTCCGGGAAAAAGGGAGAAGCCCAGAAAAGCAGGGGACTTCCGGCGCCATGGCGCTGCTTTCCCGGCGACAAGAATGATAAGGAGATACCCCAATATGCCAAAGCGAAGAGAACCGGACGCGCCCCGCAGCCGCGGGAAATCCAAGAAAACCCTGGCCCGCCAGAAGCGGATGCGGGTGGTGGTGATCATCTTTTTGTCGGTGATTTTGCTGGCCTGTGCCGCTGTATTCTTTCTATTCCAGTATTATTACGGGAAGACGAATTTCCTGCGGGACTCGGACGTATCCCAGGCAGAGACGCTGCCGGAGGATGTGCAGAACGATATTGACTCGAACATGAATGCGGAGGAGCAGGAGGAAGCGCTGCGGGAGGCTCAGGAGGCCCAGTCCGGTATTGCGTTCCCCAACAATGAGAATGTGTACAACATTCTGCTCATCGGCTCGGACCGGCGGGATTCCAGCTGGTACGGCAACTCAGACGTGATGATGCTGCTGTCCATCAACAGCGAGACCAAGACCCTGCACCTGACCTCCTTCATGCGGGACAGCTACGCCATTGTGGGGGACAGCGGCGGCCATAAGCTGAACTACGCCTACGCCCTGGGCGGTGGCCCGCTGCTGGTGGAGACCATTGAGGAGAATTATAAGATTGACATTGACGCCTACGCGTCGGCAGATTTTGACAGCACGGCGGATATCATTGACCTGCTGGGCGGCGTGGAAATTACGGTCAGCTCCGGAGAAGCCCGGCTGATCAATGAGACGGCCCGGGGCTCTAACAATGATTATCTGCCCGGCGCAGGCACCTATCACCTGAACGGGGACCAGGCGGTGGCCTATGGCCGGATCCGGAAGATCGGCAATGCGGACTATCAGCGGACGGAGCGGCAGCGGACGGTGATGTCCAAGCTTTTTGAGCAGGCCAAGGAGCTGAGTGTTATGGAGCTGGCGTCCCTGGCAGATGACATTTTGCCTCTGATCACCCACAACATGGACCAGAGCACGGTGGCATCCCTTCTGCTGGATTTGCCCACCTTCATGTCCTATGAGCTGGTGCTGGACCGGATCCCGTACGATGGGCTGTACTATAACCGGGGAGAGATGCTGGTGCCGGATTGGGAAGAGACCATTGAGCGCCTGCATGAAAATATTTACGGAGAGAGCTGAGGAGGAAAGGAAATGTCTATTTTGGTGACGGGCGGCGCCGGCTATATCGGCAGCCATACCTGTGTGGAATTGTTGAATGCGGGCTATTCGGTAGTGGTGGTGGACAACCTCTGCAATTCCAGCCGGAAGGCCATAGAACGGGTGGAGGAGATTACGGGAAAGCCGGTGACCTTTTATGAGGCAGATCTGCTGGACCGGGAGGCCATGAACCGGATTTTTGAAGCGGAGCAGATTGATTCCGTCATCCATTTTGCCGGGCTCAAGGCCGTGGGCGAGTCGGTGCAGAAACCGCTGGAATACTATTACAACAACCTGACCGGTACCCTGATCCTCTGCGAGGTGATGCGCAGCCACGGGGTGAAGGACATTGTGTTCAGCTCCTCCGCTACAGTCTACGGGAATCCGGCCTTTGTGCCCATTACCGAGGACTGCCCCAAGGGAGAGATTACCAACCCCTACGGCCAGACCAAAGCCATGCTGGAACAGATCCTCACGGATCTGCACCGGGCAGATCCGGAGTGGAATGTGATTCTGCTTCGGTACTTTAATCCCATTGGAGCCCACAAAAGCGGAAAGATTGGGGAGGATCCCAAAGGCATTCCCAACAACCTGGTGCCCTATATTGCCCAGGTGGCTGTGGGCAAGCTGCCCTGCCTGGGGGTGTTTGGCGATGATTATGATACGCCGGACGGCACGGGCGTCCGGGATTACATCCACGTGGTGGACTTGGCCCTGGGCCATGTGAAAGCAGTGCAGAAGCTGGCGGATAAAGAAGGGGTCAGCATTTACAACCTGGGCACCGGCAAAGGCTACAGCGTTCTGCAGGTGGTGAAAGCCTACGAGAAAGCCTGTGGAAAGCCGATCCCTTATGAGATCAAGCCCCGGAGAGCCGGGGATATTGCCACCTGCTACGCGGACCCTTCCAAGGCCAAGCGGGAGCTGGGCTGGGAGGCAGTCCGGGATATTGAGGAAATGTGCGAGGATTCCTGGAGATGGCAGTCCTTAAATCCGGACGGCTACCGTTCATAAGATTGTTTGCGGAAAACCATTGATTTCTGTGGATGAATCTAGTATAGTAACTATGAAACTCTCCCAAAAAAACAGGGGAGAACAGCGCCGCCTTTTGGGGCGGCGAAATCAGGAGTGAACTATGGAAGAGTGGACGAGAGTGGCCGTGGACGCCATGGGCGGTGACAATGCCCCGGCGGAGCTGGTAAAAGGCGCGGTGGAAGCGGTCAATGCGAGTGGAAAGATCCAAGTATTTCTGGTAGGGCAGGAAGAGGTGGTAAAGCGGGAGCTGTCTGCGTATACATTTGATAAGGAGCGGCTGATCCCGGTGAACGCCTCGGAGGTCATAGAGACCGGCGAGCCGCCTGTCCACGCCATCCGCCGGAAAAAGGATTCCTCTATTGTGGTAGGGGAAAAGATGGTCCGGGAAGGAAAGGCGGACGCTTTTGTCTCCGCCGGCAGCACCGGGGCCGTGCTGGTGGGCGGCCAGCTGGTGGTAGGGAGGATCCGCGGCATTGAGCGGACCCCCATCGCCACCCTGATTCCCACCACCAAGGGTGTCTCCCTGCTCATTGACAGCGGCGCCAACGTGGATGCCCGGAGCAGCCACCTGGTGCAGTTTGCCCGCATGGGCTCCCTGTACATGGAGCATGTGGTGGGCATTGCCAAGCCCCGGGTGGCCCTGGTCAACGTGGGCCTGGAGGAGGAGAAGGGCAACGCCCTGGTCAAAGAGACGTATCCGATTCTGAAGGGGTGCTCGGACATCAACTTCATCGGAAGCATTGAAGCCAGGGAGATTCCCAACGGCTATGCGGATGTGATCGTCTGCGAGGCCTTCACCGGCAATGTGATTTTGAAGCTCTACGAGGGCACCGCCGGCGCCCTGGTGGGCATGATCAAGAAGAGCCTCATGAGCAGCCTCCGCTCCAAGATCGGCGCCCTGCTGATCAAGCCGGCCCTGAAACAGACGCTGAAAAAGCTGGATGCCAGCGAGTATGGCGGCGCGCCGCTGCTGGGCCTCAACGGCCTGGTGGTGAAAACCCACGGCAGCGCCACGGCCAAGGAGGTCAAGAATTCCATCCTCCAGTGCATCACCTTTAAGGAGCAGCGGATTACCGAGAAGATTCAGTCTATTTTAGAGCTAGAAGGAAAGGAGGGGTGAGGAATGGAGTTTGAAAAAGTCCAGGAAATCATTGCGGGGGTTCTGAAGATTGATAAGAGCCAGATCACGCCGGATAAGAACTTTGAGGACGATCTGAATGCGGACTCGCTGGATCGGGTGGAGATCATCATGCAGCTGGAGGATGTACTGGGGGTGGAGATCCCCGACGAAGTGGCAGAGAATATCAAGACGGTAGGCGATGCCATGGATGAAATTCAGAAGGTTACCGGCTGAGCCGGACCGGACAAGCGGAAAAGGCCGCCTGGGCAGAAACGGGCGGCCTTTTAGCGGTTCCGCGGCGGAGGGCAGCGGAAAGCGGAAAGGGATAAATGAGAATGGAAGATTTGGAACAGAGAATCGGCTACCGGTTCCGGAATCCAGCACTGCTGCGCCAGGCGCTGGTACATAGCTCCTACGTCAACGAGCACCATCAGAGCCGCCTCCAGTGCAACGAGCGGCTGGAGTTCCTGGGGGACGCGGTGCTGGAGCTTTCCACCAGCGAATTCCTCTACAGCAAGTACCCGGAGTTTCCGGAGGGTGAGCTGACCAAGCTGCGGGCCAGCATTGTCTGCGAGCCCACCCTGGCGGACTGTGCAGAGGGGATCCAGCTGGGCCGGGAGCTTTTGATGGGCCGGGGCGAAGAGCGAACCGGCGGGCGGGAGAAGGCATCCCTGCTTTCGGACGCCCTGGAGGCAGTGATCGGCGCCATCTATCTGGACGGTGGTTTTGCTAATGCAAAAGAGTTTGTGCTGCGGTTTATCCTCCACGATATAGAGCATAAGAAGCTCTTTTTTGATAGCAAGACTATCCTGCAGGAGCTGGTCCAGAGCCGGGGGATGGGAGCCCTCCGCTATGAGCTGGTAAAGACCGAGGGGCCGGACCACAACAAGCTGTTCACCTCAGCGGCCTGGATTGGGGATACGCTGGCGGGCACCGGCACTGGCCGGAACAAGAAACTTTCGGAGCAGGCGGCGGCCTACATGGCCATTCAGTCGCTAAAGAACCAGGAGCGGAGGGACCATGTATCTGAAGAAAATTGAGGCCCAGGGCTTTAAATCCTTTGCCAACAAGATTGTCCTGGAGTTCCAGCCGGGGATCATGGGGATTGTGGGGCCCAATGGCAGCGGCAAGAGCAATGTGGCGGACGCGGTCCGCTGGGTGCTGGGGGAGCAGAGCGCCAAGCAGCTCCGGGGCTCCAGCATGCAGGACGTGATCTTTGCCGGCACGGAGAACCGGAAGCCCCAGGGATACGCCTACGTGGCCCTGACCATTGACAACGCCGATCACCTGCTGGACATTGACTATGAGGAAGTAACCATTGCCCGGCGGGTGTACCGGTCCGGCGAGAGCGAGTATTTAATCAACGGCAGCAGCTGCCGCCTCCGGGACGTCAACGAGCTGTTCTATGACACCGGCGTGGGCAAGGAGGGATACTCCATCATCGGCCAGGGCCAGATTGACAAGATCCTAAGCGGCAAGCCGGAGGACCGGCGGGAGCTCTTTGACGAGGCTGCCGGCATTGTCAAATACAAAAAGCGCAAGAATATTGCCCAGAAAAAGCTGGAGGATGAGCGCCAGAACTTGGTGCGGGTCCGGGATATTTTAAGTGAGCTGGAAAAGCAGGTGGGCCCCCTGGCCAAGCAGGCGGAGAAGGCCCGCCAGTACCTGCGGCTGCGGGAGGAGCTGAAATCCCTGGAGATCGGCGCTTTCCTGCTGGATTCCGCCGAGTGGAAGGGCAAGCTGTCCGCTGCCCAGGAGCGGCTGGCCATTGTGGGCGGGGACCTGGACCAGTGCCGGCAGGAGTCGGAGCAGCTGCGCGCCCGGTACGATGCGCTGACGGAGAAGGGCGAAGCCCTGGACCGGCAGATGGAGGAGCACCGTTCCTCCCTGGCGGAGGGAAAGGTGCAGAAGGAAAACCTGGAGGGGCGGATCCGGGTGCTGGAGGAGCAGATCCGGGCGTCCCAGGCCAGCGAAGAACAGTTTGCTGCCCGGCGGGAGGCTATCCTGCAGGAGCTGGCGGAGCGGGCCAGGGAGAAGGAAGGCTTTGTGGCGGAGAAGGGGGAGCTGAACCGGCAGCTGGACCAGGCGGATGATGCCCTGGGGAAGCTGGAAGGAAAGCTCTCCGATGAGGATGACGCCCTTCGGGCACTGGAGTTTGACCTGGAGGCCAAAAAGCAGCAGATTATTGACGGCCTGAACCAGAAGGCGGACATTGGCGCCAGCCGCCAGAAGTTTGCCACCCAGCTGGAGCAGGCCCGGCTGGAGCGCAGCCAGCTGCATCAGCTGCTCCTGAAGGACAAGACCCAGGAGGAGGAAAAGCAGGCCCAGGTGGATTCCTGGAAGCAGCAGCTGGAGCAGGTGCGCGGAGAGCTGCAGCGGCTGGCCGGGGAGCAGGAGGCCAACACCCGTCTGCGGAAGCAAAAGGAGGAGGAGCTGCGGAACCGGAACGGGGCGCTGATGGACTGCCAGCAGGAGTACCACACCCGCAAGACCCGGCTGGAGTCCCTGGTGAACATTACAGAGCGGTATGAGGGCTACGGCGGCAGCATCCGCCGGGTCATGGAGAAGAAAAAGCAGAACCCCGGCATCATCGGGGTGGTGGCGGATCTGCTCCACGCGGAGAAAAAGTATGAGGTGGCCTTGGAGACGGCCCTGGGCGGCCGGATCCAGAATATTGTCACGGACACGGAGGAGACGGCCAAGGGGCTGGTGGAGTTCCTGAAGAAGAACCGGCTGGGCCGCGCTACCTTCCTGCCCATCTCCAGCGTCAGCGGCCGGGAGGGCTTTCCCCGGCCGGAGGCGCTGAAGGAGCCGGGGGCCCTGGGGGTGGCAAGCCAGCTGGTGCAGGTGGACCCGGCCTACAAGGGCATTGCCTCTTATCTGTTGGGCCGGGTGCTGGTGGCGGACACCATTGACCATGCCCTGGCCATTGCCCGCAAGTACCGGCACAGCCTCTCCATTGTCACCCTGGACGGAGAGCTGCTGAGCCCCGGCGGCTCCCTCACCGGCGGCGCCTTTAAAAATTCCAGCAACCTGCTGGGCCGGCGGCGGGAGATTGAGGAGCTGGAGCAGCAGATCCGCCAGACGCTGACCCAGTACGATCAGATTAAGGATCAGGTGGCGGCTCTGGAGAAAGAGGTGCAGCAGGCGCGGAAGCAGGGGGAGGCCCTGCAGGATGCCATTCACAATGCCAAAATTCAGGAAAATACGGCCATCCTAGGCCGCAACCGGGAGCAGGATGCCCTGGATACCATCCGCAGCGGTTCCCGGAGCCGGGAGGAGGAAGCCGGCAAGCTGCAGAATCGGATTGAGGAGATGGAGGGCCAGGAGGCCCACATAGCCCAGGCAGCGGAAAGCCTGGAGGAGCAGGAAAAAGCCTGCCAGAAGGAGATTAACCGGCTGGAGAAGCAGCTGGAAAAAGAAAAGGCCCGGCGGGAGGAGGCAGCCCGCCGGCTGGAGGAGGCCAAGGTCTCCTTCTCCGGCCTGACCCAGAAAAACCAGTTCCTGCTGGAGAACATCCTGCGGGTGAACCGGGAGACGGAGAAGCTGAACGGGGAGCTGACGGAGCTGACCCAGGGGCGGGAGGCCGGCTCCCGGCAGCGGGAGGAGCGGCAGCAGGAGATTCAGGAGATCCGGGAGCAGATCCGCCAGACCGAGTCCGCCATGGCGGAGCTTACGGCGACCCTGGAGCAGGAAAACCGGGTCCGGGAGGCGGACGCCGCGGAGCGGAAAAAGTTCTTTGACGCCAAGGAAGAGATTGACGGCCGGGTCCGGGAGCTGGACAAGGAAGCGGTGCGGCTTCAGAACCAGAAGGAACGGCTGGAGGAGCATCTGGACAAGCAGGTGGAGTACCTGTGGACCGAGTACGGGATGACCCCCTCGGAGGCGGAGGCCCAGCGGCCGGAGGGTTTGGGCAGCATTCTGGAGGTGCGCCGGGAGGTGACCAAGCGGAAAAACCAAATCCGGGAGCTGGGGCCGGTGAATGTAGGCGCTATGGAGGAGTACAAGGAAGTCTCGGAACGGTATGGGTTTCTGAAGGGCCAGCATGAGGACCTGGTGGAGGCGGAGGCCAGCCTTCAGAAGATTATCCGGGAGCTGGATGTCTCCATGCGGACCCAGTTTGAGGAGAATTTTGCCCGGATCCAGCAGGAATTCCAGAAGGTGTTCCAGGAGCTGTTTGGGGGCGGCAAGGGGACCCTGGAGCTGCTGGAGTCCGAGGATGTGCTGGAGGCGGGGATCGGCATCAACGCCCAGCCTCCGGGCAAGAAGCTGCAGAATATGATGCAGCTGTCCGGCGGGGAGAAGGCGCTGACGGCCATTGCCCTGCTCTTTGCCATCCAGAACCTGAAGCCTTCGCCGTTCTGCCTGCTGGATGAGATTGAGGCGGCGCTGGATGAGCCCAACGTGGCCCGGTACGCCGAGTATCTGAACAAGCTGAAGGATCACACCCAGTTTATTGTGATCACCCACCGGCGGGGCACCATGGAGATGGCGGACCGGCTGTACGGTGTGACCATGCAGGAGAAAGGCGTCAGCGCCCTGGTGTCCGTGGACTTGACAGATCCCAGCCTGGCGTCCTAAAATAGGGGAGGAGGTTTTTCCATGAGTGAGCAGAAAAAAAAGGGGCTTTTTGCCCGGCTGCGGGAGGGGCTGTCCAAGACCCGCCGCAGCATTGCCTCCGGCTTTGCGTCTGTGTTCAGCGGCTTTTCCGCCATTGACGATGACTTCTATGAGGAGCTGGAGGAGATTTTGATTATGGGGGATCTGGGCGTGCACACCACGGAACAGATCCTGGAGCGCCTGAAGGAGCAGGTGCGGGAACAGCGAATTAAGGAGCCCGCCGCCTGCCGGCAGCTGCTGATCGACTCCATCAAGCAGCAGATGGACGTGGGGGAGAATGCCTACCCCTTTGAGCAGCAGCGGTCGGTGATTTTGGTGGTGGGCGTAAACGGCGTGGGCAAGACCACCTCCATCGGCAAGCTGGCCAGCCAGATGAAAGGCATGGGCAAGCGGGTGATTCTGGCTGCGGCGGACACCTTTCGGGCCGGAGCCATTGAGCAGCTGGGCGAGTGGGCCCGGCGGGCTGGTGTGGAGATGATTGCCCAGAAGGAAGGTTCGGACCCGGCGGCTGTGGTGTACGACGCGGTGGCGGCGGCCAAGGCCCGGAAGGCAGACATCCTGATCTGCGATACGGCAGGGCGTCTGCACAACAAGAAAAACCTGATGGAAGAGCTGAAGAAGATCAACCGGATCCTGGACCGGGAGTACGCGGACGCCCACAAGGAAACCCTGGTGGTGCTGGACGGAACCACCGGCCAGAATGCCCTGGCCCAGGCCCGGGAGTTTATGGCCGCAGCGGATGTGGACGGGATCATCCTCACCAAGATGGACGGAACCGCCAAGGGCGGCATTGCGGTGGCAATCCAGGCCGAGCTGGGGATTCCGGTAAAGTACATTGGCATTGGGGAGAAGATTGAGGATCTGCAGAAGTTTGACGCGGACGCCTTTGTGGAGGCGCTGTTCGGAGAGGAATAGGAGATAAAATGGAAGAGAAACTGACACTGGAGAAATTTGAGGAAGCATCCGAGATTGTATCCAAGGTGACCACTGAGACCAAGCTGGTCTACAGTGAGTATTTTTCCAAGCAGACCGGCAACAAGGTGTATTTGAAGCCGGAGAATATGCAGTATACCGGGGCCTACAAGGTGCGGGGGGCCTACTATAAGATCAGCACCCTGGACCCGGAGGTCAGGGCCAGAGGCCTGATTACCGCCTCTGCCGGCAACCACGCCCAGGGGGTGGCCTACGCCGCCCAGCTTTTTGGGGCCAAGGCGGTGATTGTCATGCCCACGGTGACTCCGCTGATGAAAATCAACCGAACCAAAAGCTATGGCGCGGAGGTGGAGCTGTACGGGGATGTGTACGATGAGTCATGTGAGCACGCCCTGCAGCTGGCGGAGGAGCATGGCTATGCCATGATCCACCCTTTCAATGACCTGGATGTGGCCACCGGCCAGGGAACCATTGCCATGGAAATCATCAAGGAGCTGCCTACGGTGGACTACATCCTGGTGCCCATCGGCGGCGGCGGCTTGTGCACCGGTGTTTCCACCCTGGCCAAAATGCTGAACCCTAAGATCCAGGTCATAGGTGTGGAGCCAGAAGGCGCTGCCTGTATGAAAGCCTCCCTGGAGGCGGGCCATGTGGTGACCCTGCCCAGTGCCAAGACCATCGCCGACGGCACGGCGGTGAAAACGCCCGGGGATCTGCTGTTCCCCTACATCCAAGAAAATGTGGACGATATTATCACCATCAAGGATGAGGAGCTGATTGTGGCCTTCCTGGATTTGATGGAAAACCATAAGATGGTGGCGGAGAATTCCGGCCTGCTGACCATTGCGGCCCTGCGGCATCTGAACGCAAAGAACAAGAAGGTGGTCTCCATTATCAGCGGCGGCAATATGGATGTGATCACCATGTCTTCGGTGGTGCAGCATGGCTTGTTTGCCCGCTCCCGGCTGTTTACGGTGTCTGTGCTGCTGCCGGATAAGCCTGGCCAGCTGGTGGACGTGGCTACGCTGCTGGCCAAGGAGAACGCCAACGTCATCCGCCTGGACCACAACCAGTTCTACAGCATCAACCGCAATGACCTGGTGGAGCTTCGGATTACCGTGGAGGCGGAAGGGCCGGAGCACAAGCGGGAAATAGTGGAGATGCTGGAGAAGGGGGGCTACCGCCCCAAGATCGTACAGCCCAAGGGGACGTATCTGGGCTGAGTATTGTTTTACCGCGGCTCTGCGGAAGGAACCCGCCTCCCCATGGCTTGGGGCAGGAAAGCTTGTGCACGGGAGGCCGGCGGGATGCTGGCCAGAAGTACCTGGGCCGGCAGGTAGAAGATCCAGATCAGCACCGGGGACAGGCGTACCCAGAGGGCCAACCACAGGGGCAGGCCCGGAAGCTGGGAGAGGGGAAGCTGTCCCAGGGCTACATGAAAATCACAGAGTGTGAGAAGAGTCAGGCTGTATGCCAGTGTGCGGCGGCCTGGCTCTTTTTTTGCGCGGGTGGCGGACCGGGCCCGGGAACAGCCCCGCCTGTCCCCGTGGCTGGCGCCGCGGGGGCGGCGGTGAGGGGAAGGCGCCTGACAGGCGGCGGCCAGGTTGCGCAGCAGAACACCTGCGTAGAAGGCGGACGTGGTTCCCACCAGAGTCAAGGGGAAAGCAAACAAATAAGAGGCGGAGGCAAACAGGAACAAAAAGGCGGTGCCCCAGCCGAGCAAACAGGACAGAGAAAGCCTCAGTACTTGCCGGAATGTCTCTTGCACCAGGAGGAACAGAAGAATTCCAGGTAGATAATGGCTGCTGAAAATCAAAAAGCAGTCAGCGCTGGCAGCCAGCAGCAGGGTTTGCCAGAAGGGGGATTGCTGCAGCAGGGCAAAAGCAAGGCTCAGGAGCACGGCGGCATAGCGGAACCGGTCCAGGGCTCCCGGCAGAAAAAGCTCCTGGTCCGGAGAGGCAAAAGCGTGCAGTCCGCCCCAGAGAATCAAAAGGAAGAGGGCTGCCTCTGCGGCCCAGAACGTTCGGTAAACCAGTTTATCCATCCTTGCCTCCTTGCGGGGACGCCTGTTTGGCAATCCCGTTGGTCTGGAAGATAGTATGCCCGAAGCGGGGCTTTTCTATTGCCACCGGCGGTAAGTTGTAGTAAACTGTTAGACGGGAAAAGAAAAACTGGGGAGGAATCTATGAAGACACTGAGAAAATTTATCCGCTATTACCAACCCTATCAGGCGGTATTCTATCTGGATCTGGTCTGCGCGGCCCTCATCAGCCTGGTGGATCTGGCCTATCCGCAGATTCTCCGTACCCTCACCCGTACCCTGTTCCGGGAGAGTGGGGAAAAAGTGCTGGCGGCGCTGCTTCCCATTGGTCTGGGCCTCCTGGCTATGTACGGCGTCCAGGCCCTGTGCAAATATTACGTCAGCTACCAGGGGCACATGATGGGCGCCCGCATGGAGCGGGATATGCGCCAGCAGCTGTTTGACCACTATGAGAAGCTGTCCTTCTCCTACTATGACAACAACAATTCCGGGCAGATGATGAGCAAGCTGGTGTCGGATCTGTTTGACATTGCGGAGTTTGCCCATCATGGGCCGGAGAACCTTTTCATCTCTCTGATCAAAATTATTGGTTCCTTTATCTGCCTGTTTGCCATCAACGCCCGGCTGGCGGTGCCGCTGATGATCCTGGTGCTGTTTATGATCTTCTTCTCCGCCCGGCAGAACCGGCGGATGCAGGAAACCTTCATGGACAACCGGCGGAAAATTGGGGATGTCAACGCCAGCCTCCAGGACACTCTGGCGGGAATACGGGTGGTCCAGTCCTTTGCCAACGAAGAGGTGGAGCGGAAAAAGTTCCGCCGCAGCAATGAAAATTTCCTCCAGTCCAAGAACAATAATTACAACTGTATGGGCAGGTTTATGGGAGGCAACCTATTTTTCCAGGGGATGATGTACCTGGTGACCCTGGTCTACGGCGGATGGCTCATTGCCCATCAGCAGATGGCAGCGGACGATCTGGCCATGTACGCCCTGTACATTGGCATTTTTATCAGCCCCATCCAGATCCTGGTGGAGCTGGCGGAGATGATGCAGAAGGGCCTTTCCGGCTTCAAGCGGTTTGCGGCGGTGATGGAGACAGAGCCGGAGATTGTGGATGCCCCGGATGCGGAAGAGCTGCGGGATGTGAAGGGCCATGTCTCCTACCAGGACGTAAGCTTCCACTACAATCAGGACGAGGATGTGCTGCGCCATGTGACCTTTGATATTCCGGCAGGCCGCTCGGTGGCCCTGGTGGGGCCCTCCGGGGGCGGAAAGACCACCATATGCTCCCTGCTGCCCCGGTTTTACGATGTCACCGGCGGGAGGATTACCATAGACGGGAAAGATATCAGCCAGGTAACCTTAAAGAGCCTGCGCAGCGTCATCGGCATTGTCCAGCAGGATGTGTACCTGTTCTGTGGCACGGTGAAGGAAAACATTGCCTACGGAAAGCCCGGGGCGGCTATGGAGGAGATTGTGGAGGCTGCCCAAAAAGCCAATATCCATGACTTTATCATGAGCCTTCCGGAGGGGTATGACACCTTTGTGGGCGAGCGGGGCACCCGGCTTTCCGGCGGGCAGAAGCAGCGGATTTCCATTGCCCGGGTGTTCCTAAAGAACCCGCCTATTTTGATTCTGGACGAGGCTACCTCGGCCCTGGACAATGAGAGCGAGCGCCATGTGCAGCAGAGCCTGGAGGTACTGGCCAAGGATCGAACCACCATCACCATTGCCCACCGGCTCTCCACCATCCGCCATGCGGATGAGATCATTGTTATCAGCGAAGAGGGCATTGCGGAGCGGGGCAGCCACCGGGATCTGCTGGAGAAAGGCGGCCTGTACGCCCACTATTACAACATGCAGTTTGAGGGGTTGGAGCAATAGAAGAGAGGCATAAAAAGTCGGAGGCTGTCCATCGTGTGACAGCCTCCACTCTTTGTTTGGGAAGATATTATCAAATATTTCTTGTTACCGGTTTTCTTTACGCGAAGGACTGCTCCGTCCGCTCAATGATCACATCCTGCAGAGCCTTGCTCAGGTTGCGGAAGTGATCGCTGTAGCCGGCCACCCGGACAATCAGATCCTTGTAGTCCTCCGGATGCTGCTGGGCCTGGATCAGGGTCTCACGGTCCACCACGTTAAACTGAATGTGGTGTCCGTCCATGTTGAAGTAGGTGCGGATCAGGTTGGCCATCTGGTTCAGGCCTTCCTCACCCGCTACCACCGCCGGGGTGAACTTCTGGTTCAGCAGGGTGCCGCCGGTCTGCAGGTGGTCCATCTTGGCGCAGGACTTGATCACTGCTGTGGGCCCGTGGACATCCGCGCCCTTCTCCGGGGAGATACCCTCGGAAACCGGCTTGTGGGCCAGACGTCCGTTGGGGCTGGCAATCATCACATCGCCGAAGTACACATGGCAGGTGGTGGGCAGCATGTTGATGCGGTAGGTGCCGCCCTTCATGTTGGGCCGTCCGGTGACGTGGGAGCGGTAGTACTCAAAGACCTCCTGCATGATGGAATCCGCGTAGTCGTCATCGTTGCCGTACTTGGGTGTCTTGTTCCGCACCAGGTTCAGGATCCGGCTGTCCTCGGCAAAGTTGGTCTCCAGGGCATGGAGCAGCTGATCCATGGTGAAGCGCTTCTTGTCATACACGTTGTACTTCACGGCTGCCAGGCTGTCGGTGATGGTGCCGATGCCCACGCCCTGCAGGTAGTTGGTGTTGTAGCGGGCGCCGCCGGCGTTGTAGTCTTTGCCCTTTTTGATGCAGTCGTTGGTGATGATGGACAGGAACGGAGCCGGCATGTACTCGGCGTAAATCCGCTCAATGACGTTGCTGCCCATGATCTTCACATCCAGGAAGTAGTCAATCTGCTTGGTGTAGGCGTCCCACAGCTCCTCATAGGTCTTGAAGTTGCGGGCATCGCCGGTGTGCGGTCCCAGCTGCTTGCCGGTCATCATATCCTTGCCGTCGAAGAGCGCCAGCTCAAAGATCTTGGGCAGGTTGAAGTAACCGGTGAGGATGTAGGCCTCGTTGCCGAAGGCGCCGGTCTCCACGCAGCCGCTGGTGCCGCCGCGGCGGGCGTCCTCCAGGGATTTGCCGGCGTTTAACAGCTCCTGGATAATGGCTTCCGTGTTGTAGAAAGCCGGCTGGCCCCAGCCCTTGCGGGAGATCTCGCAGGCACGCTTCAGGAACTTCTGCGGGGTCTTGCGGCTGATCTGCACGTTGGAGCTGGGCTGCAGAAGCTTCATCTCATCCATGCAGTCCAGGATCAGGTAGCTGACATCGTTGACGCCGTCCTGGCCCTCCGGGGTAATGCCGCCGGTGTTGATGTTGGCAAAGTCGGTGTAGGTGCTGCTTTCCTTCAAGGTGATACCGACCTTGGGCGGCGCCGGCTGGTTGTTGAATTTCACCCACAGGCACTCCA
>CAJFTW010000097.1 GCA_904420025.1 Candidatus Pseudolachnospira avium
AGTTTCTCCGCTTGTTCGTAATAAATCTCCTGGGATCGCTTTTCGTAATTCACGATTTCACCCATAGGAACACCTATCAGCGCGCCGAGTTCTTCTTTTGAGAATCCTCGGATCTGTCGATAGTATGTAAGTTGTTCGTGAGGTGGGGCCGTAGGGGAAACCTTCGGAAAATCAAATACAACCCTCTTTCCGTCTGTGTCATATCGCTTCCTCCCGAATCACCGCTTTCTGCGGACAGACCTCCCTCATCCGCATCCATCCTATCAATGGTACAGGTCACCGGCAGGCCATCCCGGTCTGTGGTGGCAGCCACTGTGGTATGGATCTCCCGCCGCAAATACTGCAAAACCTCTGCCGCTGTCATGTCCCATGCGCCTCCGTTACCGGTATCATGCAGAAAACCATTCAGGAGCAGCGCCGGATGGCGGAAACCGGGCAGTTTTCAAAGCAGTTTCCGCAGTGCAGGCAGTGTTCCGGGTGGATGATGCTGGGGCTGCCCTTTTCAATGGCCTTCTGCGGACAGCGGCGGACACATTTCCCGCAGCTGATGCAGGCATCGGTAATATAGTATCCCTTGGGAGCGATTTTCCCATTTCCAATGGTGTAGCTTTCCCGGAAAATGGGGTTGACGCCCAGGTGGAAATATTCGATGGCCATATCCCGGATGCAGAAAATAATACCAATCTTGCGGGTATCTCCGGGATACACATTGGCCAGGTAGGGCTGCTCCTGAAAAATCCGATCCCGCCACTGCTCCTGCTCCTCTGCCGGAACCGGCTTCACCGTCCCGGTCAGGCGGATCATCTCTTTGTACCGGGTATAGCCCAGTACCTGCACCTTTCCCGTGTCCAGCAGTTCCTGGCAGAACGCCTTCCCCCTGGCGGTAAAAAAGTAAATGGCATCCGGTTCATAGTGAATGGCACTGATATTCCGCACCTGCGGATTTCCCTCGCTGTCCACAGTGGCGAAGGATAAGACGCCTACATAACCCAATTTTTTCAGGCAGGTCTGCGCATCCATGGAAAATTCCTCCTTGCTTCTTTCTATTTTTCAACCTGTGGGATCCGGCCGGTTTCGGTTTCCGCCGCATCCGGCATCCGCACCACAATCTTTCCGTTGACCGTCCCCTGCTCCTGGGCCAGGCAGGCCTCCCGGATCCGGGAGAAGGGAAAGACCGCGCCCAGGCAGGGCACCAGCCGATGGTCCTCCAGGAAGGCAAAAATGGCATCCATAATCTCCTGGGTGGGTTGGTTGCTGTAAAAGCCCGTGAGATACACCCCATTGGGGATCTGTTTGATGGGGTCAAAGCCGTTTAGCCCACCAACACCGCCCAGGATGCCGGTGCTGCAGACAATCCCCCGCCGCTTTACACAGCCCAGGGAATCCCGGAGGGTTTTGGGCCCCACCAGCTCCAGCACCTTGTTGATCCCGGGAAGGGTTCCCGCCAGGTGCCCGGTGTCCAGCACCGCCTGGTCCGCCGCCAGCAGCGGCAGCTTTTCCGCCTTATGGGTGGTGGCCACCACCCAGCAGCCCAGAGCCTTGGCCAGCTGAATGGCCCCATAGCCCAGGGCACAGGTGCCGCCCCGGACCAGCAGCGTCTCCCCCGGCTGCAGATCCAGGCCGTCAAACAGAGAGCCCCAGGCAGTAAAATAGGTTTCCGGCACGGCAGCCAGCTGCTCCCAGGGAAGGGAGGAGGAGACCGCAAACACATGGTGGGCGGGCAGCAGGGCATATTCCGCGTAGCTGCCGGGAAAGCTGCGGCCCATGCCGCCCATCAGCGCCGCCACCCGCTGGCCGTTCCGGAATCGGCTGTCCGAGGCATCCACAATTTCCCCTACGCACTCAATGCCGGGGATCACCGGCTTAGGAATATAGTCCGCCCGGATTTCCGAAAGCCGCAGCAGCTGTTCCGAATGGTTCATGCCAAAGGCCTTCACCTTCACCAGCACCCAGCCGGGGCGGACCGACGGCACCGGGCACCGGCGGAGGCACACCTGGCCTGCCGGCGCCGGCTCCGTCAGAAGAACTGCCTCCATGGTCTCCGGAATCATGCGGATACCTCCTTCCAGCACTGGGGATCCGCCGCGTAAAAATTGCCATCCTTGCCGCTGGCCACCGCCGGGCAGCCCCGGCACCAGGCCAGCAGCTCGCACCGGGAGCACTTCTCAAACTTGGAGTAATCCCGGTACGCCTCCATCTGGCAGACCCACACATCCGCCAGCCGCTCCTCCAGCACGTTGCCCACCCGGCTGTTCTGGACCCGGCGGCAGGCAAACACGTCCCCGGTGGGCAAGATGGTCAAATGGCAGTTGCCGCAGTTGCACCCGCCGTAGATCATCCCCTCCTCCGCCGCCTCCGGAATCCGGAAGGCGCCGGTCTCATACTCATACAGGGTCCACAGGTGATCCTTCTTATTAAAATAGGTCTGGCATCCTGCCGCTTGGTATTCCCGGAACTTCTGATCGCAGTCGGCCAGCAGCTTCCGGTAGCGCAGCGGGGCAATGCCCACCTCCTTCTCCTCACTGGTGGGGCAGTAGCGGGCAAAGGCAAACACGTTCACCCCGGCCTGCACCACCGCGTCTATAATATCCGGCACCTGGTCAATGTTGGTGCCGGAGACGGTGGTCATAACCACCGAGCGGATACCGGCCCGGTTGATACAGCCGATTTTTTCCAGGGTGATGTCAAAGCTGCCGGGCTTCCGGAACCAGTCGTGGGTCTCCCGCATGCCGTCCAGGGACAGCTGGTATTTCTCACAGCCATACTCCTTCAGCCGCCGGCAGACCGCGTCGTCCAGGTGGAAGGGATTGCCCAGGATGGTAAAGGGAATGGAATGCTCCTTCAGCAGCCCCAGCAGTTTCCAGCAATCCGGATGCAGGATAGGGTCTCCGCCGGTGATGTAAAAGTAGGGCAGCCGCCCGTAGACCCGGCAGAAATCCAGGCAGTTGTAAAAGGTATCCTGCATTTGCTGCCAGCTCATGGAATCCAGCTTCTTGCAGGTATCCTCGGAAAAAATGTAGCAGTGCTTGCACCGCTGGTCACATTCATCGGTAATATGCCATTGGAAAGAAAAATACTGTTTCATATTGGGAACCTCTTTTCCGGGGCGCCCATTCCCGGACGCTCCCTGTATATGGGAATCGATCTCCCTGCCCGGGCAGGTGTCCCTTGCCCGCACAGGGAGAGATCGAAGGATTTTCGGGTGTCCCCGGCGCCGCAGGCGGAACCGCAGGCCGTGGGCTTCTGCTCCGGCTGGTCTCCCGCTCCGCAGGCGGAACCACAGGCCGCAGCAGGTGCCTCCGCATTCTTCTTGCTCCATCCAAACAGATTCGACAGTGCCATGTTTGCTTCCTCCATTTCTGATTGTCAAACGTTCTTTCCGTTTGCAGCTTTATTGTAGCGGAGGGAGGGCAGGAAAAAAAGTACGCACTTTTTTATTACCTGGTTACCGGAAAGTAACCGGGCTTTTTCTTGATTTTTTCCGGCGAATATGCCATCATGATAGGAAGAACTTTTCGAAATGATGTCCCAGGGAGGGAAAACAGATGAATCTCTTAATTACAGGATTTGCGCCCTTTGGAAGGGAAACGGTGAACCCGTCCTACGAGGCGGTGAAGCTGCTGCCGGACCATATAGGCGGCATAAAAATTACAAAAGCAGAGATGCCGGTCTCCTTTGCGGCCTCCGGCCCAGCCCTGAAGGCGGCCATGGCCCGCCACCGCCCGGATGCGGTTCTCTGCGTAGGCCAGGCGGGCGGCTACTCCAAGCTGGCCCTGGAGCGGGTGGCCATCAACCTGCAGGACGCCTCCCTGGCAGACAACGATGGCGCCCAGCCGGTGGACCAGCCCGTTGTCCCCCATGGCCCCGCCGCCTACTTTTCCACCTTGCCCGTGAAAAAAATGGCGGCGGCACTGCAGGAAGGGGGCATTCCCGCCTTTCTCTCCTACTCGGCAGGGACATACGTCTGCAACCATCTGCTGTACACCCTGCTGCACTTTCTTCACACCGAAGCCCCCTCCATCCAGGGGGGATTTATCCACGTGCCCTATCTGCCGGAGCAGGCGGCCGGCAAGACGCCGCCCCCGCCCAGCATGGAGCTGTCCCAGATTGTCCGGGGGCTGGAGCTGGCCATTCAGGCGCTGGCCTAGGATCAGCCGTTCTTCCGGGACAGCACCTCCGTCAACGCCAGGATCTGAGGCGCCAGCCTCGCCCGTTCCCTGCGGGTAATCCGCCCGTACACCGGATAGGCAGCGCCTGCCGCCGCCAGGCCAGCCAGGCCCAGAATCACCCCCGGCACAAACAGGTTCCCGGCCCAGACCATGGTGAAACACATCCCGATACCCAGCACCAGGGAGCCAACGACTCCCAGCAGAATGGAGACCACGGTCCCCTTCCGAGTGGCGCTCCGGTCCAGCTGGCGGAGCTGCTCCAATTTATCCGCCTCCCGGGGCTGGTATTTTTCCCGGATCCGCTGGATCTCTTCCTGCTTTTTGGCGGAATAGGTGTACTCAAACGCTTCCATTTTTGTTTCCATCATGCAACTTCCTTTCTAAACCCCCATGCCCGCTGGTGCGGGCACAACCAACCATAAAAACCATACTGGTGTTTTCTCTTGGAACGCTTTTATTGTAGGAGGCATCTGTTTGGGAATTGCTTGCGAAATGTTTACGAAATGTGAAAATCCGGGCGACTGCCGCCCTCTCTCCCCTCCAGATTTTCCCAGGCACCTTTTTGTAACCTCTTGCCTCGGATGCCCTACCGTCTTATAATCTATAGGGAACAACAAACAGGGAGGTGAGCCCATGCTGACAAAGGAAGAATTGCCCGCCTGCCCGGTGGCCACCACCGTGCAGCTCATTGGCAGTAAATGGAAGCTTTTGATCCTGCGCAACCTGCGCATGCGCCCCTGGCGCTTCAACGAACTGAAAAAAGACCTGGCGGGAGTCAGCCAGAAGGTGCTGACAGACAGCCTCCGTACCATGGAGGAGGACGGCATTGTCATCCGCACCGTCTACCCGGAGGTGCCGCCCCGGGTGGAGTACTCTCTTTCCCAACTGGGCCAGGCCATGTACCCCATTTTGGACGCCATGGAGCAGTGGGGACTGGCCTACAAGAAATGGCTGGCGGATACTGCCGGAGGCCCGGAAAACCAACCGCCGGGAAAGCGCCCGCAAGGGCAGGAGGATTGACCCATGACCCCGGAGCAGCTTCTGCAGATCTTGGACGTAACCGAAAAACTCAAGTGCAGCCCCCGCCATTCCTGGACCTCCAACGGACGCCGGGAAAGCGTGGCGGAGCACAGCTGGCAGCTGGCGCTGATGGCCATGCTGCTGACGGACACCTTCCCGGAGCTGGACATGAACCGGGTTATCCGGATGTGCCTGATCCACGACCTGGGGGAAGCCTTCACCGGGGATATTCCCGCCTTTGAAAAGACCTCCGCCCATGAACAGACGGAGGAGGAGCAGCTGCGCCAGTGGGTGGATACCCTGCCGGAGGGGAGCCGGAGCGAATTCCGGGACCTGCTGGCGGAGATGAAGGCCAGGCAGACGCCGGAGGCCCGGCTGTACAAGGCCCTGGACAAGATGGAGGCGGTGATCCAGCACGACCAGGCAGACCTTTCCACCTGGCTGCCCCTGGAATATGACCTACAGTATACCTACGGGGCGGAGCAGGTGGCCTTCTCCCCCTGGCTGTGGGAGCTGAAGCAGGCGGTGGACCGGAGGACTACAGAAAAGATTGAGCAGGCGCACCTGGAATGCCTGGAGGCGAGCACGGAAAAAGAACAGGAGGAATGAAAATGGCTAAATATGAGCGCATGGTAAACGGAGACTTTCACACTATCCTGGACAGGCTGGAGCAGGCGGTGCTCCACGGCAGCGCCTCCGCCTCCTATGAGGACGGCAGCGACTATTCCCAGGGAGGTTTCCGCTGCGCCGTCCGGGTATACGAGCGGTACAGCTGGACCGGCGGCAACCGGGTCAGCCTGACCCTGACCGTAGCCGGCTGCCAGGGCCAGTACCTGGTCTCCGCCATCACCGCCGGCGGCAGCCAGGGGGCTGTTTATGAAGCTGAACACCATGGGGGAAAACGCGTTTCTGGATACCATCACAGAGGTGCTGGACTCCCTGTAATGGCAAAATATAAGAGGCTGTTGGTTATTTTCCAACAGCCTCTCCTCATCAGATAAACCGGCACACGTGGTCCACCGCAATGTCCGAGAACCCGTAGGCCTCCGCCTTGGTCAGCCGGCCGTTGCTCACCTGCATCACCGCGTCCACCAGCTTCTGGCCGCCGTCCTCTATGGTCTCGGTCCCCTCAATGATCCCGCTGAGGTCCACGTCCATGTTGTCCTCCATGTGCTGGTAGGTGTGCTTGTTGGCCGTCACCTTCAGCACCGGCATAATGGCGTTGCCGGTGGGGGTGCCCCGGCCGGTGGTAAACACCATGACCACACAGCCGCCGGCGGCCATGGAGGTCACCGAGGCAATGTCGTAACCGGCGGTATCCATGATAATGGCGCCCTTTTTGGTGGGCTGGGTGGCCTGCTCGATCACCTCCACCACCGGCCGGGTGCCGCCCTTGCGGATGCAGCCCAGACTCTTTTCCTCCAGGGTGGAGAGGCCGCCGGCCTTGTTGCCCGGGGTGGGCTGCCCGGCCCGGCAGTTCTGGCCCGCCTTGGTCAGGTGCTCCTCGTATTCCTGGCAGATCCGGATAATCTGGTCATGGATCTCCGGGGTGGCGCCCCGCTTAGCCAGCACATGCTCCCCGCCGATAAACTCAATGGTCTCGCTCATCATGGTGGATGCGCCCATGTCCACAAAGCGGTCGCTCATATTTCCGGCAGCCGGATTGGCCGCAATACCGGAGGTGGCGTCCGAGCCGCCGCACTCAATGGCCACTAGCAGTTCGGAGACATCGCACTCTTCCTTCTGCACCAGGGCCGCTTCCGCCGCCATCTCCCGGGCCGCCCGCACGGCCTTCTCAATGGTCTTCAGGGTGCCGCCCTCTTCCTGGATGCCAAAGGACACCACCGGCTTGTCCGTCATCTTCTGGATCTTTTCCCGCAGTTCCTGGTGGGGGACCGTCTCACAGCCCAGGCCAATAATCACCACCCCGTACACGTTGGGGTTGCAGGCAAAACCGGTGAGCACCTTCTGGGACATGGCCGTGTTGGCCGCCACATCGGAACAGCCGGTGTTAAAGACAATGTTCACCGCTCCCTGCACCTGGCTGGCCACCACCCGGCAGCTCTCACTCCCGCAGGCGCAGGCCGGCAGAATCAGCACATGGTTGCGGATTCCCACTCTTCCGTCCGATCTTCTATATCCCCAAAATTTCATTGCGCTTTTCCTCCTCCCATGTATTCGCTGGCATAATCCCGGGGTACGCTGTAGATGTTGGTGTGATCCACCCGCATCCCCGCCCCAATGGGCTCCAGGGTTTTGCCGATCTGCTCCCCATACTTGCGGACCGGGGCATCCTTCCCCAGATCCTCCAGGGCAATCTTATGGCAGAAGGGGATATCCTGCTTGGCCACAATCGCACACTCCTGCTCTCCGTTCCGGTAGCGGACGGTTTCCCCCACCCGCACCTCCCGCACACAGGTCACCACGTTATCCTTGGGATCCATCATCAATGCGTCAATTTTCATGTTGCTGTATACACCTCTCTTGATTTTGTGGAATTCCTGCGCTATACTCAGGGCAGGAAATTTATAGCTTCTGTCAAGTCATAATTTTTGTTTATAGCCTTCAAACCGCCCTTTCCATACGCCAAGTACCGGGGCGTAGCCTCGCTCAAAAACCGGTGCCGCGGCCCGCCCGGCACCACAGGGAGGACACGATGCAGCAGGAAATGAAATACATTTATATGGTCTACCAAAAAGGGAGCTTTTCCAAGGCGGCCCAGGCCCTCTACATGACCCAGCCGGCCCTGAGTATTGCGGTGCAACGGGTGGAGGCCCAGATTGGCATGCCCCTCTTCCGCCGGGACCGGCAGCCTCTGGAGCTCACCGAAGCCGGCAAGCTCTACATAGAAAAAATCCGCCAGATGGAGATTCTGGAGCAGGAACTGGAACAGCAGCTGCAGGATCTCTCCCAGCTGAAAACCGGCACCCTGCGCCTGGGAGGCTCCCATTACTTCAACTCCTATGTGCTGCCGCCGGTGCTGGCCCAGTACCAGAGCCGGTGGCCGGGCGTCCGCCTGGAGCTCACCGAAGGGGGCTCCGCCCGGCTGCTGACCCTGCTGGAAGAACGGCAGATTGATCTGACCTTCCACTGTATGCCGGCGCCCCGGGAACGGCTGCACCGGATTCCGGCCTTTCGGGACACCATCCTGCTGGCGGTGCCCCGGGACTTTCCGGTGAAGCAGCGCCTGGCCTCCTGCGCCCTGACGGCAGCGGATGTGCGGGCGGGGGCCCACCGGAAGGAGGGCTGCCCCACTGTGGATCTCCGCCAGCTGGCCGACACGCCGTTTTTGCTTCTGACCCCCGGCAACAACCTGCGGGAGCGGGCTCTTTCTTTCTTCCAGGAGGCCGGCATTGCGCCGCCGGTGGTCATGGAGGTTTCCCAGCTGGTCACCGCCTACCACCTGGCCTGCTCCGGCCTGGGCGCGGTTTTCATCAGCGACCGGCTGGTGGTAAACCGGGGAGAGAATATGCTGTACTATCCGCTGCTCTCCCCCCTGGCCACCCGGACCTTTGACATTGTCCTGCCGGGAAAAACCTATATATCCCAGGCCCAGAAGGTTTTTGTGCGGCTGTTCTGCGAATTCTACCGGGGCACACTGCCGGAGGTTACAGGGGATACACCGTCATCACCCAGAAAATGTTGATGGCAGACAGCAGAATGGCCGGCAGAATGGACTGCTTCAGCTGGCTCTGCACGTTGTAGCCGCCCACATCCATAATCATGGGGATACAGGCTGTGGCCATGGGCGTCATAAAGGAGGTGGTGCAGGCTGCCGCCACCAGGACCACCGGCCCCACGCAGCTGACGCCCATGCTCTTGCAGGCCAGCACCGCAATGGGCTGGAAAATGGCCATCACCGTCCGGTTCTGCATCACCTGGGTCAGCAGGAAGGGAACCAGGTAGAACACCGCTCCAATCAGATACGGGTTGTGCAGCTGGTCCGCCACGCTGGCAATGGCACCGCCAATGATCTCTCCGCCGCCGGTGTTGGCCAGGGCGCTGCCCATGCACAGGCTGCCCGCAATCAGAAAGCCCAGATCCAGCGGCACCGCCGCAAAGGCTTCTTTGCTGGAGAGCACGCCGGTGAGGACCATCAGGAAGGCGCCCAGCAGCACAATCTCCCAGGATGCCAGCTCCGCCAGGCCAATGCCGCTGAGCAGGCTGTTCAGCTGTTCATTCAGAATCAGCGCCACCGTCACCAACAGAAAGATGATGTAACCGCACCGTTCCTGGAAGGGCTTCAAAGGCTCCCGGTTGCTGTTGGCAGCAAACTCCTCCCCGCTCTTGGTCAGGGTCACCGGCTTGTCCGGAGAAAACCGATGGCCAATGAAGGTGGTATAGATGGCCAGCAGAATCAGGCTGGGGAACCGTCCCTTGAACAGGTCGATGACCGCCAGCTGATGCTGGGCGTAATCGTTGGCTACAATATAACCGTTCAGCTCCGCAAACATGGCCAGGGAACCGCCCACCGGAATAATGCCGCAGGCTGCAATACAGACCAGGCCCACGCTGAAGGTCACCTTGCTGGGATTGATGTCCATCTCCGCACAGGTGGCGGAGATCAGCGGCGCCATAATGCAGAAGGCGGCAGCAGCGCTTCCCGTGAAGGTGGCGGCCAGAATGGAGGCCAGGGTAAAGCCCAGCATGACCTTGGTAACGCTTCCCTTGGCAATGGCGCTGACGCTGCGGCCAATGAGCCGCACCGCCTGGGTCCGTTTAAAGCCTTCGGAAACCACAAACATGCTCAGCACCATCACCACATTGCTGTTGCCGATGTTGGCCAGCGCTTCCGAAGGGCTGATGCAGCCGCTGATCAAAAACAGCAGCATACTCATACAGGCCACGGTGCCCAGGGAATACTTGCCCCAGATATACCCGATCAGGGTCAACAGGCAGATAATCAGACAAACCGTCAACAAATTCATACGTTCTCTCCTCCTCTCCTATTCTCTCAAGTCCGCTTTCCCCGGTAACACAGCCGTCCTTCCTCGTCCCGGCTGAACTGGCAGAAGAACTGGTCAAAGCTGATCCAGCTTTCCTCCGGATAGTTGGCGTGTACCATATTGTCCACAATGCCCACGGTAAACATGGGAACGTTCCGGCTGTCCGGCCAACAGTACCAAGTAATGGGATAGTCCTCCCAGATCTGCACCGCCGCCTTGTCCAGGCCATAGCGGGTAAATTTGTCCTCCACCGCCTGCCGGAATTCCTCTCCCACCGTAAAGGGAACCCCCGGAATCTCCGCGTTTCCACTGACCAGGTTATCCCGGTCGCCGAAAATCAGCATGGTGGGCGGCACGTCCTTCCCCCGCTCCCGGGTCATGTTGGCCCGTTCCGGGGTATAGAGGGCAGACCAGGCCGCCGTAGCCGCAAACAGATCCCCGGCAAACTCGCACAGGGTATCCGTCATCATGCCGCCGGAGCTCTGGCCGCAGGCGTAAATCCGTCCCTTATCCACCGGCAGGCGGCTTTCCATATCCCCAATCATCTGACGGATGAATTTCACATCGTCTATGGGCTTGCCATCCAGGATCCCCTCCCACAGCGCAATGTTCCGCAGGCCGCCCGGCTTCTGCTGATAGACGCTGGCCTGGGGGCAGGCCACAATAAATTTCCGCCGGTTGGCCACCTGGTACATATTGGAAATGTCAAAGAAGGTTTCCGCAGTGCCGCCCCGGCCGTGCATGACCACCACCAGCGGCCATTTCCGGTCCGGCGTGCAGCAATCCGGCACGTACTCGTACCAATGGCGGGTAAACCCGTCCACCTCACATTCCCGGAGCACCGCACCACATTGTACCGGATCCTTAAAATAGCGGAGGTTTTTCTGCCCCTGGCCCCGGTGGCGCCTGGCCAGGCCAATGTAGCTCCACAGGGTTTCCAGCTGAGCCTGGGAGCACCCGGTATCCCCCACCGTCACCCGCACCTGGGCAATCTGTTCCTCATCCATCTCCAGATACTGGCGAACCGGCTGAGGCATCCACACGTAATCCGCAGCTTCCGTGCGGAACCGTTCCTCCCCGGTCCGGTTGTTTTTCCGCCAGTAGTCCGCCGCAGCCTGGTTCTGCCCTTGGAAACGGCTGACCACCATCCACACCGGCATCTGGGCCTGGCCTTTGAAGATGTGTAGTTCCCCGTCCTTTTCGCCCTGAAGGGAACCGGCGGGCTGCGCCTGCTCTCCCAGCTCCGTCTGCAGGTCCCCCATGGTCATGAGGCCGCTCCATTCAGTACTCATGCGGGCCGCCGCTTGCTGGGCCACACTGGCGCCATCCCCCACGCCGCAGGCATAAAAGTTATCCTGCATGGTCACATAGTAGTCCCGGGCCTGGGCCTCCACGTACACCGCGTTCATGAAGTCCGCGTCCTCCCCGTCCAGGTTCCATGCGCCGGCTTCCGGGATCAGAAGAAACACGAACAGCTTCCTCTCATCCGCAAAGGCCCGCAGACCGGAGCTTTCCAGAAATTCCAGCCCCTCTGCCTCCGCCGGCGGCACCACCACCAGGCAAGGCTGGCAGCTTTCTGTATGCTCCGGGATGTAGGTGAGAAATGCTCTCGCCCTTCCGTGTACCGTTACCTCCTGCCGAAAACAGCCGTTCACCAGTACCGCTCCCAGGTGATGGGGATCCACCGGAAGCTCTTCCATTTTTTCCGGAAACTGCTTCAAGACCAGCTTTGACATCTGTTTTCTCCTTTCTTGCTTTTGCTCCGCCGCACCTGCCGCGGCTTCCCGCTGCACCCGGAGGCTATGTCCTGACGTCTGCCCGCTTTTTGCGGCAGCCAGGCAAACCCGGAGGGTGTTTTGGTTTTGTATATTCTGATATAGTCACTATATCGGTTTTGTGTTATAAAATCAAATTTATGGTTTTTATAAATCCATATATGTGTTTTATAGTTTTTGTCGGAAGAAGGAGACTATTTATGGAAACAAAAAACCGCAGACCAGAAAGCGCACCTCTGATCTGCGGAATTTTTCTATTTGAGGAAAGAAATTGATTTTCGGAACTCCAACCGCCGGACGCCGGCTCTACTCCGCCGGCTCCCAGGGGCTGCTCTGCACCTCCTCCCAATACGGGATGGAAGGAACCGCTCCAGGGCGAGACACCGCCAGGGCCGCTGCCTTGGTGGCCATCCGCATGCTCTGCCGGGCATCGCCGGAGCGGATCCATGCGCCCAGGAAGAAACCGATGAACGTATCCCCGGCGGCGGTGGTGTCCACCGCCGTCACCGGGCAGGCCCCTATAGGAAACCGCTGGCCGGCGTCCTGATACCAGGCCCCCTCACAGCCCACCGTCAGAATCACCACGGTATCCGGAAAGCGCTTTCGGAAAACATCCAGCTGGGCTTCCGCCGCCGTCTCCCCGGAGAGAGCCTCCGCCTCTGTCTCGTTGAGAATCAACCAGCGGACGGCGGCAAGCCGTTCCGGATCCAGCTGGTCATCCATGGGCGCCGGGTTCAGGGCCACCGCTAGACGCCGCCGGGCTGCCATCTCCAGGATCTCATTGACGCAGCTGATCTCATTCTGCAGCACCAGAATGTCCTCCGGGCCGCAGGCAGCCAGGATCCGCTCCCCAAAATCCCGGTCAATGGCCCGGTTGGCGCCGCCGTAGAGGAGAATGGCATTCTCCCCCTCTGGCACCACCTGGATAATGGCATGGCCGGTGGGTGTATCCACCGTCTCCAGGTACTCCGTGTGAATGCCGTTTTCACGGCACAGCGCCCGGAGGAATTCCCCATCCCGCCCGATTCGGCCCCCATGCCACACCGAACAGCCGGCCCGGGCCAGGCTGATGGACTGGTTCAGTCCCTTGCCGCCGGCGGCTCGTTCCACCTGCCCGGAGGCCAGGGTCTCCCCCGGGCGCACAAAGTGATCCACCGCATAGGTATAGTCGATATTGGCGGAGCCAATGTTCACAATCCGCATGTTTTCCCTCCTTCTTCCCAGATGGCAGCTTTCTAGTCAGCCGATTCCCGGATGGCCTCCAGGAACGCCTTGCCGTACCGGGCCACCTTGGTCTCCCCCATGCCGTTTACCTCCAGCAGCTCCGCCTCGCTTTTGGGACGCCGGAGGCACATATCCCGGAGGGTTTTGTCCGAAGCCACCATATAAGGGGGAATCCCCCGCTTCCGGGCCAGCTCCATGCGGACCTTCCGCAGCTTCTCGAAAAGCCCCTGCCCCTCCGCCGAAAGTGCCGCCGCGCTCCCCTTCTTCCGGGCGGCAGCAGGCTTCTCCTCCTTCCGGAAGGAAATCCGGAACGGCTCCTCCGACTCCAGCAGCTCCCCGGACCGGCCGGTCAGCCGCAGCAGGGCATACCGGTCCTCCGTCTGCCGCAGGTATCCCTGCTCCAGCAGCGCACGAATCACGTCTCCCAGCCGCTCCCGCCCCAGCTGCTTCTGGGTGCCGTAGGAGAGGTTCTCCTCCAGGTGATACTGGCGCACCGCCTCGGTATTCTCCCCCATGAGAATGCCGATGATCCGGTTCCGGCCAAACCGCTGGCCGCTGGTGCCCACACAGCGGATCACCTCCGCCGCCGCGTCCCGGGCGTCCAGGGTTTCCCACTCCTCCCGGCAGTTGCCGCAGTTTTCACAGCGCTCCGGCGCCTCCTCCCCAAAATACCGGAGGATATAGCCCCGGAGGCAGCCGGTGGTGGTGCAGTAGCCCTCCATCCGCCGCAGCCGCGCCGTGTCCTGCTCCCGGATCACCCGCCACTCCTCCTCCGTGTACTCCCCTTCGTTCACCTTGCTGTCCAGGAGGATCCGATCAATGACCACATCCTGGGGCGAATAAAACAGAATGCACGACGCCGGTTCCCCGTCTCTTCCGGCCCGGCCAGCCTCCTGGTAGTAGTTTTCCAGGCTCTGGGGCATGTTGAAGTGTAACACAAACCGGACGTTGGACTTGTCAATGCCCATGCCAAAGGCGTTGGTGGCGATCATCACCCGCTTCCGGTCGTAAATGAAATCCTCCTGGCTCTCCTTCCGGGCCGGGCTCTCCATGCCTGCATGGTACCGCCCCACGGAAAATCCGGCGGAGTCCAGATACAGGTACAGCTCGTCCACGTTTTTGCGGGTGGCGCAGTAGATGATGCCGCTGTCCTCCCGGCGGGCCGCCAGATAGTCCCGGATCTGCTCCTTCTTCTTGCTGCCCCGGCGCACCTCCCAGTACAGGTTGGGCCGGTCAAAGCCGGTGACCGTCTCCAAAGGGTTCTCCAACTCCAGGGACGCCCGGATGTCCTCCCGCACCCGGCTGGTGGCCGTGGCGGTGAAAGCAGAAACCACCGGCCGCTCCGGCAGCCTCCGGAGAAAGTCCCGGATCCGCAGGTAGCTGGGCCGGAAGTCCTGGCCCCACTGGGAAATGCAGTGGGCCTCGTCCACCGTAACCATGGAAATCGCCGCATGGCAGGCAAAATCCAGAAACCGGGGCGTCTCCAGCCGCTCCGGGGCCACGTAGACGATCTTGTAGCGGCCGGCCCGGGCCAGCTCCAGGGCCCTGCCAATCTGGCCCTCCGTCAGGGAGCTGTTAATGTAGGCCGCATGGATCCCCGCCTCGTTCAGGGCCTTCACCTGGTCTATCATCAGGGCAATCAGCGGGGAGACCACCAGGGTGATCCCCGGCAGCAGCAGGGCCGGCAGCTGATAGCACAGGGATTTTCCCGCCCCGGTGGGCATCACCGCCAGCACATCCCGCCCCGCCAGGATCCGGTCCACAATAGGCTCCTGGCCGGGGCGGAAGGATTCAAAGCCAAAGTAGGTTTTCAGGGTTTGTTGTTTGTTCATAGCTTCCTCCCGCACTGCTGGCAGTACCCATCCCCTGCCTGGCAGCGGCTGCCACAGTAGGGGCAGAACCATACGCCGGAGGCCGGGCCCGCGGACGCTCCTGGTTCCGGGCCCACAGAACGGCCGGATGCTCCGGGCGCAGGGCCTGCAGGGGGACGGGACGCTGGGCCCGTGGGCGCTCCGGCTCCAGGTTTCGGGCCTCTGGTTTTCCCGGTCCGCCGCCGGCTCCGGCGCACCTGCCGGACACACAGCGGCAGCAGCAGGCAGACCGCCAGATAACCGGCCAGCAAGCCGCCCATCCGCCAGGGATGCTGCTGCCATACCCGCAGCGCCGGGGCAAACCAGTAGGAACGGGTGGTTTCCACCTCCGCCTGCTCCTTCTCCGCCTCAATCCGCAGCGTACCTCCTCCGGCCAGGCCCCGGCTGGTCCACTGATAGTCCCCGGCCTCCATGGCCTCCAGCAGGAACTGTCCTTCCCCGTCCGTCTCAAAGGTAAACAGATAACCGCCCTCCCGGTACAGGTCGATTTCCTGTCCGACCATGGCGTCCCCGAAGTCCGCCTGGGCGGAGACGGTCACCGCCACGTCAATCTGTTCTATGGACTGTACGATGGCGTCCGCCACGTCCGATGCGTTCTCCACGCTGACATAGCTGCCGCCAGTGCCGGAGGAAATGCTCCGGAAGAAGTCCTCCGCGTCCGGGCTGGCGCTGGTGCCGATGGTGTACACGTTGATCAGGCTGGTGTCCAGCGCGCTGACCACCCGTTGATCCGAGTTCTCATAGTCCAGGCTGATGTCCGCGTTGAACAGCGCCAGCAGCACATCCTCATAGATATAGCCGGTATAAGGCTCCGGGTCCAGAGGCGCCGCATCCCCCAGAAGGATGATCACCTTCCCGGCATCGCTTCTCCAGTTGAGCCGCACCGCCGCCATCAGCGCGGAGTAGACCGTCTCCTGATCGTCGCCGCCATCTCCCAGGGTCAGACCGTTGATGGCCTCCGTAATGGCCGCCCGATCCTGGGAAAAGCCCAGCTGCACCTGGTACGCATAGTCAATGCCCTCTCCGGTCCGGTCCGGAAAATCCCGGTAGTCAATGATAGCCACCCGGTAATTGCCGGCCTTCTCCTCCAGGGTATTCAAAATGTTTTCCATGTTCTCCCGGGCATTTTCAATGTCGTCTCCCATGGAACCGGTGGTGTCCACCAGGAAGCAGACGTCCAGCCCATCGCTGGCTTCCGTCCGCAGCACCCGGTTCACTGATTCCTCCTGGGTTTTCAGGGCGTTGACCACCGCGTCCCGGACATTGAGCAGGCCGCAGAAGCCGCCGGTGTAGTAAAAGCGCCCGGTGACCGAGGCCGTCACAATCTTTTTCACCTCCGGCCCCGTCAGAGAGGGGTTGGCCCCAAACACCAGCCCCGCCGCCCCGGACACATGGGGCGCGGCCATGGAGGTTCCGCTCATGCCGTCATACCCGCTGGCATAGCAGCTGTAAATCTGCTGCCCCTCCGGAAGGCCCCCCGGCGCAGCCAGATCCACCCGATCCCCCACATTGGAATAGTAGGCATAGGTGTACCGGGTCTGGGTATCCGTGGAGCCGGCCTCATCCACGCCCACGGCCCCCACCACAATCACCCGGTCCCGCACCTCCTCCTGGTCCATCAGGCTCAGGAAGTTGTTGTACAGCGCCAGGGAATCCCCTGCCTCTCCCCGCCATCCAAACAGGTGCTTGATCTCCTCCCACCAGGTCATCTCCTCCCGGTATCCGTAGGGCTCGTCCTCATCCGGGTAGTAATAGGTGGAATTGCTGTTGCCCGCCGCCACCACAATCACAAAATCCGATTCCCCGGCCGCCTCCCGGGCGTCTATGATCCGGGACAAGCCCTTTTCCGCCAGCTCCGCCTGCCGGTTCAGATAGCTGATGGCGTTGGCGTTTCCACGGCCAGCCGCAAAGCCGATGAGGCGGCTGGTGTTCTGGCTGATATTGATCACCTGCACATCCTGGTCAATCAGCGTCTTCAGCGCCAGCAGATAGCTGTAGGCTGTGCCGTACCGGGAAGATATATTTCCGTTGGAATCGTAGTAGACTGCGCAGTAGTACAGCTCCCCTTTGCCGCCCATAATGCCGGAGATGCCTCTGCTGTTATTCCAGTCTGCGCCCATAATCCCCGCCACATGGCTGCCATGGTCCTCCGCCGTCAGCGTGTAGGTGTTGACCTCCGTCAGGCCGGTGCTCTCGTCAATGAACAGGCAGGTGCTTCCGGCAAACACATTCTCCAGATCCTCATGGGCGGTGTTGGGCATGGAATCAATGAGCCCCACCCGCACCGTGTCCAGCTGATCCAGATAGCCCCAGGCGCCGGGGGCGTTGACCGCCTCCATTCCCCAGTTCTCCCCGTCCGGCACCTCCACATCCCAGTCTGCGCCGTTCCAGGTGTCATTGGGGTAGGCTGGGTCCAGGTATGCAAAGCCGTCCTCCCCGGCTTCCTCACCGGATGCCGGTTCCCCGGAATCCTCCTCGCCTGCCGTCTCCCCACCGTTCTCCGCCTCGCCGCTTTCCTGGGTGTCCGTCTCCCACTGGGTCACCGTGTTCAGGTAGGCATTTTCCACCAGGTCGTGGGAACGGATCTCCCGCAGCAGCTCCTCCAGCTCCTCATAGGTCAGGGCCTCCGGGAAGATGAGCTTGTAGATGCCAATGTCCGCCATGGCATCGTCCACCTCCGCCTCATAGGAGGCCAGAAAAGCGGCCGCCTCCTCCGCTTCCACGGAGGTGCGGAGGAATACCACCACCTCGTTGTTGATGTACAGCATGCCGTTGGACTCCCGGAAATCAATGCGGGGCGATTCCTCCGCCAGCTCCACCATCCCCGGCTCGTCCTCGTCCGGCTGCCTTCCGGTGTCCACAAAGTTGGGAAAAATCACCAGAACCCAGGCCGCCAGAAACAGCGCAAAGAGAAGAAGGGCCACCGCCAGCCCGATGCCCAGACGTTTCAGGATCTTTCTCATAGCCCCCTCCTTTCCTCTATTTGCCGTGTTTTTTCCGGCATAAAGGTATACCCGGAGGGTGTTTCCTCTGTTTGCCGTGTTTTTTCCGGCATAAAGGTATA
>CAJFTW010000098.1 GCA_904420025.1 Candidatus Pseudolachnospira avium
AGCTGCGGCGCAGAAGGAACCCCCACTGTGCCGCAGCTCTTAAACAATTTTCTCTCAGCCTTCCACATCCTCATAAGGGATCTGTACACCGGTCACATCTAAGGTGGCAAACAGGTCGTGGGGCGTCTCTGCCCGGCGGATCAGCCGGGTGCTTCCGTCCTCCCGCAGCAGTACCTCTGCCGAGCGCAGACGGCCATTGTAATTGTATCCCATGGCAAAGCCGTGGGCACCGCTGTCATGGATCACCAGCAGATCGCCCATATCAATCTTGGGCAGCATCCGGTCCACCGCAAACTTATCGTTGTTCTCGCAGAGGCTGCCGGTGACATCATACTTGTGATCGCAGGGCTCACCTTCCTTGCCCATGACAGTGATGTGGTGGTAAGCACCGTACATAGCCGGGCGCATCAGATTGGCCGCACAGGCATCTACGCCAATGTACTCCTTATATGTGTGCTTTTCATGGATAGCCCGGGTAACCAGGCAGCCATAGGGGCCCATCATAAACCGTCCCATCTCTGTGTACAGGGCCACATGCCCCAGCCCCGCCGGCACCAGCACCTCCTCATACACCTGCCGGACCCCCTCGCCGATCTTCAGGATATCGTTGGGTTCCTGATCCGGCCGGTAAGGGATTCCCACGCCGCCGGACAGGTTAATGAAGCGGATATCCGCGCCAGTTTTCTCCTTCAGCTCTACCGCCAGCTCAAAGAGCCGCTTGGCCAGGGTAGGGTAATAGTCATTGGACACGGTGTTGCTGGCCAGAAAGGCATGGATGCCGAACTTTTTGGCCCCCTTGCCTTGCAGGATCCGGAACGCCTTAAAAATCTGCTCGGTGGTCATGCCGTACTTGGCATCCCCCGGGTTGTCCATGATACCGTTTCCAAACTCAAACACACCGCCGGGATTGTAGCGGCAGCTGATGGTCTCCGGGATCCCCCCATTCTGCTCCAGGAAGTCAATATGGGTGATATCATCCAGATTGACAATGGCCCCCAGCTTCCGGGCGTAGGCAAACTCCTCCGCCGGGGTGTCATTGGAGGAAAACATAATGTCCTCCCCTGTAATGCCGCAGGCCTTGGAGAGCATCAGCTCTGTCAGGGAAGAGCAGTCGCAGCCGCAGCCTTCCTCCTTCAGGATCTGCAGAATGGCCGGGTTGGCGTTGGCCTTCACGGCAAAATACTCTTTATAGCCCGGATTCCAGGCGAACGCTTTGCGGACCAGCCGGGCATTCTCCCGGATCCCCTTCTCATCGTACAGGTGAAAGGGCGTAGGGTACCGGGCCACAATCTGATCCAGCTGTTCCTTGGTGACAAAGGGTTTCTTTTCCATGGTTGTCTTTCCTCTCTGTTGCTTAATCTACTTCCAAAATCCGCATCATGTTGGTGGAGCTGACGCCGCGATCCTCCTCTTTTGGCTCATTGACCACACCAGCAGTGATCACCACCCGGTCGCCGGAGCGGACCATGCCGCTCTCCCGGGCCTCCCGGATACAGGCGGGAATCAGCTCCTCCGTGGAGCTCTCCCACTGGATCTTTACCGGGCGCACTCCCCACAGCAGCTGCATCTGACGCAGCACCCGGTCGTTGGGAGTCATACCCAGCACCGCCACCGCCGGCCGCCACTTTGACAGCATGCGGGCGGTAAAGCCGGACATGGTAGGGGCCAGGATCATGCGGGCCTCCAGCTGGGTGGCTGCGGAAACGGAAGAATAACATACCACATTGGTCACATCCGCCTTATGCCGGGTCAGTTTCCGCTGCCGGTACGCCTTGTGGTCCAGATGCTCCTCAGTGGTCCGGGCAATCTTTGCCATCATCTTCACGGCCTCCACCGGGTACTTGCCAACCGCTGTCTCCCCGGACAGCATGATCACATCGGTACCGTCGTAGATGGCGTTGGCCACGTCCGCCACCTCCGCCCGGGTGGGGCGGGGATTGCGCATCATGGAATCCAGCATCTGGGTTGCGGTGATCACCGGCTTGGAGACCTCATTACATTTGCGGATAATCTCCTTCTGGATATAGGGGACCTCCTCCGGAGGGATCTCCACTCCCATATCGCCCCGGGCCACCATCACCCCGTCGCAGGCGTCCAGGATCTCGTCAATATTCTCCACGCCTTCCCGGTTTTCAATCTTGGCAATGATCTGAATTTTGGAGTCAAAAGCATTTAAAATCCGCCGGATCGCCCGGATACAAGCGGCGCTGCGCACAAAGGAAGCTGCAATGAAATCAAAGCCTTCCTGGATTCCGAAGGCAATATCATCCTGATCCTGTTGTGTGATATCCGGAAGGCGTACCTTGACTCCGGGGACATTCACACCTTTCTGCTGGCCCAGCACTCCGCCGTTTTTCACGGTACAGTGGATCTCGGTCTCCTCCACCGCATCCACAGACAGCTGAATCAAGCCATCATCAACAAGGATGGCATCTCCCGGCTGCACATCCTCCGGCAGTCCCTCGTATGTAATATGGCCGATTTCCCCGTTTCCTATCACGTCCCGGGTGGTCAAGGTATAGGAAGCCCCCGGCGCCAGTGTGACCGCTTTTCCTCCCTCCAGCAATCCCGTTCGGATTTCTGGCCCCTTGGTATCCAGCATAGCCGCCACCGGGACCCCCATCTCCTCCCGAATTTTTTTCAGCATGTTCAGTTTCTTCAAATGTTCTTCATGGCTTCCGTGGGAAAAATTGAAGCGGGCCACATCCATCCCCTCCTCAATCAGACGCCGCATCACCTCCGGGTTCTCAGTGTTGGGCCCCATGGTACAAACAATTTTTGTCTTTTTTTTAATCATCACGGATTTCCTTTCGTTACATGCTTGTGCGTATACAAGTGATCCTGGCAATATTCATAGTTTCCATCGCATTTGGAGCAGAAACGGAACTCCAGAGTTGGATCATCCAGCTCTGTGCGGCCGCAGACAGCACAGCGGTGCCGGGGGCCGGAGGAGCTCCGATGCACCTGGCGCTGGTAAACCACCTTGCGCTTGGCCTGCTTTGCGCTTTGGACCGGTTTGTGGTACAGGAAAAAGAACAGGACAAAATTCAAGAATGTCATAACCAGCATGACCCTTCCCGGCCAGCTGTTGTCAAGCAGCTGGTAGATCAGCAGGACCCCATAGAAAATCCCCAGCCACTTGGCCTTGATAGGGATAATGCCGTACAGGCTGAACTGTGCCTCCGGCACCAGGGTGGCGATGGCCAGCAGCATGGTCAGATACAGGTTGGTGGTGGCGCCGGCCGCCGCCATGGAGGCAACCAAGCTGCCGTAGAACAGGCTGAGGATGAAGGTACCCAGGATAATCCCAATAATCCCCACCAGCAGATACAGGTTGGTGCGGAAGGTCCCCACCAGCTGCTCCATCAGCCGGCCGATGGTGAAAAAGCAGAAAGCGGAAAAAGCGAACCAGAAGATCCGGGTATCCGTGGGGAAGACCAGGAAGGTGATCAGCCGCCAGACCTGTCCGTGGAGGATGGAGGCAGGGCTCAAAGCCAGATAGCCCCAGTAGATCAAAGGGTTGGTATACTGGATGACAAATCCCGCCGCCTGCAGGACGATCAGATAGATGATCAGGTTGTGCACGGCAAATCTCCCAAACTTCCTCTCCAGCTTATTGATAAAGTTCATGTTCGTCCTCTTTTCTTTCACCATTATGCGAAAAATTACATTTTATTATAGGAGGTATTTCCCTGTTTGTCAAATCCCTGGAATAGAATTTACCGGCAGTTTACCGAAATTTAACGCCTCGCCCAAAGCCCCTGTTTCCGTCGAGTTTTGTTGATTTTCAAATTAATTTTAGGATTTTTTACTTGTATTTTCCCGTGAAAACGTTTATAACGTATTATGGTTATTTAGGAACACCCTCCGGGTGTAACCGGATGCCGTGAAAGACGCGGCAGCTATGAAACACCCTCCGGGTGTAACCGGATGCCGTGAAAGACGCGGCAGCTATGAAAGGAGAATGACCATGACACCTAGCTATGCTTTAGGTATCGATATCGGCTCTACCACCGTAAAAATTGCGGTGCTGGATGAAAAAAATACCGTACTATTTTCCGATTACGAACGGCACCTGGCCCATATCCAGGAAACATTGGCGGAGCTTCTGCGGCGTGCCCGCGCTTCTTTGGGCCCCCTCTCCCTGCACCCGGTGATCACCGGCAGCGGCGGTTTAACCTTGTCCAAGCATCTGGAAGTGCCCTTTGTCCAGGAGGTGGTGGCGGTGGCCGCCTCCCTGCAGGACTACGCGCCCCAGACCGACGTGGCCATTGAGCTGGGCGGCGAGGATGCCAAGATCATTTACTTCACCGGCGGCGTGGACCAGCGGATGAACGGGATCTGCGCCGGAGGCACCGGCTCTTTTATCGACCAGATGGCAGCTTTGCTCCAGACAGATGCCTCTGGGCTCAATGAGTATGCCAAAAACTATAAAGCCATCTACCCCATTGCCGCCCGGTGCGGCGTTTTTGCCAAAAGCGATATTCAGCCGCTGATCAATGAGGGGGCCACCCGAGAGGATCTTTCTGCCTCTATTTTCCAGGCGGTGGTCAACCAGACCATCAGCGGACTGGCCTGCGGCAAGCCCATCCGGGGCAACGTAGCCTTTTTAGGCGGCCCTCTCCACTTCCTCTCCGAGCTGCGTGCTGCCTTTATCCGTACCCTGCAGCTGACGGACGAGCAGGTGATTGCGCCGGACCACTCCCACCTGTTCGCCGCCATCGGCGCAGCCATGAACCACCAGGACGGGACAGTAGATATTGACCAGATGATCGGCCGGCTGACCAACGGTATTCAGATGGACGCGGAAATCAAGCGGATGGAGCCACTGTTTGCGGATGAGGAGGAGTATCGGAATTTTCTGGACCGGCACAACCAGCACAAGGTCAAACGAGGATACCTCTCCCAGTACCATGGCAACTGCTATCTGGGCATTGACGCTGGTTCCACCACCACCAAACTGGCCCTGGTGGGGGAGGACGGCACTCTGTTGTATTCTTTCTACAGCAACAACAACGGCAGCCCCCTGACCACAACCATCCATGCTATGGAGCAGGTCCGGGATCTGCTGCCTACGGACGCCAAGATCGCCTATTCCTGCTCCACCGGCTACGGGGAGGCCCTGCTCAAGTCAGCCCTGATGCTGGACGAGGGGGAGGTGGAGACAGTTGCCCATTACTATGCCGCCGCCTTCTTTGACCCGGAGGTGGACTGCATTCTGGATATTGGCGGCCAGGATATGAAATGCATTAAAATCCGCAACAAGACCATTGACACCATTTTGCTCAACGAGGCTTGTTCCTCCGGCTGCGGTTCCTTCATTGAAAATTTTGCCAACTCCCTGGGCTACTCGGTGGAGGATTTTGCCAAGGAGGCCCTGTTTGCCCAGAACCCCACGGACCTGGGTACCCGCTGCACCGTATTCATGAACTCCAACGTGAAGCAGGCCCAGAAGGAAGGGGCACCGGTCTCGGACATCTCCGCCGGCCTGGCCTACTCGGTGATCAAAAACGCATTATTTAAGGTAATCAAAATTACAGACCCCAAGGATCTGGGCAAGAACGTGGTCGTCCAGGGCGGCACCTTCTACAATGACGCGGTGCTCCGGAGCTTTGAGAAGATCTCCGGCTGCAATGCCACCCGGCCGGACATTGCCGGCATAATGGGAGCCTTCGGAGCCGCGCTCATTGCCCGGGAACGGGGCCAGGGAAAGCAGACCCACATGCTGCCTATTGAAGAGATCCTGAAGCTTTCCTTCACCACCTCCCTGACCCGGTGCAAGGGCTGCACCAACCACTGCCTGCTGACCATTAACCGTTTTCCCGGCGGACGCCGCTACATAACCGGCAACCGGTGTGAAAAGGGCCTGGGCAAGGAGCGGGCCTCGGAGAAGGTGCCCAACCTTTTTGAATACAAATACGATCGTATCTTCGGCTACGAACCGCTGTCCGAGGCGGAGGCGGACCGGGGCACCATCGGCATTCCCCGGGTACTGAACATGTATGAGAACTTCCCCTTCTGGGCAGTGTTCTTTAAGCAGTTGGGCTTCCGGGTGGTGCTTTCCCCCGGCTCCACTAGAAAAATCTATGAGCTGGGCATGGAATCCATTCCCAGTGAATCCGAGTGCTATCCGGCAAAAATCAGCCACGGACATGTGCAATGGCTGCTGAATGAAGGAATCCAGACCATCTTTTACCCCTCCGTGTTCTATGAGCGGGTGGAAGTGGAGGGGGCTACCAACCACTATAACTGCCCCATTGTGGTCTCCTACCCGGAGAATATTAAGAACAACGTGGAGGATATCAAGAAGCCCGGGGTGCGCTTCATCCACCCGTTCATGGCCCTGACCGACGAAAAGACCGCCGTCAAGCGGCTGGAAGAAATTTTCCGTGAGGAATTCTCCATCCCTGCATCCGAGATCCGGAAAGCCGGCCATGCCGCCTGGGAGGAACTTTTGGCCGCCAAAGCGGATCTGCAGAAAAAGGGTGAGGAGGTACTGGCCTGGATGGAGGAAAACCACCGCCACGGCATTGTGCTGGCCGGCCGCCCCTACCACATTGACCCTGAGATCAACCACGGCATTCCAGAGATGATTGCCTCCTATGGCATTGCGGTACTGACGGAGGATTCCGTCTCCCACCTGGCCACCCCGGAGCGGCCCCTGATCGTCAGCGACCAGTGGATGTACCACTCCCGGCTGTACGCCGCGGCCCAGTTTGTCAAGGGCCGGGAGGATCTTGACCTGATCCAGCTCAATTCCTTTGGATGTGGGCTGGATGCGGTGACCACGGACCAGGTCAGCGACATCCTGACCCACTCCGGCAAGATTTATACTGTGTTAAAGATTGACGAAGTGAACAACCTGGGGGCTGCCCGGATCCGGATCCGCTCCCTGCTGTCCGCCCTGCGGATCCGCACAGAGCACCCGACGCCCCGTAAACTTGTTACCTCCGCATACCATCGGGCCGAGTTTACAGAGCAGATGCGAAATGAGGGCTATACCATCTTATGCCCCCAGATGTCCCCCATCCATTTCGACCTGCTGCAGCCAGCCTTGAACCAGTTTGGCTATAATCTGGTAATTCCGGACAACGGGGACCGGGCCGCCATTGACACGGGACTGAAATATGTGAACAACGATGCCTGCTTCCCGTCCCTGATCGTGGTGGGGCAGATGATGAACGCCATCAACTCCGGTAAGTACGACACTGACAAGCTGGCCATCATCATCACCCAGACCGGCGGCGGCTGCAGGGCCTCCAACTACCTGGCTTTCATCCGCCGGGGCCTGGAGAAAGCGGGGCTGGGGCATATCCCGGTGATCTCCCTGAATGTAAACGGCATGGAGACCAACTCCGGCTTCCACTATACGCCCACCATGGTCATCCGGGCCATGCAGGCGCTGATCTACGGGGATATCTTCATGCGGGTGCTGTACCGGGTGCGGCCCTATGAGAAGGAGCCCGGCTCTGCCAATGCCCTCCATGAGAAGTGGAAAAAGATCCTCATTGCCTCCCTGACCAAGCCGGGCTGGGGCATGAAGGAGTTTAAGCAGAACGTGCGGGATATGATCCGGGAATTTGATGAGTTCCCCATCCACGAGGATATGCGGAAGCCCCGGGTGGGCATTGTGGGGGAGATTCTGGTGAAATTCCTGCCCTTGGCCAACAACCACCTGGTGGACCTGCTGGAGCGGGAGGGTGCCGAGGCAGTGATGCCGGATCTGATGGACTTCCTCTCCTATTGCTTCTACAACAGCAGCTTTAAGGCCAAGTATCTGGGAGGGAAGAAATCCACAGCGCAGATTGGCATGCTGGGCATCCGCTTCCTGGAGTACCTGCGGAAGCCAGCGGTGGAAGCCTTCAAAGCCAGCAAGCGGTTCACGCCGCCGGCCAAGATCGAACAGCTGGCCAAGTACGCAGAGCCCTTTGTCTCCACCGGCAACCAGTCCGGGGAGGGCTGGTTCCTCACCGGCGAGATGATTGAGCTGATCCACAGCGGGGCCAAGAACATTGTCTGCACCCAGCCCTTCGCCTGCCTGCCCAACCACGTGGTGGGCAAGGGCGTCATCAAGGAGCTGCGGCGCAGCTTCCCGGACTCCAACATTATTGCGGTGGACTATGACCCCGGCGCCAGCGAGGTGAACCAGCTGAACCGGATCAAGCTGATGCTGTCCACCGCGGTGAAAAACCTGAACGCGGAGCAGGGAAAAAATGCCGCACAGGAAAAAACCACCGACACGAAAAAGCCGGGGCACCTGCCGAAGCCAGTGTCCCGGGCCGAACAGGAAGAGACGGAGGAACCGGAGCGGAAGCACGCCTGACGCCGGTCAGAGCAGCAGAAGGGAGGTATCGTAGCAGTAGCCGAAATCCTCCCCCAGGCTGCGGATTCCCTCCGCCACCTCCTCCTTGCTGTAATCGTGGTCATCCAGGAAATCCTCCTGCATCTCATTGAGGTGCAGGTAGAAGGCCATGGCCAGGCGGAAGTAATCCGGGTCTTCCGGATCCGCGCTCTCCAGGAGACGGTTTTCCGCCTCGTTGATCTCCCCGGCATCCGCCAGCGCGGTGAGATGCCGGTATCCATCGGCCTCCCCAGAGCCCTCCGGGAACTCCCGGCAGGGCTCTTCCTCGTTGAGTACCATCCGCGTCAGGGTCCGGGCCATATCCCGGATGGACCGGGTGGCATAATCTTCACTTACCATATTTTACTCCTCTCCGGCAGCCCTTTGCTGCCACTTTTATATTGTCTGGCTGCCCGGTTCCGCTGCGTTTGGGATGCGGCATTTTCCGCAAACTTAACTTAACAAAACGCGGGAACTGTGCTATACTAGTGTGCAAATTCATTTTTCTTAAGATAAGGAGGCTGTCATGAGCCAAATTTATACCGCATATATCGGATCCTATACAGATACCAATTCCTCCAAGGGGCTGACCATCTTTGACGTGGACGTAGCCCGGGGGGATCTGATCAAACGGGGAGAGGTGGAGGTTAGCAATGCCACCTACCTGATCACGTCCCCGGACAAACATTTTCTGTACTCCATCACCGACAAAGGGGTGGCGTCCTTCCGCATTCTGCCGGACGGGAACCTGCGCCACCTGAACACCGCGGCCATCCGCGGCATGCGGGGCTGCCACCTTTCCACCTCCGCGGACAACCGTTTTCTGTTTGTATCCGGCTTTTACGACGGAAAGGTCACGGTCCTCCACATTAACCCGGACGGCTCCGTGGGCTCCATTGCCGCCAGCGTGTTCCACCGGGGGCCCGGCAGCGTGGCGGAGCGGAATCTCCGCCCCCATGTGCGCTGTGCCGTGCTGACGCCGGATGAAAAATACCTCTGCGTGGCGGATTCCGGCATTGACCAGATCAAGATCTACCGTTTCAACCATGAGACCGGGGATCTGACGCCCCTGGATATTATCCACTGTAAGCTGCAGGCCTCCCCCTGCTTCCTCCTGTTCTCCCCGGACGGGCGTTTCCTCTATGCCCTGAAGGAGATGAGCAACAAGATTTCCGTCTACGCCTACGACGGCAGCGGGCGGCTCCCGGTTTTTGAGCAGATCCAGACCATCTCCACCCTGGGGAAAAAGTTCAACGATTTCAGCGCCGCCGTGACTCTGGAGTTTGCCCAGGATTCCACCCGGCTGCTGTGTACCAACGCCGGGGATCACAGCCTGGGCATCTTCCGTAGGGATCCGGAGACCGGCCTCCTGGAGCAGCTGGACGTGCTGCCCATCAGCGGCCGCTATCCCACAGATGTATGCCTGTTTCCGGACGAGCGGCATCTGTTTTGTACCAATTTTGACTCCAGCACCCTGACCTTTTTCCAGGTTCACTTTGACACCGGCCTCATTGTCATGTACCGGAGCCCCTTGGTCATTGACCAGCCTCAGTGCGGGCTGGTTGTGGCGCCGCCGTCTGAGTAAGGGCGGCGCTTCCGGAAGCCCATTTTCCGGTTGGATCCCATCCCTTGGTATGAGGAGAGGCTCCGGAATGGGAAGTTCTCCCGGAATTGGAAAAATCCCGCAGGTGTGCGGGATTTTTTGTGTGCGGCGCTAAGCTAGACCCTTCGGGCATGAACAGCCATTTGCCGGGGCTTTGGCCCTACCAGCGCCGCCGCCGACGGCGACGGCGGATTTTCTTCATGCGGTAACGGTTCCGGTTCCGGCGGCGGTGCTTCAGCTGCTGCCAGTTGTAGACCACGAAGAAGAGGCCGAGCAGAACCACCAGGCCGCCCAGGATGATGCCCGCCCACATCAACACCGTTTTCCAGGGGAAGCCCCCCTCCTCCGGTGCCGCTGCCTCCAGAGTGACCTCGGCAGCCGTGGCCGTCTCCGCAGCCGGCTGCACCACGGCCCGGGTATAGTGGATGGTGCCGGCCTCCTCCTGGCCGTAGTGGTAGGTCACCGTGCCGGAAACGGTATCCCCCTCCGCGGTCACCGCACCGGCCTCCGCGGTCAGGCTGGAGGTGTCCACCCCGTTGGGCAGCACCACCCAGGCGTCCGATCCCCAGGTATAGTCTCCCAGCTCCGCCCCGTCCTCCAGGGTGGTAGTGCTGGACTGGCTGTCCAGGAACTCCTGGGCACTCTCCCCCATGGAATGCCAGGTGAAATTGTTAAAGCCATACTCAAACAGGTTGATGGTGTCCTCCGAGCGGGTTCCGGCCTGGGCACTCATAATCACGCAGATCAGCTCCGCGTCCCCCTTCACCGCATAGGTGACCAGGGAGTTGCCCGCCAGCTGGGTGTAGCCGTTTTTGCCGGCCACCGCGTACTCATAGGGGGTATCCCCGTTGATCAGCGGGTGCTTGGTGGCAATCCATGTGCTCTCCTCATGCTTGTTGGTGGGCGGGATCTCATACTGGGCGGTGGAGTCAATCTCCAGGAATCCCGGCGTATCCAGCGCTGCCTGCATGATAATGGCCATGTCGTGGCAGGTGGTGTAGTGATCCGGGTCGTTGAGGCCAGAAGGGTTTTTGAAATTGGTGTTGGTGCAGCCCAGCTCCCGGGCCCGCTCCGTCATGAGAACCGCAAAATCTTCAATGCTGCCGGAGACGTGCTCCGCCAGGGCCTGGGCCACCTCGTTGGCCGATGCCACCAGCAGGGCATACAGGCAGTCCCGGACGCTCATCTCCTCCCCTTCCGTGCGGGCGATGTGGGTTGCCCCCTCCTCCAGCTCATGGGTGGCCCGGTAGGAAAAGGTCACCGTCTCATCCAGGGAGCAGTTTTCCAGAACCAGCAGGGCTGTCATAATCTTAGTGATACTGGCTGGGTAGTAGCTGCTGTTGGCATCTTTCTGATACAGAATGGTGCCGGTCTTTCTGTCAATGAGGATGGCGGTGGGTGAGCCCACCGAGGGCGGATCCGCCTTCTCTCCCGCTACCGTGTGCAGCGGGTCCGCCGCCGTTGCCTCCTCTGCCGGAGCCGCCTCTGAGGAAACAGCCTCCGCCGCGGTGGAATCCGCCGGAGACGCCCAGATCAGCGTATTGCTCACAAACAGCAGGCCGACACACAGAATAACCAGGCATCGAGACCATTTTTTCATAGGTACTTCCCCTTTCCACCACCGCCCTGTCTCCACGGCAGTGGGTAAAAGTCATCATTTTTTCCGAAAAATTTGATCAGCGCTCCCATTATAGCATATCGTTTTCAAAAAAGGAATCCTTTTCTTCCCACTTACGCCGAATTGTCCCAAATATGGCTTCGGGAGGGCTTGCCCTGACTGTCCCACCTGTGCTATACTGTTACCTTGGAGAAGGCCGGACCCCCGGTGTTTCTCCCATTCTACCAGTGGCCAGAATATCCTGAGCCAGCGAGAAGGAGGCAAACCATTGCTTACGTTAAAAAATATTTCCTTTGATGTTCCGGCGGACAAAGGGGAAATTGGCATTATCCGGGACATCAGCCTGGAGGTGGGTGACGACCAGTTTGTGGTCATCACCGGCCCCAACGGCGGCGGGAAATCCACTTTGGCCCGGCTTATTGCCGGTGTGGAAAAACCTACCTCCGGCCGCATTTACTTTGACGGGGAGGACATCACGGAAAAGAGCATTACCGACCGTGCCAACATGGGCATCAGCTACGCCTTCCAGCAGCCGGTGCGCTTCAAGGGGGTCCAGGTACTGGACCTGATCCGGCTGGCGGCAAAGAAGCGGCTGTCCGCCGCCGATGCCTGCCAGTACCTCTCCGAGGTGGGCCTGTGCGCCAAGGACTATATCAACCGGGAAGTCAACGCCAGCCTCTCCGGCGGGGAGCTGAAGCGGATTGAGATTGCCACGGTACTGGCCCGCTCCAGCCGCCTGGCGGTCTTTGACGAGCCGGAGGCGGGCATTGACCTCTGGAGCTTCCAGAACCTGATCCAGGTCTTTGAGCGGATGCGGAACCAGACCCACGGCTCCATTGTCATCATCTCCCACCAGGAGAGAATTTTAAACATTGCGGACAAGATCATTGTCATTGCCGATGGCCGCGTCACCAAGTCCGGCCCCAAGGAGGAGATCCTGCCGGAAATCCTGGGCACCGCCTCTGCGGTGGACGCGTGCAAGTTTTATCAGGAGGATAAGTAAATGCAGGGAATAGATGACATCCAGCTGCGCCTGCTGGAGGAGATCGCGGGACTGCATGAGGTCCCCGAAGGCGCTTTCAACATCCGGGCCAACGGCCAGCTGGCATCCCGCCAGAACACCGCCCACATTGAGATTGTCTCCAAGGAGGATGGCTCCGGCATTGATATTCACATCAAGCCCCACACCAAAAAGGAGAGCGTCCATATTCCGGTGGTGCTGAGCAAAAGCGGCCTGAAGGAGACGGTGTACAACGATTTTTATATCGGCGAGGACTGTGATGTGGTGATTGTGGCCGGCTGCGGCATTGACAACTGCGGCACCGCAGACACCCAGCACGATGGGATCCACCGGTTCTTTGTGGGCAAGGGCTCCAAGGTCAAATATGTGGAGAAACACTACGGCAGCGGAAACGGCAAGGGGGAGCGGATTATGAACCCCACCACCGAGGTCCATCTGGACGAGGATTCCTACATGGAGATGGAGATGGTCCAGATCAAGGGTGTGGACTCCACCCAGAGGAGCACGGTGGTGGACGCCGCCGCCGGGGCCAAGCTGGTGATCCAGGAGCGGCTTCTGACCCACGGCACCCAGCACGCCACCAGCGAGATTATTGCCAACCTTAACGGGGAGGGTTCCAGCGCCAACATCCTCTCCCGTTCCGTAGCCAAAGAAAATTCCAACCAGATCTTCCTGGCCAAGATATTCGGCAATGCCCCCTGCGCCGGCCACACCGAGTGCGACGCCATTATCATGGACAACGCTAAGGTCAGCTCCATTCCGGAGATCACCGCCAATGACCCGGACGCGGCGCTGATCCATGAAGCGGCCATCGGCAAGATTGCCGGCGAGCAGATCATCAAGCTGATGACCCTGGGCCTCACGGAAGAGGAAGCGGAAAATCAGATTGTCAATGGGTTCCTGAAGTAAAGAAGAAAGAGGCGCCGCCAGGTGCGCTGTTAAGAAAGGCAGAGGGCCGTTGGGTATCCAACGGCCCCTTCACATCTTATGGGCGCCGGATTGCCTCCGCTTCCAAAAAGTCCTTTGCCTCATGCTCCAGCATTCTGACAGTCAGCTCCCTGGCTGCTGCGGCATCGCCTTCTATAATTGCATCCAGCAGATCCCTGTGGAGATAGATTTCCAGATCATCATTTTCCATGAAAGACAGGAAGCCTTTTTTGAACACTTCCGGATACCGGCTTATGATCGCCTTGTATAAATCACATAGCAGAGGATTGTGGCTCATAATGCCAATCTGGACGTGGAATGCCGCATCCCGTTCCAGGTAGTCCTGCCGCTTTTCCTGAAAACTCTTTAACATAAGGTCATGAAGTTCTGCCAGGCGTCTGGACTCATCCGGCGTTTTGCGCTCCGCTGCCATTGCAGACACTGCCGGCTCAATCAGCTGGCGAACCTCCATAATATGCTTTACCTCTTCTTTTTCCAGGCGCTTTGCCAGCGTTGCGTCCAGCGCTGTCTTGTTGCGCACATAGGTGCCATCCCCCTGCCGCACTTCAATAAGTCCGGAAATTGCCAGATAATGCACTGCCTCCCGCACGGTATTCCGGCTCACACCATACATTTCCGCCAGTTCCGGCTCACTGGGCATTTTCTCCCCTACTTTCCACTCTTCCTCCTGAATGGCGGTCTCCAACATCTCTGCCAATTGTGTTGACAATGTTTTTCGGAACATTTTCTTTGGATTGCTCATTTAAAAAAATAACTTCCTCTCTGTTTTTGGAAAGTATATCACTGTTTTTCATAAATTTCAAATATTTTTCTTGACATTCCATGAAATTATGGTATATTCAAAACATCCAAACATCCTTCCTTTGGATGTTTACAGAGAGGAGGCAAAAAACTATGGGGTTTTTTCGGGGAGAGATTTATTCTTATGCGCTGGATAAGATGACACCTATAGACGTCTATCTTCCCCACGATGACAATCGGCGTTTCCTGGTTGACAAGCCGCAGCATACGGTTATCTTGCTGCACGGCTTGGAAGGGAACTACAGCTACTGGAGCCGTTATACGTCAGTAGAGCGCTATGCCCAAACCCGGAATCTCGCGCTGATTATGCCGGATGCCGAGATGAGTATGTATGCCGACATGCGCTGCGGGCAGCGGTATGGGGAGTACATTGGGCAGGAACTCCCGGAACGGATCCGTCAGATGTTCCAGTTGAACACAGATCGGGATCATCTCTCCATTGGTGGACTGTCCATGGGCGGCTATGGCGCTGTCAAGTTTGCGCTCCAGTATCCGGAAACCTTCGGGCGCTGCGCTTCCTTCAGCGGTGCGCTGATGATTGGCAGCAATGATCATTTAAGGGACCTGCGGGAGTGGAAGGATCCCGGGCGCGGGGATGCTTACATAGAAATGGAGGAGATCAACCGTTCCATGTACTACGGAGCTAAAGGTGCCTTCGGTGAGGACTTTGCCTATGAACCTTCCCATGACCTATCTTACCTGGCGGGACAGCTTGTAAAATCCGGAAAAAAACTGCCCGAATTTCTTTTCACCTGTGGGACCGAAGACTTCTTATTTTCCGTAAACCAGGAATTCATGGAAAAACTTACACAGCTTGGGATTCCCCATTCCTTCTATACATGGCCTGGTATACACAATTGGCTCTTCTGGGAAGAGAGCATCCGCGATTATGTTGATTTCTTCTGCTAATTATATCTTTTCGGAAATACCTTTTACATGCAGGAAAGCTGCCGTAAAAATAGGACAGGTATCAGAGAGGAGAAAAACTATGGCAAACGAAAAAAGAGAACCCACTTTAAAGTTCCGCGGAGGTATCGCAGCAGCCTTTATTCCACTGGTTGTGTACTGTATCGGCACCATCTTTATCTGTGTTGTTTGGAAGGCCCTGGATTTCAATGCCATTGCCATGATGGCGATCATCGGCCTTCTAATCGGAAGTCTTTTCTCTAAAACTTTTTCGGAATACTGGGAAGCCGCCGGAAGAGGAATGGCCGATGAAATCTGTGTCTACACGCTATTAATCCTTTTTGTAGTCGGTATGTTTGGTGCGCTGATTAAGGCATGTAATGTATCCAATGGATTTGTGTGGCTGGCCACACAGGTTCACTTAAGCGGAGGGGGCTTTGCCGTATTTGTATTTCTAGCCACCTGCATTGTATCCACTGCCACCGGCTCTTCCTTTGCCGCTCTCTACAGCTGCTTCCCTATCTTTTATCCCTCCGCTGTTCTGCTGGGATGCAAACCTCCTATTGTAGCAGGCATTATCATTGCCGGCGCAATCTTCGGCGACAACCTGGCTCCCATCTCGGATACCACCATTTTGTCCGCCTCCGTACAGAAGTATAACTGCCGGCCCCATGAGGCCGCCGATATAGGAGGCTGTGTGGCCACCCGTTTTAAATATTCCCTGGTGGCCGGCATCATTTCCTGCGTGATTTATGGGCTGATTGCAGGCGGCTACAGCATTGGCGAAGGCGCAGAGGAAATTCTGACGGCCAGCATGGATCCCAGACCTTTAGTCATGCTGATCCCAGTGGCCATTATGCTTGTAATTGCCATTAAAACCCGCAACATTTTCAAAGCCATTGTAACCGGTATCCTTTTAGGAACCGTTATTGGCCTAGCATTTGGGCTGATTACGCCATCCAGCATTCTAAACTGCACCGATGGCGTTGTAGAAGGCTTCTTATACTCTGGATTCAGCGGTATGATCGGTGTTGTTCTCATTATCCTCTGCCTCAATGGCGTCATGGGGATTATGAAGGAGTCCGGCGCCTTGGATGCCGTAATCAATGCTATATTGAACAGCAAACTTGCCAATACCACCCGAGGGGCTGAACTTCTTCTGGCCCTGTCCATGACTTTAGTCACCAGTATCATGGGCGGCGCACAGGATCCCGCCTTGATCGCCATGGGACCTGTTTTTGATGAAGTGGGACGCAAGAAAAACATACATCCCTATCGCAGAGCAGAAATGTTGGATGGTTTTTCCAACTCCCTGCCCGTAAGCCTTCCCTTTATCAGCTGTTATGTATTCTTGACTACCGCACTGACCTCCGGCTACGATTTTGTGGAACCGCTCTCCACCTACCAGGTGAGCAGCGGCATGGTCTACACGTTCCTGCTCTTTGCCGTGCTCATCTTCTCCATCCTCTCTGGATGGGGGCGGATCTATGAGGGCCCCAACGGCGAGATCATGAAAGAAGATGGTTCTTTTATAAAGCACCCTTATTCGATCACCATGAAAGGGACAAAGAAATAGGCAGCTAAAAGCTTCCTTCTTAGATGAAATAGCTCCCTACCGAGGCTTGAAACTTTTGCTCATAGTCCCGGTAGGGAGCTCTTAAAATCAACAAATATTTACCCTCTCTCCGGCTCCTCCGCCCGCTCCTTGGCATCCCGGAGATGCTCCACCAAAATCCGTCGGATGGCCGGGTACTCGCCCAACCCTTTCAGGACGCAGGACACGGAAAAGCCCTGGCTTTCCAGCCGGTGCTTCCAGGAATCCTCCTCCTCACCGGCCATGTCATTCCGGGCATGGTCACCGGCTACAATCATAAAGGGGGCCAGCACCACCCGGGACGGACGGGCTACCCGGAGCATGCTCAGCAGCGATTCCATGGACGGGTAGGCCTCCACGGTTCCCAGATAGATGTTGGGATGGCCGCTGTCCTTAAACTGATAATCCAGCGCCGCGTAGACCGAGTTGGCGTAGTGGGTGGTGCCATGGCCCATGAGAACCAGGGCCTCCTCCGGCCCCAGGCCGGCAAACTCCTGGGCCACCGCCTCAATGACCTGGCGGCAGTCCTCCTGGCTGGTGAGCAGCGGCGTGCCGAAGGTGATGGAGTGGAACTGGTCCTGCCAGGCCAAGGCGTCCGCCTTCATCTGCTCATTCTCAATGCCGTTGACAATATGGGTGGGCTGAATCAGCACATCCGTGACGCCATCCCGCAGCATCCGCTCCATGGCCTCCGGTACCCCGTCAATCTCCATGCCTTCGGTCCGCAGCAGTTTCCGGCGGATCATGCCGCTGGTCCAGGCCCGGTACACGGGGATTTCCGGAAAGGCCTCCTCAAAAGCCTTCTCAATGGCCTCAATGGCAGACACCCGGGCCTCCGCAAAAGAAGTACCAAAGCTGACGGCCAGAATGGCCTCCTTTTTCCCCTGGTTTCCTGCGGCTCCGCCCCGGTAAGACCGGTCGTGCAGCTGATCCACTGCCGCCTCCAGCTCCTCCAGCGTCCGGGGGACCGGCAGGGCGGAGCTGAGAATGCCCTTGCGGCACAGGCAGTCAAAAATCCGCAGGCAGGCAGGCTTCTCCAGGTTGGCCAGCGCCAGGGCCGAGGAGTTGGCAAACACCTGCTCCGGCGTGCCATGGATCAGCACCTGGCCCTGGTGAAACACCAGCACCTCGTCTGCCCACTCCATGGTAAAATCTTCCTCATAAGTGGTCAGCAGCACCGTGGTGCCCCGTTCTGTCAGCTGATCTGAAAGCCGGGAGACCAGCGCCCGGTGCGGCCGGTCCCAGGCCGCCGGCCCGTCCAGGATGACCAGCTGCGGCGCATCCTGCTCCAGCTCCCGGGCCGCCTGCTCCAGCTCCCGGGCTGTGGAGGAAGAGATCAGGCGCACCGGCCCGTCCGGCATCTCATCCCCCACTGGTTCCACCGGCTTTCCGTCCAGGTACAGCGTGCCCTCCGTCAGGGGACAGAGCCCCTGGCAGGCAAGGAGAAATGTGGTCTTTCCCGAACCGTTGGCTCCCATCACCGCCACCTTTTTCCGCCGTCCAATGGACAGCGAAAGATCCCGGAGAGACCAGGCTGCCCCCCCGCCAAAGGAGACGGAGACGTGCTCCGCCCGTATCAATGCGTCATTCATATTGTCAGCTCCTTTTCCGCGTTCCCCTGAAGCCAAGGCCCCGGGCGCCGTATTTCCGATTTTTCTCTCCTATTCTAGCGTATCCCCCTGGAAATGTCAAAATATTTCCCGTCAGATGGAAAAGCGGTGCCTGGTACAGGCACCGCTCTCCATCCCGGAACTCCTTCAGGGGCTCTGGCGGATTTCCCGCAGGGACTGCACCAGCTCCGCGGCGCAGGATTCATCCCGGGTCACCACCAGCACCGTGTCATCCCCGGCAATGGTTCCCAAGACCCCCGGCCAGTCCATGGAGTCCATGGCGGCGCAGACAGCCTGGGCCATTCCTGTATCGCTGTGGATTACCACCAGATTCTGGGCATAATCCACATCCCGCACCATTGCCTGGTAGAGGGAGTAAAATTTATGCGGCGCATGATACTTTTCCGCCGGCTTTCCCACCTCGTAGTAATACCCGCCGTTTCCGGCAGTCTTAACCAGGCGGAGCTCCCGGATGTCCCGGGATATGGTAGCCTGGGTCACTGGGAAGCCCTCCTCCTCCAGGCGCCGGGAAAGCTCATTCTGCGTGGAAATCCGTTCACTGGTAATCAGCCGCAAAATTGCATCCCGCCGTGTTGCTTTGGCGTTTCCGTTTTCCCGGACATCTTTCTTGTCTCTGGAAGCCATGGGGCAAACCTCCTGCTCATTCGATTCTTTCTCAGATTGCCGAAAGAAATTTTATTCGGCATTTAAGTATAATTATACATTCTTCCATAGAAAATTGCAAGCCCGCAAAAGGCAGTTTCCCACACAAACGGCTTGTCCCAAGCCCTGATATATGGTACAATCCAGGAAACGAGAAAATGTACAAGGGGAGGTATTCACACATGAAAAAACAAAGACAGGAAAATGTACTGGCCGGGCTGGTCGGTGCCTTTCTGGGATCCCTGCTGGGGGTAGCCTGCATTGTCATCGTGGGACAGCTGGGCTATGTGGCCGCCATCAGCGGCCTGGTGATGGCGGTATGTTCCATCAAAGGCTATGAGCTGCTGGGCGGCAGAATCAGCCGGAAGGGGGCCATTATTGCCTGCCTGCTGACCATCCTGATGACTTACTTAGGCAACAAGCTGGATTTTGCCATTGCGGCCGCCCAATTTTTTGAGGTAGATATCTTCACCGCCTTCCGGGCTGTGGACGACCTGCTGGAGGAGGAAATCCTCAACGTCAGCGCCTACTGGAGCAATCTGGGTATGCTGTACCTGTTTACATTGATCGGTGCGGTCCCCACGCTCGTCAGTGCCTTCCGCAGCGCAAAAAGCACCCAGATGCCGCCACAGAATGCCCAGGGAAGCGCATACATGCCGCAGGATACCACCTACTCCCAAGGGAATCCTTATACGCCGAATCCCAACTATTCCCAGGGGAATTCCTACACACCGAATCCCAACTATTCCCAGGGCGGCTCCTACGCGCCGGATCCCACTTATTCCCAGGGCGGCTCCTACGCACCGGATCCCACTTATTCCCAGGGCGGCTCCTACGCACCGGATCCCACTTATTCCCAGGGGAATTCTTACACGCCCAACGATTCCGCTTCCCAGGATCCGTACAACCGGCAGTGAGATCCCTGGAAAAGCAGATAACGTAAAAATCTGCGCCCGCCGGACGCATTCCAAAAGGCACTCTGCCAAGCGCAACGCAGGGTGCCTTTTTTCCCCTTCCCGCAGTCTTATACAGCGGCCACGGTATTCGTTTTTTCTATGTTTACGCAGTCTTTTTGTCCTTCTTTACCACCCGGTACAGTGCCACCGAGAGGTTCATGCACAGGGCGCCCAACACTGCCAGCAGGCGAACTGCGGAGAAATACAGCAAAAGGCCCAAAATCTCCCTAGTAGTAGGCTATTGCAAAGAAAAGGGGAACGTGATACAGAAAAAGGGGCCGGAGTATCCTATAGGAGACACTCCGGCCCTGAAACGGAAAGGATTGCCAGCGGCAACCATCTCAGAGATAAGATGGCCCAAACTTCATCAAGCGGAATCTCCCAAACGCAATACCGTCAGGGAAGAATCCCGAAGCGTGTAATCTTTGCTACCGGCCCGCACCTGCAGGGTGGTGGGTACCGTGTTCACCGTAAAAGCCTGGAAGAAGGACAGGACAACGGATTCATTCTCTGTGTGGAATGTATGCTGGGCAAAGGCGCCCGGCACCGCGGTCCCATTCTGATAAAGCTGCAGCGTTAGCTGTCCGGAATTTTTCCCTGCCGCGGCGGTGGTGCGGAAAAAGACCATGTACACACCGGTTTTGGCAACAGTCACATTGGAGGTGCCCGGCGTATGGCTCAGAGCCTCTCCACTCACCAGAAGATTCTGCTGAAACAGCAAGGCACCACCGGCGGAAGTGGTCTGTTTCGCTGCGTTTATGGTAGTCAGCACATCCAACATACAATGGCAGGGGCAGGTTCCATCGGCTCCCCGGGGAATCACAAAATCAAAGATCGCATTCTCCGGCGTACCAGAGTTGGATACCATGGCATCGGTACCGGGCGCACCGGTCGTCACCGTGCCAACGGCAACGGTTGCACCAGGGCCGGTAGCTCCTTTGGGACCAGCAGGACCCGTGGGACCGTTAGCTCCTGTAGGGCCGGTGGCTCCTGTAGGACCGGATGGGCCGGTAGGGCCAGTGGGACCGGTGGCCCCGTCATTCCCGTCACCGCCATCGCTCCCTCTAGGAATTACAAAATCAAAAATTGCATCCCGTTCCGTTCCGGAATTATTTACTGTGGCATCCGTTCCCGGTTCTCCCGTAGAGACGGAGCCTACCTGGAGCGTTGCTGCCACCCCGTCTGCGCCGGTGGCTCCATCGGTTCCATCTGTGCCGTCCGAACCTGCGGGACCAGTTGCGCCAGTGGCACCGGTTGCTCCGGTGGGACCGGTAGGGCCAGTGGGGCCAGTAACTCCGGTTGCTCCGGTGGGACCGGTAGGGCCGGTAACTCCGGTAGAACCCGTGGAACCCGTAGGGCCGGTAACTCCGGTAGAACCCGTGGAACCCGTAGCTCCCGTAGGACCCGTGGGACCCGTAGGGCCGGTGGGACCGCCGGCAGGGCCCGTGGGACCCGTAGGACCCGTGGGACCGGCAGGGCCCTGGCGTCCCCGGGGGCCACGGCAGTCTTTCTCACCCTTGCATCCCCACACAGAGGCATATTCCTGGGTGGTTAAATCCTCATCCTTATGTTTTTTTCGGAAAAACATGGAGTATCTCCTGACTATTCTTTCTTAATTAACCTATGCAGAACGCCGGGAGAGGGTGCCAGAAATCCATGCCGCACCGGGGAAAAGGGCCCTCGGCGTGAGGTCTCTGGCAGCCAAACCTTCATGCCCGCTGAACGCAGGCGCCACTATACATGAAGCAATTTTCGAATCTGTATCACATACAGGATGAAAGAAAACAGCATGAAGGCCGTGCAGATTCCAATGGATGGATTTGATATACCGGCTGGGATGTTGTACCACAGCACATGGAGGACCACCAGCACATCCAGCAGGGCGGTGGAAATCTTCCCATGCCAGGCCGCGCCGTAAATCTGGCCGCGGCGCAGCAGTTTCAGCCGGCTGAAGCCGCTGTAAGCCTCCTTGACCACCATGAGTGCCACCGGCACCCACATCCAGGGAAAGCGGCTGGCCAGGCAGATCAGCAGCACGCCCTGGGTCAGCTTGTCCGCAATGGGGTCCAGGGCCTTACCCAGATCGCTGGTCATGTGAAAATGCCGGGCAATAAAACCGTCCGCCAGATCGCTGAGAAAAGAAATCACCAAAACCACAGCGGCGGCCGGATAGTTTTTCTCCCCTACATACAGCCACACAATGACGGGGATCAGCACCAGCCGGAGGAAGGAAAGCAGGTTGGGAATGGTCCATATTTTGTGCTGTGTATCCGGGGATGAGGAAGGTTGCATTTTGTATTCTCCTTTCATAGCTGCCGTGCTTCCCACGGCAGCCAATTACACCCGAGGGGTGTTTTTCTCCATATATTTTAAACCAGAAATGGTGTTGGGGTCAAAGGGTATTTTGACCCCAATGATACCAGATTGCTCCGCACCGCTTGCGGCATAAATGCCGCTCGCTGTACTTACCCGGCGGCCGTTCATGCCCTAAAGGACTAGCTTCGCGTCGCAAGCATGACGGCCGCTTGCCGGGCTCATCGCGCAAAAAGGCGGCGCGGAAATTTCTTGGGATTTCCGCGCCGTCTCCAGCGCCTTATTCGGTGCGCAGCGCTGTCACCGGGTCATTTTTAGCGGCCTTCCGGGCAGGGAACAGTCCGCCGATAAGGGTCAGGATCACACTCAGCACCACCAGCACAGCCCCGTGGACAAACGGAAGGGCAGCATTAATGTTCGGCTCCCCAGTCAGGGAGTGGATCAGCGCATTGCCTGGAATCAGGATCAGCAGGGTCATACATATACCCACCAGGCCGGCGGCCAGGCCAATGATAAATGTCTCGGCGTTGAATACCTGGGCCACATTCCGTTTGGATGCGCCGATGGCCCGCAGAATGCCAATCTCCTTTTTCCGTTCCAGTACACTGGTATAGGTGAGGATGCCGATCATAATGGAAGAGACGATCAGGGAAATAGACACAAAGGCCACCAGCACATAGCTGATAATGTCAATGATATCCGTCACCGAGGACATGAGGGTCCCCACCATATCCGTGTAGGTAATCACCTTGTCATCCTGGCCGGACTCTTCCATGCGGGTATTGTAACCGTCCAGAATCTCCACAATGGAGGCCTTGCTCTCAAAATCCAGCGGGTAGATGGAAATCTCGCTGGGCGTCTCCATATCCGCATAGCCAAAATTCCGCAGATTGTTGGAGTAGGAAGCGTTCTCCGCTGTCATCAGGGACATCAGCAGCTCGGAAAGCTCCTCCTCGGTCATGGTCACCTGGATCGCGTTGGCAAAGGCCTCCTCATCCACCTGGAAAGCATCCTGAAGGCTGTCCCCCAGCTGGCTCATGGCGTCCTCCAGAGAGGAGGTAAGGCTCTGCCCCAGCTGTTCCGCTAATTGGCTCATCACCGAGGCCATCATGGTTCCCATGTACTCCTCCAGGGCAGAGGACAGTGCGTCCGTCAGGCCGCTGCTCTCCATCATGGAGGCCAGTGCGGTGCTCAACTGCTGCTGGGCCTCCGGCGTGGACAGGTAGGCGGAAAAGTGCTCTCCCATCCGGCTAGGGTCCGGCAGCCCGTTGGCCGCCGCATATTCCTGGTATCCGGCCAGCAGGTCGGCGGCAAAAGCCTCCAGCTCCTCTGAAGAAATGGAAATCTGCTGACTGTTCTCCAAAATTTCTGCCACACCTGCCGCCAGAATCTGCTGGGCTCCCGGCGTGGACAGGTAAGCAGAGAGATATTCGCTGAAACGGCTGGGATCTATAGAGGTAATCCCCTGTTCCGCCGCCCACTGCTGGAAGCCTCCCATCACCTGGACAATCAGCTGCTCCACCGCCTCCGCGGACAGGGATACAGCGGGATTTTTCTCCAGGAACTCCTGCAGTTTAGCGGCCAGCCGCTGCCGTGCCTCCGGTGTCTGTAGATAGGCAGTAAAGTGCTCCCCCAGCTGGGAGTAATCTGCCTCCGGATGCTGCTCTGCATAGGACTGGTAACCCGCCAGAAGGCTGCCGGCCAGGCCGGTCAGTTCCTCCGAAGAAACAGAAAAATCTGCCTGTCCCAGAATGCTTCCCAAATCCAGCCCGGACAGCTCCGGCAGCTCCAGGCTGCTGAAATCCATCATCCCGGAGAGGTCCGAGAGCCCACTCAGATCCAGGGAAAGGGCGCTCTCGTCAAACTGGAAGGCGTTGGCCAGAGCCTCCTCATCCACCTGGAAAATGGAGGCCAGGTCAAAATTGCTCTGGCTGTTGTCCTCCCCAAAGGTATTGCCGGTGAGCACGTTGACATCCGGATTGGCCAGCTGTTCCCGGACAATGGTGCTGTCTGCGGATTCCTGGATAATATGCTCCGTCAGAGCAGCCGGGTAGCCGATGCCGGAGGAGAGCATAGAGGCCACCGTCCCCTCCGCCGGCTGCACCACGCCCACAATGGTAAGGTCCTCACCGTTTGCCACCAGGTTTTTCACAAACTCCTCGTTATCCGAACGGTCCCGCCACATCTGATACTGGCTGTCGTATTCATAGAAATCGCTGTCGTTAACTAGCTTGAAGGTAATGCCTAGCAGCTCATCGTAGGAATAGGAGCGGATGTCATCCGGAGTGGCCACCTTCTCCTCCTCGGCAAACTGCTCCACCATCTGATCCAGCTCCTCCGCATCCCGGAGGCCCAGGGTGTAAAGCAGGAAATCGCTGATGCTGCCGCCAGGCGTCAGCACCACCACGCATTCCTGGTAAGACTCCGGCCAGCGTCCCGCCTTTACTTCATACTGATCCTGATAAAGCTCCGTGTTGGCCGGCATTTCATAAAAAACATTGGTGCTCATCATAGAGGACATCATATTGCTGGTGCTGGAAGAAGCCCCCAAGCCCAGAGGCTCCAGGGATTGATCCGGGTTTACCTGGCGCACATCCCCATCCTCTTCGATCCGGTAGATCCGCGGTGTCACATCGTAACCGTATTCAATGGCCCGGGCGTAGGGCTCCATACCGCTCTCCCCGCTTTCCAAAAATTCTTTCAGCGAGGCCAGATCATTGGTATCCACAGTAGAAAACATGCTGGTAAGCATCTCTGCCACATGGACTTCGCCGGAGCCGCCGGTATCCGCCGTGTTTTCTGCCTCCGCATTATCCGTCATACCTGACATCATGGATGAAAAGTTCATGCCGGTATTTTGAATCTGCAAAGGATACTCTGAAAGGGTATCCTGCTCAATGGAGCGAATGTACTCGTTGACGCCATTGGACAGGGACAGAATCAGGGCAATGCCAATAATGCCAATGGATCCCGCAAAGGCAGTGAGAATGGTCCGCCCCTTTTTGGTACACAGATTATTGAAGCTGAGGGACAGGGCGGTCCGGAAGGACATGGAAGCCTTTCCCATATTTTTATGGATGGGGGCTGCCTGGGTCCGTTCATCCACCTCAAAAGGATCAGAATCCGCACGGATCTGTCCGTCCTTCAGGGTGACAATCCGGGTAGCGTAGTTCTGGGCCAACTCCGGATTGTGGGTAACCATCACCACCAGCCGGTCCTTGGCCACATCCTTCAGCAGATCCATTACTTGGATGCTGGTGGCGCTGTCCAGGGCACCGGTAGGTTCGTCCGCCAGCAAAATATCCGGGTTATTGACCAGGGCACGGGCAATGGCTACCCGTTGCATCTGGCCGCCCGACATCTGTCCTGGCTTTTTATGCAGCTGATTCCCCAGCCCCACCTCCTCCAAAGCTTTCACCGCCCGCTGCCGCCGCTCTGAGCGTGAGATCCCGGAAATGGTCAGAGCCAGCTCTACATTGGCCAGCACTGTCTGGTGGGGAATCAGATTATAGCTCTGAAATACAAAGCCAATGGTGTGGTTCCGGTAGGAATCCCAGTCCCGGTCCTTGTACTTCTTGGTAGAAATCCCATTGATGATCAGGTCGCCGCTGTCATACCGATCTAAACCGCCGATGATATTGAGCAGAGTAGTTTTGCCGGAGCCGCTGGGGCCCAGAATGGCTACAAACTCGCTGTCCCGCAGATTTAGGCTCACATTGTCCAGGGCCTTCTGCACCAGCGAACCAGTCCGGTATTCTTTGCATATATTTTTTACCTGCAGCATAAATCGTTGCTCCTTCGAGAGTGCCTATATGGGGAATCCATACTTCCCCGCTTTCCTGCACGTTTCCTTTTGCCCGGTCAAGTATAGCACAAAATTATTCTCATGCGCAAGGTGTTAATTATAATATAAAGATAAACAAAATATGAACATTTTACTTAACCTGTGCTTTCCTGGCCATTATGGAACATCTGCCAGCCGGAGGATGGTCAGGGAAACATCGCTGTAGAGCAGGGTTCCCAATTCACTGACCAGCTGCAGAATGGCGGGGACACTGGTCACCGTAATGGGCTGTGTGAAGGATTGGTTAGCCACCTCTTGGGCATTCTGGAAGCTGTAACGCACAGCACTTCCCACCACTGGCGTACCATCCTGGGTCAGATAGATCAGGGTGGAAACCGGAAAGGACGCATTGGGGACCGGCGAAATGGTTCCGTTAAAGAGGACCAGGTAAACCCCCGGCTCCTGGATCACAAAATCGCTGGAGTTGTTGGCGTGGGTGATAGCTGTTCCGTAATCCACCGTATTGCGGTCAAAGATAAAGGCGGTGGCGGGTGCGGCGGCCTGTGGCGGGGTGGAGAAGGCGGACAGCAGGTTCAGCGGCTCCGTGGCTCCGGTGGGACCCGTGGCTCCAGCAGGGCCAGTAGCTCCCGTGGCTCCGGTGGGACCCGTGGCGCCCGTAGGGCCAGTAGCTCCCGTGGCTCCGGTGGGGCCCGTGGGGCCGGTAACGCCGGTAGGGCCCGTGGCCCCTGCGGCACCCGTTGGGCCCATGGCCCCTTCGGCTCCGGCAGGGCCAGTAGCGCCTGTGACGCCCGTGGCTCCGGTAGCTCCTGTGGGCCCGGTGGCCCCCTG
>CAJFTW010000099.1 GCA_904420025.1 Candidatus Pseudolachnospira avium
GCCGGATCCGCCGCCTCGGTTTCCTCCAGGCTTCCGCCGAACTCGGCCAGGGTGCTCTCCCCAGCTGCACCAGTGGTCTCGTCTGAGCCGCCGCTGCAGCCGGCCAGCAGTCCCATGGCAAGTACCAGGCTCAGGAAGACGCTTGTGATTTTTCTTGCTTTCATCTTTTTCCTCCTCTTGGATTTTTATGGTTCAGAAGCTCTTCTTCAGCTTCGGATCCAGCACGTCCCGCAGGGCGTCGCCCATCAGGTTGGTGGACAGGATGGTCAGGCACAGGAACAGGGAAGGCCAGAACATATACTGTCCGTTGGTGGCGATGTATGCCCGGGCGTCTCCAATCATCTGCCCCCAGGAGGGAGCCGGCGGCAGTACGCCCAGGCCCAGAAAACTCAGTCCGCTCTCCAGCAGGATACCGCTGGAAACCGTCAGGCTAAACTGAATGATCAGGGAAGAGACAATGTTGGGAAGCAGCGTTTTCAGCAGGATCCGCATGGTGCCGGCTCCCAGAAGCTGCTGGCTCTCCACGTACTCCACCTTCCGAAGCTTTCGGGTGGAGGAATAGGCAATCCGGCAGAAGTGCGGCGTGTAGAGAATTCCTACTACCACCACCAGATTCACCACGCCGGAGCCCCAAAGTCCCACCACCAGCATGGCCAGCAGGATCGACGGGAAGCAGAGGATAATATCCACCACCCGCATGATGGCGTTGCCGATGGAATCCCGGGTATATCCAGCCAAAAGCCCCAGGAGAGTCCCGGCCGCCATGGCGATCAAAGCGCCGCCGAAAGCCACGATCATGGTAGGCTGCAGTCCGATGATCAGCCGGCAGGCAATGCAGCGCCCATACTCGTCGGTTCCCATGGGATACTCCGCCGACGGAGGCTGCAGGGTCTGGGTGGCAATGATCTCCAGCGGATCGTGGCTGATCATCAGTCCGCCGAACAAGGCTACGAACAGCAGCGGCACCAAGATCACCGCGCTGAGCAGAAACTTCTTATTCCGAAGACATTGTTTGAATACGCTCATCTTCCCCACCTCCTAGCGCGCCCTGGGATCCAGGAAACCGTAGAGCAGATCCACCACCATGTTGGTCAGGATAAAGATGGCGGACAGGATCAGCATACAGCCCTGAATCAGCGGGTAATCCCGATTGTTGATGGCATCCACCAACAGGGTGGCGATGCCCGGCCAGTTAAACACGGCTTCGCAGAGCACCGTGCCGGCAATCAGGCTGCCCAGCTGGAGGCCGATGATGGTGACCACCGGGATCAGCATGTTCCGCATTACATGCTTACCGTACACTTTTCCCTTGGACAGGCCCTTAGCCCGCAGAGGCCGCACCGACTCGCTTCCCAGGGACTCCAGCATGCTGGAGCGGGTCATCCGCAGAATGGAGGCGGCCACGCCCAGAGCCAAGGCCACCGCCGGCAGGATCAGCCGCTGAATATGGTTATCCAGGCCCCGGGCCACCGGCACATACCCGCTGGACGGCAGCAGCTTCATATTCAGGGAAAACACCAGGACTAAAATGTATCCCAGCACAAATACCGGCACAGAGTTGCCCAGGGAGGATAGGAGGGTCAAGCCCAAATCCAGGAACCCGCCCCGGCGCACCGCGGAAAGGATTCCCAAAGGAATTCCAATGATACAGGCCAGCACCAAGGACACGGCAGCCAATTCCAGTGTCCGGGGGATCCGGTCGCCTATGGCCTCCGTCACCGGCCGGTTTTCTCCGTAGGAGGTCCCCAGATCTCCGTGGGCCAGATCCGTCAGCCAGTTGGTATACTGGGTCATCACCGGCTGATCCAGCCCCAGCTCCGCCTCCAAGGCGTCATAGGCTTCCTGATCCACCGCGGAGCCGTCCCGGCTCAGCATCAGCAGCACCGGGTCGCCCGGCATCATCTGGAGAGCAAAAAACACAATGGTGGTCACCACAAAGATCTGTACAATGGCAGTGGCGATCCGTTTTACCAAAAATTTGATCATCCCTCTGCCTCCTTTCTCAGAAGATGGCAGGCTGCGTAGTGCCCCTCCCCTACCGGCTGCATCTGGGGCTCTTCCTGAGAGCAGATTTCCTTGGCATACAGGCAGCGGGTGCAGAACCGGCAGCCAGCCGGCGGGTTCACCGGGCTGGGGATATCGTCCTTTAACAGCACCCGGTCAATGTGCAGGTACTCGGAGGCCCCCGGAATGGCGGAAAGCAGCGCCTGTGTATAGGGGTGGCTGGGGTTGGCGTACAGATCCGCCGCCTTGGACACCTCGATGATCTTTCCCAGGTACATGACCGCGATCCGGTCGGACACATACTTTACCACTCCCAGGTTGTGGGAGATAAACACATAGGTAAGCCCCAGTTCCTTCTGAATGTCCCGGAGCAGGTTTAGAATCTGGGCCTGGATGGAAACATCCAGGGCGGACACCGGCTCGTCGCAGATGATAAACTCCGGATTCATGGCCAAGGCCCGGGCGATGCCGATCCGCTGTCGCTGGCCGCCGGAAAATTCGTGAGGATACCGGTTGGCATAGCCCCGGCTTAAGCCCACCAGGTCCAGCAGCTTCAGCACCTCTTCCCGAATCTGCTCCCGGGAGTAGCCTCCTGCGATCCGGTAGGGCTCCGCAATGGTATCAAACACCCGTTCCTTGGGGTTCAGGGAAGCGAAGGGATTTTGGAATACCATCCGCATCTTGGAACGTTGGGCCCGGTCCAAGGTGCTGACGTCTTTTCCCTTATAAAGAATCTCCCCGGAATCTCGGGGCACCAGACCCAGAATTACCCGGGAAAGGGAGCTTTTGCCGCAGCCGCTCTCTCCCACCAGTCCAAAGGTCTCCCCCTTTTCCACCGTCAGGGAAATGTCGTCCACCGCGTGGACAAACCCTTTGCCGCTGGAGAACATGCCGTGCTTTACCGGAAAATATTTTTTGAGGTTTTTCACCTCCAGCAACGTCTCGCTCAAACCGCCGTCCCCTCCTTTCGGAATTCCTCCGCCCGATGGCACGCCACAAAGTGCCCCGGCTCCACTTCCACCAGCGCAGGATGCTCCGTATGGCACCGGTCCTGGGCGTTCCAGCATCGGGTGCAAAAATGGCAGCCGGCAGGCATATTCCGGATATCCGGCACCGTTCCTTCAATGTTAAAGAGCCGTTCCTCCGAGGCGTCCAACCGGGGGATAGAGCGCAGCAGGCCCTGGGTATAGGAATGGCATGGATGGGAAAACAGCTGTTCCCGGGAGGCCATTTCCATCATGTTGCCCCCATACATAACAATGATCCGGTCCGCCATGTCCTTCACCACATCCAGATCATGGGTAATCAGGATAATCCCCACATCAAACTGATCCCGGCTCTGACGCAGCAGATCCATGATCTGGGCCTGGACCGTCACGTCCAGGGCGGTGGTGGGCTCGTCCGCGATCAGCAGCCGGGGGTGACAGCTCAGGGCGATGGCGATCATCACCCGCTGGCACATTCCGCCGGAAAGCTCAAAGGGATAGGAAGAGAAAACCCGCTCCGGACTGGGGATCCCTACGGTACGAAGCATGTCCAGCGACCGCTTTTTGGCCTCCTCCTTGCTTACCTTTTCGTGGGCCAGAATCCCCTCCATCAGCTGGCTTCCTACGGTAAACACCTGATCCAGGGACATGATTGGTTCCTGGAAGATCATAGAGATCTCCTTTCCCCGGATCTTGCACATTTCCTTGTCGCTGAGTCCCACCAGTTCCCGGCCCTGGTAACGGATACTGCCAGAGGCAATCACGCCCTGCTCCGGCAGCAGTCCCATAATCGACAGGGAAGCCATCGTCTTTCCGCTTCCGCTCTCTCCTACGATTCCAAGGATCTCGCCCTGTTCCAGCTGAAAGGTCAGGCCGTCCACCGCGGCAAACTCCTGCCTTTTATTGCGGAAGACCATTCGGACATCCTGCACCTGCAGCAAAGGTTCCTTCAAATACGATCACTCCCTTCCACTTCTATCCGCGCCCTGTCCTACCAAAAAGGATTCAGGAATTTTGTACAATCGTCATATGATAATCTTCCGGAATCGGACGCCCATGTCCAAAAGCCCCGGACTGAAGACACACCTGGGCAGAGAAATGGGCCGCCGCCTCCGCCGCCTGCCGGATAGCTTCCGGCTCCGGTCCTTTTTCCGGATCCGTCCAGACAGCCGCCAGGTGCACCAGCAGCGCGGAGGCAAAGCCGTCTCCCGCCCCCATGGTATCCACCGGTTCCACATATTCGCTGGGCTGTTCCAGAAAAGCAACGCCGTCATAAAGCAAAGCGCCTCTGGATCCTCGGGTAGCCACCGCCAGGCTCAACCCCAGCCCCGTTGCCTGCCTCAGCAGCCTTTTGGCCTCCGCATCCGTTAGATCCGAACAGGATAGAAACGCAATATCCGCCAGAGAAGCTACCTGCCGCAGCCGGTCCGGCTCATTCCACCGGGTGGAAAAATCATAGGACAAGAGCACCCCAGTCTCTTTTATGTTCCTCAGCTCCCCGTCCAGATAACTGTTGTTGGAAGTATGCACCATATGATAGGTTTGAATATAGTCCAAATCCGCTTGTTCCAGCCTCAAGGGATGCTGCCGGAGTACGCCGCCCTTATTGCTGCCCAGAAAAACCCGATCGCCATCCTCCAGGGTTACCCGGGCTGCCCCGTTTTCCCCTTCATAATGACGGCAGCGGGAAATATCCAAATCCAGTTCCCGCACAGTCCTCTGGATGTGCTCCGCCGCGGCATCGTTCCCAAACGCCCCCAGAAATCCCGCCTCCGCTCCCTGCATACGCGCGAAAACCGCCACATTCAGAGCCTGTCCGCCCGGATACATGGTATTGGTATGTACATACTGATCACTGACATTGTCCCCGATCCCCAAAAGCCGAACCGTTTCCCTCCCCATTCTTATTCCTCCCGGTCGTATCTTCATAGTGTTAAGATAAGACCTCATATATGATTATAATACATTATATCAAAAAAGTCGGTTATTGCAAGAGTTATTTTGTTTTTTCCTGCCTTTCATTCACTTATTTTCTTTTCTTCCGGCAAAAAGTGTAAAAGCATTTAATAGATTTAATTTATTTTTTATCAGGCACTTTTGGCATGTATCTTGCTGTTATAACATTTTTTCTTGATTTCTTTTCTATTTTTCTTTGCGCTGTTGGAAAAAAATTTTATTTCAAAAGAGAAATAATCATTTTATAACTTCAAAATTTTCATTCTTTTTCTTCTTTTATCCGTCTTAAAAAAAGAAAAATGTAAAAAATCCTATTTTTCCTTTACATTTCGATGTTGTATGCTATGATAGAAAGGAAAGAAGATCGGATAAAAGAACAGGGGGAGAGAACACATGATCAATTCCAACAGCATAACCCCGTTGTATCTACAGGTAAAAGAACATATTCTGAATGATATTCACGGAGGCAAATACCTGCCCAGCGGCCGGCTGCCCTCGGAAAAAGAACTGGCCGCCATGTATAATGTAAGCCTGATCACCATCCGCCGGGCCATCAGCGAACTAGTGGACGAACAAATATTGCAGAAAAAGCAGGGCAAGGGAACTTTCGTCACGAAAAAGAGCTTTTCCCGGCCCTACTACCAGAACGCCCTGAGCTTTACGGAAATCTGCCAGGCCAATGGAATGCGGGCTTCCGCAAAACTGCTGCAGCGGGAGATACTGCCCTATCCCGCGCCAGAGATCCTGAAGCAGCTGGCGCTGCCCGATGGGAGCCCGGTTCTTCTCATTGAGCGGCTACGTTTTGCGGATGGCATTCCCATCGTTATTGAAAAAAGCTGTTTTTCAATGGAATATGATTTTCTTCTGGAAGCAGACCTGGAAAAGAATTCCATGTACCAGATCATCCGGGAAAACCGGACCGTAGACCTGCAACCCGTCATTGGGCAACGTTTTGTAAAGATTACCAAAGCCAACGCGCGGATCGCCCGCTATCTGAACATACGGGAATCCACTCCCATTCTTCAGTATGAAGGAATCTGTTGGGAAATGATTTCTGACCGGCCAGCCCATACATCGTTTCAGACCGGTTACGGAGAGCAGATGGATTTTGCCCTGCGGTTTTAAAATGCACCGCCGAATACGCCTTCCATCAAACAGCCGCTCTGCTTATCCAGCAGAGCGGCTGTTTGATATCTATTTCATAAAAATTTACTCTTTCTGCCTTTTCTTCGCATGGAACGCAATTCCCAGGCCGCCCGCGGCCGCTGCGCACAGCACCGCCCAGAACACCGGTCGGCCCGTATCACCTGTTTTCGGGGCATCCGGCGTCTCCGGCTGCTTATCTTCCGCCGGCGTTGTCTCCGGCCGCGAAGGGCTGGTTGGCTGTTCCGGTTCCGTAGGAGCCGTAGGCTCTGTGGGTTCTGTCGGTTCCGTGGGGTTCGTGGGCTCCGTGGGCTCCGTCGGTTCCGTGGGATTCGTGGGCTCTGTAGGCTCCGTCGGTGCTGTGGGCTCCTCCGCTGCCGTAAAGCTCCACTGGCCCTGGACAGCCACCACGTTTCCTTCCACCGTTACCGTCCAACCAGAGAAACTCCACACGCCTTCTTTTCCATCCTTCTCTCCCTTCACCGTGGTCTGGCTGGTAAAGGCAGTGTCCACAGCCGCCTTAGCCGCCTCCAGGCTGTCATACGTTTTGGTATCCGAAGGCAGTACCTGACCATCCGGTGCCTCCGTGCCCCAGTCATAGCGAACGCTGTAGCTTTTCTTCTCTTTGGCATACACCGTAATACGCAATTCTCCTGCCTTGTATTCGCCACCCGCAACCGGCAGGTTATACACCTGCTCAATGGTCACAGAATCATCCACGTTTTCCAGGGCAATGGTGTTGGTCTCTTCATCATAGTTTACCGTAACGTCTGCGCCCCCTCCGGATACCACTTCCGCTCCCGCAAAGGAAATAGGCTTTCCATCCTTGCCAATATAGGGGTTCTCAATCACCAGCTGTCCGTCTTCCATTTCCAGCGGCTCATCCTCGCCGTAGGTAAAAGTCTCCCGAAACGGGTCCTCCGCATGCCGGACATCTCCATCTGTCAGCTTCTCCAGCTGCGACACAAAGGAAAAATCCGTCACATAGTTGTCGCCCAATCCCAGAATTTCCAGGTTTTTCAGGCGGCTCAGAGGAGCCATGCTCCGAATCGCGTTTCCGTGCAGTCCCAGCGTTGTCAGGCTTTCCGGCAGCTGAAGGCAAAAATCGGTATTGGTCAGCTCGTTCATGTTCAGCACCAGCGTTTTCAGATTCTGAAGCGAAGCAAACATGGCTGTATCCGCATCCGTCACCCGGCAGTAGGGCATATACAGGGTCTCCAGACTGGTCAGAGATTCAATTGTCTCCTGATAGCCCTCCCGATTTTCCGGCGTAATATCCACCTTTTCCAGGTTCAGATTGGTCAGGGAATATCCTTTCAGCGGCGTAATATCCGTAATCGCGTTTTCGCCTTCCAGGTCTACTTCCCGGAGGTTGGGAAATTCCGTCCCCGAAAGAGCCGAGATATCCTGCAGCGAAGCGCAGCGGAAGCCGTCCAGCCGTTCAAGCTGGGGGCAGTTTTCAGCGGTAAGCCCATCCAGCGTTGTAAACTGCGAACAGCTGTCCACATGCAGTGACGTAAGATCGGGTTTCTTACCCAGCATGGAAAGGTCCGTTATCTCCGGATTATTTTGAATCGAAAGGCTGGTCAGCTTTTCCAATGTCCCAATATCATTTATATTTTCAATGCTGCCGTTTAGCTCCAATGTCTTCAATCCGGCAGCCTGCTCAATGCCCCGGATATTGGTCACATCCGACTGTGCGCCAACCCGCAGAGAAGTAAGCGTGGAGGGCATCCCCTCCAGCGATTCCAGTTGGGAACAGCCGGTCAGCGTCATTCCTGTCAACGCCGGTTTCTCTCCCAGCACAGAAAGAGTTGTCAGGTTGTCATTGTTCAGAATGGAAAGCGACGTCAGCTGTTCCAGTTTCTCGATTTTGTCCAGACCCGCCACATCGCCGTTCACATACAAGGTGCTTAAGTTCACCGCGTACTGGATGCCTTCTATGTTGGTCACGTCATCGCTCTCGTTAATCCACACGGATTTGAGATTTTTCATATCGCTCTCCGTAATCGCCGCGTCTTCCGGCCGCCCCTCCCCCAACGCTTGGTTGAGAACCGCGCGGAATGCCTGATCCGGGATGTCCACGAAATCTCCCGCTTCCGCAAAAGCCGACACAGGCATTACCCCGATCACCAGTAGCAGCGTCAGCAGCATACCAGCCACTCTTTTTCCCAGTTTCATAACCGTTCTCCTTTTGCCAGAATAAGCTTCTTCCCCGGGGACAGTCTCCCGGGCAGAAAACCAGATGCTTTTATTCTATCCTGACGGATGCGGCTTGTCAATTAAAGGATGATGACTCCGAAAAATTGTCCCTGTCAAAGCGGAAAGGCATCCCACCCCATATTTTTCATAATCTGGCTGGCTGCCCGTTTCAGGCAAGCTGCCAGCCAATCAATCCGTTCATCCAGGTTTTCACAGACGGTTTCATAATAAGAAATAGCCGCAACCAGCTTTTTGTAAGAATTGTAAATAGGGACAGCGACCGAATAAATCTCCGGGAAACGGTTAAAATACGCAAACGCGTATCCTCTTTGGCGGCAAAGGCATAGTTCTTCCCAAAAGGAATCCAATTCCTCTGTTTTTTGATACAATCCCTCCGTTTTTCCGTACTCTTCCAAGTATTTTTGCAACTCGTCCTTTGACAGAGTGGACAGCAGCAGGCGTCCTGTGGCAGTCAATGGCAAAATATTGCTCTCATAATGCCGAGGCGTAATCTGGATTTCATCTTCATAAGACACCGCCAATTTGTGATACACGTGCATTCCTGCATATACAGAAATATTGACAGTTCCTTTCTCCTGCTCTACCAGCTTTTCCATAACCTTCTGGGACTGGGCTACCAAGTCCAGCTGGTTCTCCACCATATTGGCATACCGGATAAACTGTACCCCCAACCGGTATTGCTTTGTCTCCGGAGATTGCTCCAAAAAGCCAGCCTCCACAAAAGGAAGCAGCAGCTTAAAGACCGTGGACGGCCCATAGCCGCTGGCCGCTGCCAGCTCCCGCGTTCCCCAGATGTTTTTTTTCGGCGTAAAAAATGAAAGCAGCTCCAACGCTTTTGTTACAGAAAGATTTCCATTGGAATAGGACTTTTCGGCTTCTAACATGTACAATTCTCCCCGGCAGACCATTTTTACTTGGCTCAGCGCTCAAATCTTGCCCTACCAAGCTTTTCCATTATAACAAATCGTCTGACCTGTGACAAGCAACATAGTGTTCTCCGCCTATATTCCGCCATTCCGGCGTATGGGTGAAACACTCTTTTTTTGCATATTTACATCGGGGGGCAAACCGGCAGCCCTCCCCCGGTTCAATGGGTGAAGATAATTCCCCTTTCAGCGTCTCCTTGGTTCGCGGGCGATCCAGATCAATGGACGGGATAGAGGAAAGCAACGCCCGCGTGTAAGGATGCCTTGGATTTTCAAACAGCTCCTCCGTCTCGCAGTGTTCCACCATACATCCCAAATACATGACAATGATCTCAGTGGAAATATGCTTTACCACAGACAGATTGTGGGTGATAAACAAATAGGTCAGCTTCTGCTCTTGCTGCAGATCCTGAAGGAGATTTAAAATCTGGGCCTGAATGGAAACGTCTAAGGCAGAAACCGGTTCGTCACAGACAATAAAGCGGGGGCGCATAGCCAATGCCCTGGCAATGCCGATTCTCTGCCGCCGCCCGCCATCCATCTCATGGGGATAGGATTCCAATAAATCGGCCGAGAGTCCCACCATATCCATCAGCTCCAGGACACGGGCCCGCAGCGCTTCCGCATTTTCACAGGCCCGGTAAATCCGCAGCGGTTCTGCGATAATCCGCTGAACCGACTTTCTGGGATCCAGGGATGAATATGGATCCTGGAAAATCATCTGCATCTGCTGACGGAGTTTTTTCAGTTCTGTTTTATGAACGTGGGTTATATCTTTGCCTTCAAAGCGAATCACCCCGTCTGTACTCTCCCGCAGATGAAGGATGGTTCTGCCCAGAGTGGATTTCCCACACCCGGATTCTCCCACCACACCAATGGTACTGCCCTCCTGCACAGAAAAGCTGACATCATCTACCGCATGCAGGTAGCCCCGGGGAGTTTTGAAATAACTTTTTAAATGTTCTACCTCCAGCAATGCCGTCATGTTTCCACCTCCCTCTTTTTGCAGCGAATACAGCGCACGATATGGTCCTCCTCCGCCTGAAATGCGGGAACCGTGTTTTGGGTACACGCCGCCTCGCAGTATGGACAGCGCGATGCGAAATAGCAACCATCCGGCAAATTTGCCGGATCCGGCATATATCCCATAATCGGTTTCAGGCGTTCCGTTTTAACGTGAATATCCGGTATCGACTGAAACAGCCCTTCCGTATAAGGATGAAGAGGATTCCGAAACACCTTCCGCAGGGGCCCCTCCTCCACAATCTGGCCAGCATACATAATGGCCACCCGATCGCATACCTCTGCCACCACTCCCAGGTCATGGGTGATCAACAGCATAGAAGTCGCAAAGTGGTTTTTCAGCTCCGCCATCAAGGACAGCACCTGGGCCTGAATGGTCACATCCAGCGCCGTGGTAGGCTCGTCCGCAATCAACAGCGAAGGATTACACGCCAGCGCAATGGCAATCACTACTCTCTGGCGCATGCCGCCAGAGAATTGGTGCGGATATTCCTGAAAACGCTCCGGCAATATTCCCACCTGCTTCAGGATATTCTGTGCTTTGATATTTGCTTCCGCTTTCGAGACATGCTCATGGAGGCGAATGACTTCCGCCACCTGCTCCCCAATGGTAATGACCGGATTCAAAGAAGTCATGGGGTCTTGAAAAATCATGGAGATCTGACTGCCGCGTATCTTTCGCAGCTCTTTCTGACTCATTTTCAAAAGGTCCTCCCCGTTCCAGAGGACTTCGCCGCCTACAATTTTTCCCGGCGGATCCGGTACCAACTGCATAATCCCCAAAGCAGTCGTGGTTTTGCCGGCTCCCGTCTCCCCCACCAGCCCTACGGTTTCTCCTTTCCGGATCGTCAAATCAATTCCATTTACGGCCCGCACTACTCTTCTCTCGGTGACATACTGAATTTCAAGATTCCGAATTTCCATCAATTCTGGCATAGACAGCAGACCTCCTCAGACTTTCAATTTCGGATCCAGCGCATCCCGCAGGCCATCCCCAAACAGATTGAAGGCAAAAATGGTCACCATAATAGCCAGACCAGGGAACGCTACCATATACCAGTAATCCCGAATATACTGCCTTCCTGCCGAGAGCATAGTCCCCCACTCCGGCATCGGCGGCTGTACGCCCAGCCCAATAAAACTTAGGGAAGACGCACTGAGAATGGCATTGGCCACCCCCATAGTCGCCTGTACAATAATCGGCGCCGCGCAGTTGGGTATTACATGGCTCAGGATAATCCGCAGATCACCAGCCCCCACACACCGGGAAGCCTCAATATATTCCTGATCCTTCACGCTGAGGATAGAAGCCCGTACAATCCGGGCAAACCGAGGCGTCGTTCCAATGCCCACCGCGATCATCAGATTGGTCAGACTCGTCCCCAGAGCTGCCACAATCGAAATAGCCAGGAGAATACTGGGGATTGCCAGCAAAATGTCTATTCCACGCATAATTACATTTTCCAAAACGCCGCCGTAATAGCCTGCCAATGCACCCAAAAATATACCGATTGCAGCGGCAATTCCCACGGAGATCAAACCAATCTGAAGAGAAATCCCCGTCCCGTAAATGACCCGTGAAAAAATGTCTCTTCCCAAATTATCCGTTCCAAAGGGGAACTCTGCACAGGGGGCAATATGTGCTCTCGACAACATCTGGTCATCATAACCATAGCGGGCGATTGCCTGTGGAAACAATGCGCAGAAAACCAACAACACAATGATCGCCAGCCCAACCATAGCCGCCTTGTTTTTCCTCAATCGATGCCAGACTTCCAGAAGCTGACTATTTCGCCGTTTTTCCTTTTTATCCTTCATGTTGTCTCCGCCTCCAGACCGTTCTTCTTCTCCTTCTTGCGGCTGTACTGCGCCTTAATGCGCGGATCCACATAAGCGTACAGCAAATCCACTGCCAAATTCACAAAGCTGAACACAATGGCAATCAACAGGACTCCGCCCTGCACCACCGGATAATTGCGGGCTTTAATGGAATCAATCATCAATTTTCCAATCCCAGGCACAGAAAAAATTGACTCTGTCATAACGGAACCGCCCAGCACAATACCAAACTGCAGGCCAACCGTTGTGATAATCGGGATCAGGGCATTTTTCAAGGCATGCTTGATGATAACCATCCGCTGTGTCTGTCCTTTTCCCAGCGCGGTGCGGATATAATCCTGGCGGATCACCTCCAGCATGCTGGAACGGGTCATCCGCATAATAACCGCAGCCGAACTGGTCCCTATGGTTACCGCCGGTAAAATCCAATAAGAAGGTCCATAAAATCCGGAGGATGGAAGCCATCCCAAATTCAGAGAAAAGATGATGATCAGCATAAGGCCCATCCAGAAATTGGGCATAGATACGCCGAGCAGCGCTACCACCCTGCTGATATTATCCAAAATACTGTACTGTTTGGTTGCCGATAAAATTCCCGTGGGGACGCCAATGCAGACTGCCACCAGCACACTGAGAGATGCCAATAAAAATGTGGTGGGAAAGCGCGTCATAATCTCCGTAGTAACCGGCTGTTTGGTTGTATAGGAAGTTCCCAGGTCACCGTGAAGAATCATATCCTTTATATAACGCCCCAGCCGCACCAAATAGGGATCATTCAGCCCCAGCTCCTCCCGCAGGTTTTCTACCTCTTCCTCCGCCGCTGCCTCCCCCAGCATGCTTCTGGCCGGATCCCCCGGTGTAATGTACATCATGGTAAAAACCACCAGTATCACGCCAAATACTACTGGTATCATCATCAGTAAACGTTTCCCTATAAACCGTATCATATTCGGTGTCCTCCCAATAAGGAATCTCGGGAATCCCCAGGGGGTTCCCGAGATTCCAGCAAGCTATTCGGTAAAGGTTACAGTGGCAAAGGAAACCAGCGAGTTTGGCATATTTTCAAATCCGGCTATATTGGAACGCAGTCCGAACACCGACTCGCCCTGCCAGATATAGACCGCCGGAACATCCTCCATAATCAGCTGCTGCGCAGTTTTATACGCATCCAACCGTTCCTGCTCATCCGTGGAAGTCCGCCCCTTCTCCAGCGCCTCGTCCACCTGCGGATTGGAATAGAAGCTTCAGTTGCCGCTGGCGCCAAAGGATTCCGTTGTATACTGGCTGTATAATCCAAAATCCGCATCCCCCGTCACCGTAGTCCAGCTAAGCAGATACATGTCTTCTTCCTTCTTTTCCAGCTCTCCCAGGAATGTCGCCTGCTCAATAATCTGGATTTCCACCTCCATACCAATCTGCCCCAGCTGGTTCTTCACAATCTCCGCAATGGTGGTTCGGTCAGTGGCATCGTTGGTGTAGAGAGTTAAACTTAGCGGCGTTGTAATTCCTGCCTGTGCCAAAAGCTCTTTCGCCTTTTCCACATTATAGGAATAAGAAGGAAGCCCATCCGCATAGCCCCATACTGTAGAGGGAAGCGGTCCAGTGGCAACCGATCCAATACCAAAATACACGGTGTCCGCAATTTCTTGTGTATTCAGGGCATAGGCAACCGCTTGGCGTACCAACGGGTTATTCATGGGTTCTTTGTCACAGTTAAAGCCCAAAAATGTGACAGCAAAATTCGGAACCCGGGAAACCACCGTCTCTTCATTTTCCTCCAGACGATCTACATCGTTTGCCTGAATTTCATAGGCAATGTCCACGCCGCCTGTCTCCAGTTCAATGGCTCGGTTGGCATTCTCCGTGACCACCCGAATGACCAGATGCTCAAATGCCGGTTTGGTTCCCCAGTATTCATCAAAGGTTTCCAGCTCAATCCGGTCTCCCGCAGACCAGGAAACAAACTTGAAGGGGCCTGTTCCCACCGGGTTTCTTCCATAGGTATCGCCGCCCTCCGTAACCTCCTTCTCATTGACAATGCTCAGCGCAGAAAACGCCAGATTCGAGAGAATCGGAGCAAACGGTTCCAACAGCTTTACGGAAACCGTGTAATCATCCACCGCCACCGTATTGGCAATGTCAATCATATCGGCGTAGGACTTGGAATAATCCGATTCCGCCGCGCGCTTCAGAGAATACAGGACATCCGCAGCAGTAAAATCTTCTCCGTTATGCCATTTCACATTTTCCCGGAGGTGGAATACTATGGTGGTGTCATCCTCATACTCCCATTCAGTTGCCAACCCCGGCTGGATATTCATCTCTGCATCCTGGGTTACCAATGTATCATAAATCTGCTTGGTCACCCGCCGATCATTCATTCCGCTGCTGCCCTGTGGATCCAGGGAAGTAGGCTCACCTCCAATCGCTACCGTCAAGGTATCTTTTCCTGTTGATCCCCCTTCTCCACCTGCGCCGCCTCCGCCGCATCCGGACAGCAGGATAGCCGCTGTCAGCAAACAACTCACAACAACCTTCATTCGTTTCATAGATTTCCCTCCTCATTATCGTAAAAGCATTTAAACTACCGGTTCCAACTCAGAAACCATTTCAGAACGGATCAGATACAAATCTTCCTGCGGGTCAATCTCCACGATGTGTCCGTCTCGGAAGATGGTTTCTGTCTCCAAACCAATGACGGTTGGTCCTTCCGGCCATTCTGGTACGTCCCCCACCACCGACATTTCCATGGCAAACAGAGTCTGATTGTGAACCACGTGATCGCCAGTACCTTTTATACACTCTTGGTTATCGGTACGGCCAATGTTCGGGCCGGCGCCGTGTCCATGAACCCCCAGAGGATGTACATAGATAAACGGTTTCAGTTTCCCGCCTGTCAGTTTTTCCCGTGCTTCTTTTAGTATTTCATTTCCGGTCATTCCTAAACGAAATGTCTCCATCAAAGTTTTTTGTGCCTGCCTGCTTTCCCGGTACAGCGCCGCCAGCCCTTCCGGCGGCTGAATTTCTCCCGGCTTCAGAACGTAAGCATTTGCCTGGGAATCATAATTGTATCCCATAAGCTGATACCCCACGTCACAGTGAACCAAGTCTCCCGGCTGAATCACTTCCTCTCTTCCAATATTCTGTCCCTCCCTGCGCAGTGTGACAATCGTGTTAAACCAGTTAAAAAATCCCTGCCGCTCCCCTTCTTCCATTAACCAGTATTCCACTTCTTTGTTCGTGGTTTTTCCAGGCTGAATCACCTCATTTGACAAACCTCTGCGGATGATTTTATGGGCTTTCTTTACGATCTCTTGATACATTTTCAATTCCGAATCCAGGCGGGTTTCCAGCCAACGCACACACAAATGCTCTGCGCTGACGATACGCTGCTGATACATGGGAGGAAGCGACTCTCGTATCTTTTGATACAGCGAATGGCTGAGCCCATCCCCAAAAGCAGTAACCTCCGAATAGTTCAGGCCAATTTTCTGAGGCTGATAGTTTTTTACAAGCCGGACCAGGCATTCCATTATATCTTCGGGATTTCCTGTTTCCTGGGATTCCTCATTTCTATCCCGGTCCGGCATCAACAGCGTGTCCAATCCCCAGTTGCTGTCCTTCTGGTTTACCCACACGTTCCGGTAAAAGCGATCCAATCCTCCGTTTTTTCGCCCCATACACATTTTTTCCACCGAGCCATCTTTCCGTTTGACAAAGACCAATACCGTTGTGCGCCGTGCACTCATCATGGTAGCTGGCAACATAGAAAACATAACCGGATCTTCATTATGTTCCCGAGCCGCAACAATCCACATGTCAATGTCTGTCTCCTGCATGATCGAAGGCAAAATTTTTTCCAGACGTTCTTTCAGAAATCGATTCCGCAGGTCATAGCGCCTTTTGGTGGACATGAGCAAAGCCAATCGATTCACCTCCTTGTTTCTTATACAGAAACAATGTTTCTATATTTAGCAGTATATCGGACTTGAGGATTTTTGTCAATATACTTTTCAAAATTTTGAGCGTCTTTCTCTATTTTTTCAAACTTTATCATACGACTGCCGGATAATAAAAGGGAGTTACGTGTTGAAAATTCCGTTTGCAAAAACCGATTCGATCGGATTGAAGAAAATCCCGGAGAAAGATGTATTCTTTAAACCGCGCTCTTGAAATAGGGCTTACTTTGGGAATCCTGCCCCATATATACAAAAACAGCTATATTTTTCAGGACAAGTAACGTATAATAAAGTCAATGACCAAACAAATTTTACCAATGAGTGGAAGAAAAATGGATCAAGCAGGACTACCCTGAAGGGGTAAATGGATAACGTCACAAAAAGTGGGAGGTACTCACATGCCATTACCAAGAGAAAATCGTTATACTTTAGAGGATATTTTCAACCTGCCGAATGGACAGCGGGCGGAACTGATTGACGGTCAAATCTATATGATGTCCCCGCCCAGCCGGATGCATCAAAAGCTGGTAAGCGAACTCAATGTTGCACTTACCAATTATATCAAGTCCAAGGGAGGACCCTGTGAGGTTTATCCAGCCCCCTTTGCCGTCATCCTGAATCAGGATGAGGACACCTATGTGGAACCCGACATCAGTGTAATCTGCAGCAAGGAAAAATTGTCGGATCGGGGCTGTGAAGGGGCACCGGACATGGTGATTGAGATCGTTTCCCCCAGCAGCCGCCGGATGGACTACAGCATCAAAAATGGGCTCTATGCCCAGTCCGGCGTCCGGGAATACTGGGTTGTAGATCCGGAAAAAGAACGAACCATTGTATATCGGTATGAGGACGACGAAGCGCCCGTCATTGCTGCTTTCAACCAATCCGTAAATGTAGGAATACTGGACAATCTCCCCATCACCATTGCGGATCTGCTGAAATAGAAAAACCGGCGGGATTGTCCCGGCAGGCGGCCTTCATCCAAGAGAAAAGACTGGATGAAGGCCGTCGGAGAAGCAGGCCATGGGACTTACCACGCAAGCGAATCACAATTACAAAAATCCAGGGGCTCAAAAAAGCCTCCGGTTCTTATGCCCTTCTACCGTGCCTGTCCAATTCTACGGAAGAAAGCATTCTGGTAAAGGGCCCGAAACATAGAATCCGAAAGCCGTCTACTCCTTCATCACAAAAGATTTATTGTCGATGGCCCGCATAGTCGCAAGAATACCGTCAAGATGGCCGTACTCATGCTGGATCCGTTCAGACATATCGTCATCCATCGGCATTTCCTGCGGTTCCCAGTTCTCGTCCCAATAACGCAATAGACAATGACGATACCGCCGCACGCGCACCAGCAGCTTGGGGAACGACATGCAATCATCCATGAGTTCCATCATCTCATCACCGACAAACTCAATTTCGGGATTCAGAATCACATAAGGCTTATCCGTAAGCATACATATGAGGCGTTTCATTACCCCGATTTGACGCTATGCTGATATCAAAATAAAAAACCCACGGCTTCCCGTGGGTTTAAGAGTGGAGCATAGGGGATTCGAACCCCTGGCCTCTTGACTGCCAGTCAAGCGCGATCCCAACTTCGCCAATGCCCCGTAGCAACTCAAGCTTTTATAGTATACCACATATTTTTAAAATTTCAAGTAGATTTTTTATTTTTTTTTCGGTATACTAGTCGAAGAAAAATGGCAGCCCTGCGGCTGCCTGGGAAGGGGATCAAGGGTATGTGGATTGCCGATCAATGGAAGGATTATCAGGTGCTGGACACCAGCAAGGGAGAAAAGCTGGAGCGCTGGGGAAAGTACATGCTGGTGCGCCCGGACCCGCAGGTGCTTTGGGATACCCCCCGGAGCCTGCCCGGCTGGAAAAAGCCCAATGCCCGCTACCACCGCAGCTCCCGGGGCGGCGGCCAGTGGGAGTTTCTGAACTTGCCGGAGCAATGGAGCATCCACTACCGGGAGCTTACCTTCCACCTGAAGCCCTTCAGCTTTAAGCACACCGGCCTATTTCCGGAGCAGGCAGTCAACTGGGACTGGTTCTCCCAAAAGATCCGGGAGGCCGGCCGGCCGGCGAAGGTGCTGAACCTCTTTGCCTACACCGGCGGCGCCACCCTGGCTGCGGCGGCGGCCGGAGCGGCGGTGACCCACGTGGACGCCTCCAAGGGAATGGTCACCTGGGCCCGGGAAAACGCAAAATCCAGCGGACTGGAAAACGCCCCCATCCGCTGGATTGTCGATGACTGTATGAAATTTGTGGAACGGGAAATCCGCCGGGGCAACCACTATGACGCGGTGATCATGGATCCCCCTTCTTACGGCCGGGGCCCCAAAGGTGAAATCTGGAAGATTGAGGACGCCATCCACCCGCTGGTGGCCTCCTGCGCCCGCCTGCTCTCCGACCGACCGCTGTTTTTCCTGATCAACTCCTACACCACCGGGCTGGCGCCTGCTGTCCTCTCCTACCTGCTGGGGCTGGAGGTTGCCTCCCGCTTTTCCGGTGAGATCCAATCCCAGGAAGTGGGGCTGCCGGTGCAGTCCACCGGGCTGGTGCTGCCCTGCGGCGCATCCGGCCGCTGGGAGGGACGCTGACCGCTGGCAGCGGTTCCGGTCAGGAAGCAGGCGTCTGTCACCCCCAGGCAAGCCGTAAAGGGATGGGCCGTTTAGTTGTCATCCGGCCCATCCACCAGGTCCTCATACTCCATCCCCTCGCCGGAGTCATCCATCCGCAGGCTGGCATCCTGGCCCATGCCGTACATCTCCCGTCCGGCCACCCGGTACTGGCTCCGGATCTGCTCCACCAGGTCGCTGATCATCTCCTTCACCGCCTTGGGATTTACAATGTTCTTCAGATAGATCACCTTATCCGAAATATCCCGGGTGGTCAGGCAGATGGTGCCGGTGCCAAAAATCTTCTGCGCCAGGGTCCTCTCCAGGGAAATATCCGTAATCCGGTACAGCAGGCACTCATTTTCCTTGCTTCGCAGCAGCCCTTCCTCCACATAGAGCCGGCCATTTTCAATCCGATACTTGGTGAAGGAGAACGGGAACCACATCCAATGCTTCCGGTCCTTCCAGAGCAAGCCCATTTTTTTCTGCTCCCCCTCATATTTTGTTTCGCCCATAACCGTTTTCTCCCTTCCTGTTGCTGCTTCCAATGTAACATAAAGCCGGTCAGATTACAAGGAAAAGAGGACGCTTTCGCATCCCCCTTCCATATACCGCCCTGCCGGATTGCCGGCTGCTTAGCGTCCCAGTCCTTCCACTTCCCACTGGATCACTGTGCCGGTGTAGGCGTCAATCTCAAACTCATACTCGTAAGAGCTGTCCCGCATTTCTCCCTCGTAGAGAAGCCGCCCGTCATCCTCCTCCAGCTGAATCTCCACAATCCAGGCATCCCCTGCCTGGGCTTTGCCCAGGGCAATGGCTGAAGCCGCATCCTGTCCGATCGTCTGCGCATCCGCCCCCGCGCTCTGTCCATTCTGCGGGTTTCCCTTCACCTCGGTCTCCCACTTCAGCACAACGCCGGTGTAGGCGTCAATTTCAAATTCACACTGAATGGCGCCGGAACGCAGCTCTCCCTCGTAAAGCAGCCGCCCGTCATCCCGGTCCAGGCGTATTTTCGTAATAGAACCACTCCAGTCCGCATCCGGATTTTCCGCGCTGGCCTTACCAATCGCAATCTCCCGGGCTTTTTCCTCGCTGACCGGCTGTCCGGAAGTGCCGCTGGCAGCGCCCGTCTCTGTCCTGTTTTCTCCGCCGGACGCAGCCGCAGAGCTTTCCGGGACCTGCGTTTCCGTGGAGGCAGGGGTTTCCTCTGCGGATTCAGCCGGAGCCGCCGCAGTCTCCGCCGGCTGCCAGTTGGTCTGTTCACTTTCTTCCTTCAGCACCTCGCCGGTCAGGGCATCGTAAACCAGGTCATATTTCCAGCCGCCGCTGAAAAATTCCACCTCATAGACATAGCGTCCGTCATCCCGGTCCATCTCCACCGCCACCAGCTGGCTGTCCGGATAAGCGCCTGCCACCTGATTCCGGATTTCCTCTTCGGAAAGATAGGAAGTATCCGCCGTTACGTTGCTGGTTTCCGCCGGAATCACTACCGGCGTTCCGTACTTGATTTTGCTCTCCAGAAGAGTCCCCTCCGCCGCATTCAGTTCCAGAGAACCATACTTATCGTCCGCCCGGAAATAGACTTCATAGGAATAGAGACCGTCATCCTGTCCCAGCTGCATGCCGGAGATTTCCGCCTCCGGATACCATTCCCGCACTCTCCCCTGGATATCTGCCTCTGTAAGCGAAACGTTGGAAGAGCCCGTTCCCCCGCGCAGCTCGCTCTCCACCTCCCGGACCTCCCCGGAGCTGCGGCTGATCTCTACCTCATAGGAATATCCTGTAGACTCTGAGTAGAAATGGAATTTATACGCGCCGTCGTCCCGTTCTTTCCCCTGCAGCGCCGCATCCTCCGGCACATACGTCCTGGCTTTGTTTTCCGCCTCCTGCCGGTCTGCCGCAGATACCACCGCGCGGCCTCCAACCAGTATGCCTGCCACCAGCACCGGTGCCAGAACCCATACAACCTTCCGTGAAATCTTTTTGCTCATATATCTTCCTCCTTCAGCACGTTTTCTTTCTGTGCCTTTACTGTACCAGGGAAAAATGAAGAGCACATGAAGGATTCCTCATTCTTTTTTCATCTGCCTTTCATCTCACGCTGATAAAATAGACATCGCATTCTTCCTGTGCTATGATGAAGACAGAAAAAAATAGGAGGTTTTCCTTATGAGACTGCTGTATGCGGAAGACGAAGACTCTCTGCGGGAGCTGACAGCGCAGAGGCTGACCGAAGCAGGTTACAGCGTGGACGCCTGCGCCGATGGCCGGGAGGCCCTGGACTATCTGGCCGTCACCGAATACGATGCGGTAATTTTGGATATTCTTATGCCCAGGCTGGACGGCCTCTCCGTGCTGCGCCAGCTGCGCCGTGAGGGGAAGAAAACCCCGGTACTGCTGCTCACCGCCAAGGGCTCCGTCACGGACCGGGTGGAGGGGCTGGACTCCGGCGCCGACGACTATCTGGTAAAGCCCTTCTCCTTTGAGGAGCTCAGCGCCCGGATCCGGGTGATGCTGCGGCGGATGGCGGACTCCTCCGGCTCCAGCATCCTGACGCTGGCAGACCTGGAGCTGAACCTGAACACCCGGCAGGTCACCCGAGGCGGCAAGGCCATCTCCCTGACCAGCAAGGAGTATTCGGTCCTGGAATATCTGATGATGAACAAGGGCATTGTGCTGAGCCGGGAAAAGATTGAGCAGCATATCTGGAATTACGACTATGAGGGCGGCAGCAACGTCATTGACGTGTACATCCGCTGCCTGCGGAAGAAGCTGGACACCGGCTATGACCAGAAGCTGATCCACACCATCCGAGGCGCCGGCTATGTGATGAGGGAGGAAGCATGAAAAACTGGTCCATCAAAACCCGGGTGTCCCTGTTTTACTCCGCCTTCCTCCTGGGCATTGCCGCGCTGATGATCATCTTCCTGTTCCTGACCACCGACTCGGCGGTGCAGAACGTGACCGAGGAACGGCTGCAGCAGGCGGTGCGGGAAGTGGCCAACGGCATTTCCTATTTCGACGACCGCATTGAGATTGACCCGGACTTTGATTTCTATGCCCAGGGCGCCACCATCCTGCTCTACGGCCCCCAGGGCACCTCCCTGGCTGGCACCGCTCCCACCGGCTTCCCTTCCCAGGTGCCGCTGGTCAGCGGTACCTACCAGACGGTGCAGAACGGCAACGACCACTGGATGGTCTACGACCTGCTGGTCAGCCATCCGGACGCCACCAGCCTGTGGATCCGGGGCATCTATCTGACCGACAACACCGTTGCCGCCATCCGGCTCATGCACCGGGTAGCCCTGATTGCCCTGCCCTCCCTGTTTCTGGCTGCCGTTGTAGGCGGCTGGCTGGTCACCAAGAAGGCCTTTGCCCCGGTGGACCGGATCCGCCAGGCGGCGGCGGAAATCAGTGCCGGCAACGACCTGACCCGGCGGATCCAGCTGCCCGCCCACCGGGATGAGCTGTACCAGCTGACGGAGACCCTGAACCAGATGATGGAGCGGCTGCAGAAGGCCTTTGAGAACGAGCGGCAGTTTTCCTCGGACGTCTCCCATGAGCTGCGCACGCCCATTGCGGTGATCCTCTCCTACTGCGACTATGCCCTGGACCGGGAGCACACCCCGGAGGAGTACCGGAAGGCGCTGGAAAACATCCGCACCCAGTCCCGGCGCATGTCCTCCCTCTGCGCCCAGCTGCTGGAGCTGTCCCAGAACCTGCAGGCTGCCGGCGCCCTGCAGAAGGAGGAGGTAAACCTGGCCCTGCTGTGCGACAGTATCTGTGAGGAGCTGAGCACCGCCGCGGAAAAGCGGGGGATCCGGATCTTCCCGGAGTTCCCGGAGGACCTGGAGGCCCAGGTGGATGAGACCCAGTGGATGCGCCTCCTGATCAACCTGATCAACAACGCCATCCGATATGGCCGGGAAAACGGGGAGATCCACGTGCGGCTGTTTGCGGTTCCGGAAGAAGCTTCGTCTGGCCTGGGCCGTGCTTCTGGAACCCCAGCCAGCGATACGGTGGTACTCCAGGTGGCGGACGATGGCCCGGGCATTCCCCCGGAAAAGCTGGACAAAATCTTCACCCGCTTCTACCAGGCGGACGAGTCCCGGGCCGGCAGCAAGAGCGGCGGCTTCGGCTTGGGCCTCTCCTACGTCAAGTGGATTGCCGAAGCCCACGGCGGCACCGTTTCCGTGGAGAGCCAGCTGGGGAAGGGAACCACCTTCACGGTGCGCATTCCCCGGGGAGAGGCCACCACAGAATAAGAATCCCAAGGAGGATACAAGCATGGAAACTTCCACCACCGCCCAAAACGGCGAAGAAAAAGACCGGAAGGACTACTCCGGCCTGATCCGCGTTCTGCTGGTTCTTCTGATCTTTCTGCTGTTCGCCGGCATCACCTGGCTCAACAGCCATCTCTACGCCGGCGTCTATGACAGCGGCATTGGCAACGCCTGCCTGCTGTTCAGCGTCATTCTGCTCCTGACGCCGGCGCGCAACGCCCGGCTCCGCTTTCCCTGGGTGCTGGCCATCTCCCTGGCCCTCACCCTGCTGTGCGGCGCGCTGTTTCTGGTGTTCCGCCCCGGCTGCACCCTGGCCCAGGCCCAAAGGCAGCTGGAGGAGGCCGGCTACACGGAGGTCATACCCAACCCGGATTATTCCCGCATGGCCATGGTCCAGGACGGAAACCCCATGGTCAGCACCGGCTACGTGCTGCAAGGGGTCAAGGACGGGGAAAGCCAGGTCTTCTTTGTGAACCCGGTAAACGGAGAATGGAATCCTATCGAATAAAGCCGCCTGCGGGGGACGCAGCGCAGGATGGACCCGTTTCCGGTCAGTCCGGGCTCTCAGACGGCAGAGGATTCGGGTGATAGACCTCCCGGAGAATCCGCACCATTTCCATAGCCGGGCCGGAAAGCTCGCTGTCCTTTGGGTAGGCGGCCACAAAGGTCCACCAGGGTTCATAGATGTCCTCCAGGTAGCAGAAATGGGGAGGGATCGGGCAGGTAAACAGGCTGATGTAGCTCTGGGGCATCAGCGTAACCCCCTGCCCCACGCAGGCCACCCGCATGGCGGTCTCCACGCTGCTGGTCATGAAGGTAATGTCCGGCGTTATTCCCGCCTTCTCCAGAATCCGGTCGGAAATCTGCCGGACCCGCTGGGTCGGATACGCCAGGATATATTTTTCTTTCGCAAAAAGACGGAGGTCGATATAAGGCTTTCCGTCTTTTTCATAGATCTGGCTGGCCAGGGGATTGCTTTCCGCCACCACCATCACATACGGGTCCCGGGCGATGATTTCATATTCTGCCTCCACGGTGCGGAACGGGGTATGCATGAGGGCAATGTCCAGCTCATTGTGTGCCAGCGCCCGCTCCAGGTCCTCCGAACGGCTCTCGGTGATGAGGACCTCAATGTTGGGGTAGCGCTCCTTATAGCGGGGGAGCAGCAGGGGAAATATGTAGGATCCCAGATGAACCGTGGCGCCTACCTGGATTTTTCCCTTATGAAGGCTGTTGATATTGCACAGCTCCACCTGGAAATCGTTGCACAGCTTTAAGATCCGCTCTGCAGTCTGGATATAGCACTCTCCGGCGTAGGTAGGCTTTAACCCGTTGGCGCTGCGGACAAACAATTTGGCACCCAGCTGGGCTTCCAGCCTGGAAAGAAACTGGCTTAAGGCCGGCTGGCTCATATAAAGCCTGGCTGCCGCCCGTGAAATGCTCCCCTCCCGGGCAATGGCCAAAACAAGTTCGCAATCTCTCCGGTTCATAGCGGCTCTCCTTGGATATGGGCATACACCGTCCGTTCCCCGGGGAGGGAACAGGCGGTGTATGGATGGTTTTCAAGTGAAATTGTGTGAAGCTACGCGCCGACGATCTTCGCCGGGTTGTCGTGGGTCATATAGCGGACCTGGTCGTAGGTCAGCCCCTCATCCAGCATGGCGTCCATGAACATCATAAGCCCTTCCGCCGGATACTCTTTGCCCAGCTGGCCCCGGTCGGTGGCCAGGAAGCAGTTTTCCGGGCCCAGCTCTTTGATGGTCTGGGCCATGTAAGAGGCGGATACCAGGTTCACCCCCACATCAAACCACAGCTTTTCTACGATCACCCCTTTGGATACCAGCATCTTCTGGATTTCCAGCGGGATGGTAGTGCAGGCCCAGTCGGGATGGGTGAGGATGGTTTTGATCCCCCGCTCCCGGGCAGCAGTGCAGACCGCAACGGATTCCCCCAGGCTGATATGGCCGGTGGCCACAGCCGCATCGTACTCCTTTACCAGCTCCAGGACCTCATACACCTCCGGCTTCAGGTTTCCCTCCTCATCCAGCAGGCGGATACCGGGGTGGCGCAGCTTATCGTCAAAATTGTGGTATTCCATCTGGTTGCGGCTGTGGAGGGTCGGCATCCATATAATCTTGGCGCCCATTTCCAGATACCTTTGGGCGGCGATGGGATTGACGCCTCCAATGGTCAGGTTCAGCACAGCGGAGCCGTAGGCCTTGGCCTTAAACCCCTGGGAGTTGACCAGGATGGACCGGGCCACGGTTGGATCCAAATGGTTTTTCAGCATCACGCCGGCCATGCCGTATTGGTCCGCCTGGCGCAGCAGCTCAAAATCATCCAGGCAGCGGGGAAAGAAATCCGGCAGTGTATGGGTATGAAGATCATAAGCGCCTTCCATAAGCTGGAGAACCCGGTCTCCATTGCGCGGTTGATACATAAAAGCACACTCCTTTCTGAGACTCTTGCACCATTTGTTCTGAAGCCTTTGCCACGTCAGAAGATGGGGTACAGGATGCTGGTCCAGCCCACTCCCACCAGGATCATCAGAAGGCTGGGAATGAGCGCCTGCTTGAATACGCTCTTAAAGTCATATCCGCCGGCTGCCATGGACAGCGGAATCAACGGGCAGGACATAGGGGTCAGGTAGGCAGCGGTGGCCGCGTACCAAACCAGCACGGCCGCGCCAATGGGGTTGATCCCCATCACCTTGATGGTGGCCAGCACCAGGGGCATCAAGGACCAGATGACGGCGCTGTTCAGCATAAACTGGGTGATGATAAAGGCCGCCATGAAAATGATCAGGTATACCATAAAGGTATTGTTGACGGAGGTAGCCAGGTTGGCAATCAGCTGCCCGATCAGATCTGCCGCCCCCGTGTTGGTCAGGGCGCCGCCCATGGACAGGGCGCCGGCAAATACGGCAAAGTAGGAAACCGGCAAGGCATCGTTGATCTGCTTTCCTCTCAGCACACCGGTGAGGACCGTCAAAACGGCTCCCGCCAGGGCAATCAGCCAGGGCTGCAGGCCAATGCTTCCGGAAAACAGCATAACAGCGCAGGTGGCGAAGAAAATCAGGTAGCCGCATTTCTCCTGGAAAGGAGGAAGCGGAGGCTCTTCCGACTTCTGTTCACTTACCGTGCTGCCCGTGATCGGCACAATGGGCTCGTTGGGGGCCATTTTCAGCCCAAGGGTCATAATGAAAATACCCACAATCACAATGGCGGGGAGACGCAGCAGGAAGGGGTCAAACACGGACATGGTGTAGCCGGTGATGCCAAAGGTCTCAAACATACCGTTAACCTGCATGGGGAATGCGTACCCGGCGCCCAGCGGAAGCCAGGCCATAGTGGCCAGCAGCATAATGGCCAGAGGATACATAACCTTGGAGCGCTTTACGCCAATTTCATCCACAGACGCGCCCAGCAGGGGGGCAACGATGGCGAATTCAGCCACAGCCTGGCCAATGAACTGGCAAAGGATTACGCCCAGGATCATGTAGCCAAAGAAAATCTTGCGGAGGGAACCGCGTGCAAGGGCATTCACCTTCCGCGCCAGCTTTTTTACAAATTGAGTCCTGGTAAAACCTGCGGAGACAATAAACATGCAGACACACAGCCACAGGTTCTGGTTTCCGAAATAGGAAGCAGCATCATCCGAAGAGATGCAGCCGGTAAGGTAAAAGAGCACCAGCGAGGTCATGGCCACCACGCCCATAGGCAATTTGGCGGACAGGTAGCCAATGATTGTGAGAACGCTGATGATCAGACAAATAATCATCTGTGTAGACATAGTATTTCCCCCTCATTTTTTTGGTTCGCTGTGCCATAGCGGCACAGGTTGACAGTACAACGCTTTACAGCCGCAGCTGCGGCACAATAGTTTCCCATACCGCATCCATCAGGGCCTGGGTCTGGAATTCGTAAGAGCTCAGGGTGACGCAGGCATCATAATCCGGGAGCACAATCCCCATCTGCCCGGCCCAGCCAAAGAGGTAGTAGGCGTTGTCCCGATAGGCCCGCCAGATGTAGAAGCCATAACCGGCGCTTGCGTCATCGCGGTCCGCTTGCTCCGGGGCCGCGTTTTCCACCTGCCGGCTGACTGCCTGGGCCATGTATTCCCGGGAGACCAGCTGCTTCCCCTTCCACTGCCCCTGATGGAGATAGAGGCGGACGATACGGGAATACTCTTCCGCGCTGAGCATAAGGCCGCCAGGCCCGCAGGTATATCCCAGGGGATCTGTCCCCCACTGGGGATTGTGGATCTCCAGCGGGTCAAAGAGCCGGGGCCGGAGCCAGTCGATGAGGTTTTCTCCCGTCAGCTGGGTGATCATCCGGGAAATCAGGTGCGGGCAGGAATTGTTGTAAACAAATTTTCCTCCAGGCTCCAGATCAAGGGGCTGGGAGAAGGTGTAATTAACCCAGTCCTTGTTTTCCAGGTCATCCCGGTTGACGGTTCCCGGAATCAGGGAATATCCGTCCATCAGCTTCCGGTTATGGCCGCTGCTCATGGTCAGCAAATGCTTCACATTCACCTTCTGCCAGGCCGGGTCACAGCCCTCCGGCACATGGCCGGAGAGTATCTCCGCCGGATGGGTCTCCAGGGTAAAAAGCCCTTCATCCATGGCCATTCCGGCGGCCAGGCCTACAACGCTTTTGGTAGCAGAATGGATTTCACATCTCCGGTCCGTGGGCTGGAAGTGAAAGGCAGCGGCCACATCATCCCCACAGTGGACAATGGCATGGTGGACGCCCAGCTTCCTCTGGCAAACCGCTTCCGCAAAGGGTACAATATCAATTTTCAAGAAAACTCCCTCCTCATGGTAATATGGCCACGAGTGAATCGTACGCGAGGTGGCAAGGATAAACAAACAGCGCTGTTTTTGTTTATTAATATGATTATATATTCTATCTCAATGAAATGCAAATTCAACTATTCTATGTACGGTATAAGGAAATGATTATTGCCAGAAAAAGCACATACTTTTCCGGTGCTGTCAAACAGGGGCGGTGTGGCTTTCGAAAGCAACACCGCCCCTGCCTCC
>CAJFTW010000100.1 GCA_904420025.1 Candidatus Pseudolachnospira avium
CGTTTCTTTTTCCGCAGGCGCTCCCGGCGCCGGGCAGCAGCCCGGCGCCGCCGCTCCTCCTCGGAAAGCCCGCCGCCCGTCCGGGCGCCGTAAGGGGCATGCCCTCCCCTCTGCCGGTAGGCGCCGCTCTCCGGATATCCTCTATCTTCCCGATGCCGGATAGGCCGGCTGTCCAAGCTTGGCTTTTTTCCCCTCTGATCCATGGCTCCTCCTGTGGTATGCGAATCAGCCTGCTCTCACGCCCTTCCCCCTAGAAAAGACGTTTCAAAAAGCATATAAAAGTTTTGGGATGCCTGCATTTCCGTAAACGGTGCTGTCTGCCACCGCCGGGGCACCCCATTTTATCTCTTTGCCTGTCTATTTTCTGGCTGCGTCCGGTACATCAGACGCCTCCGAAAATACCGTACCACATTATACAACCAGGCCCATGAAAAATCAATGGTTTTCCTTCTTACAATTTTCCGACTTTCCTGTATCCATTTTGTAACTTTCGTTCAATACGCTTCCATTTTTCTGCCCTATTCCCGGTGGATTTCCCGCACGTTCTTCTCTACCAGGCGTCGGGCCAGCATCACCTGGCGGCCGCAGCCACGGCATTTCAGCCGAAAATCCATGCCCACCCGGAGGACCTCCCATTCCTGGCTCCCACAAGGATGGGGCTTTTTCATGCGCAGCACATCGCCCACCTGAATGTCCATCTACAAAAACACCTCCAACGTTTTGCCGATACTGCCGTGAATCCGCAAATCTGCCTGGGCATCCATGGGAGTCTCCGAAAGGTTGATCAGCACCAGCCGTTTCCCCCGGTAGTAATGGACCAGCCCCGCCGCCGGATACACGCTGAGGGAGGTGCCGCCAATGATCAGCATGTCCGCCTCCTCAATGGCCTGCACCGATTTCTGCAGGGTCTCCGTGTCCAGCGATTCCCCGTAGAGCACCACATCCGGCTTGAGGATGCCGCCGCAGGTGCAGCGGGGGACGCCTTTGTGCTCCCGGATCTCCGAGAGTGGCACCTTGCGGCCGCAGCGGGTACAGTGGTTCCGATGTACGGTGCCGTGGAGCTCATACACCTTCCGGCTGCCCGCCGCCTGGTGGAGCCCGTCGATATTCTGGGTGATCACCGCTGTCAGCCTGCCCTCCGCCTCCCATTTGGCCAGCACCCGGTGCGCCGCATTGGGCCGGGCCTGGGGTGCAATCATCTTTGCCCAGTAAAAACGAAAAAACTCCTCCGGGTTTTTCACAAAAAATTCATGACTGAGAATTTCCTCCGGCGGATAGTCGTACTCCTGATGGTACAGGCCATCCGTACTGCGGAAATCCGGAATACCGCTCTCCGTGGATACGCCGGCTCCGCCGAAAAACACAATCCGCCGGCTCTCCTTCACCCACTGCCGTAAAGTTTCCTGCTGGTTCATCCGCTGCCGCCTCCTGTTCCTCCCGGGGAACCGCAGCCCCCGGTTTTCTTCCTATAATATAGCACAGTTTTTGCGGGGGCCGCAATGGGAAAAGCGGATTCTGCCAGCGATCCATAACGCAGAAGGAGGAGGCCGGTCCACTGCCAGCCTCCTCCCTGTACTCTTTTATCCGCGTTCACCCCTCCGGAGCCTTTACCGCTCCAACTGCTTCTCGTAATATTCCCGGGACTTGCAGTACACTGCTTCCCGCAGCGGGCAGTCCCTGGCCACATTGACGATCACGTTCCGGCCGGGGATCAGGCGGGAAACGCAGTCTTCCGCCCAGGCTTCCGCTTTGTCTGCCGGCAGTTCCGGATCCGTATTGATGGTCAGGCAGATTTTATCCCCATACTGCTCATACAGTTTCCACTTATCGTTGATGGGCTGCCCGCCCCAGCTGTCCATGCCCGCCTCAATCATAATAGGCACCAGTGGTTCAATCATACCACAGCTGTGGAACTCAAACAGCATCCCACGCTTATGGCAGGATTCCACCACCCGCTTCATATACGGAAGCAGCATTTCCTCACAGGTCTCGTAGGAGAAGAAAGGGCTCCGCTGGGCTCCCCAGTCGTCATGCAGGGTAATGTGATCCAGCTTCAGATATTTCTGAAAGCGCCCGATCAGATCGTCATAAAAATCCGCCAGGCGGTCAAACAGGCGATGCACCGCCGTCTGCTGCTCTTCATCAATCAGAGCCACTGCCGCATCCTCAAAGTCCAGGAAAGAAATCAGCCGCTCAAAGAAACCTGTGAAAATCTGGGTGGAGTTCAGCTGGTCCTCCGCATACACCGCTGCACAGTCCGCCTTCATCTGCTCCCAGTCAATGCCATCCAGGTCCGGGAAAGAGATATAGTCCTCCCAGTGCTCGATATCTTTCACCTTGGGATTGCCCGGTTTTACCATGGAGCCGGTGGCCGAAGGCTCATAGATCCATTCAACGCCAAACCAGTCCGCCCCTCCTGCCTCCTGCACTGCGTTAAATGGCTTTCCGTCAATAACCATACCTCTGGCCACATTGTCCGGAATCAGCCGTGGAAGGATGGTGTTGATATCCGTGCCCAGCCAGGCCGGTGTCTTCCCCGTCAGTGTCCGGACGGCATTCTCGCGAGGCGTAATCGGACCGTTGTACCGGGTAATTTCCAGGCCCCGCAGGCCCGCCACCATTTTCTGTTGCGAGTTCAGTTCCTTCGCTCTGTCAAACATACTTTTCTACCTCTTTTCCTGCACTTTCATGGTTCGTGGTGCCCGCTCCAGCGGGCATAAAGGTTTGTTTTACAGGTGACGCGTTTTCCCGTAAAACAAGAATGTCTGACAATATCATAGCACTTCCCTTTTCCGTCCGTCAATGTGCCCCCAGCCCATTTTTTCCATAAAATCTTGGGCACTGCTCCCTCTTCCGCCCGAAACCAGGCATGGGAACCACATATCAGAATGAGCAGGGGACCGGTGAATCCAGCGCCATCCCCTGGGGCCAGACCCGGCAGTCCATAGCCAGCACCCGCACTCCGGAGGCGGCTGCCTCCCGTACTGCCTCCCCAAAAGCCGGGTGGGTCTCCCAGTTGGGTTCCCACCGGTCCACGCCCTTCATCTGGATGACAAACAGCAGGTAAGCCCCGTATCCCTCCGCTGCCGCTTTCATCAGGTGGTGGATATGACGGAGGCCCCGCTCGGTAGGCGCATCCGGGAAACGGGCTATGCCGCCCACCTCCAGGGTCACCCCCTTCACCTCCAAAAAGGCACGCTCCCCTTTTCCCCCCTCCAGGTAGAAGTCAAACCGGGAATCCCCAAAGAACACCTCCCGCTGAATCCGGCTCACCGGCCAGCCCAACGGGCTGGTCCGCAGCCATTCCTCCGCCGCCTGGTTGGGGGCCTGGGAATCTACATTCACCCAACGCCCCTGCTTTTCTGCCGCGATCAGAGAAAAACGGGTTTTTCGCTTCCCCAGCGGATGGCGCTCCAGCACCACCCGAACGCCGGGAATCAACAGCTCCCGGCATCGGCCTGTGTTCTTCACATGGCACAGCTCCTCCCGCCCCTCCACTTCCACCCTTGCCAGGAAGCGGTTGGGGCGCGCCTGGAAAACCCCCTCTACGGTATCCTTATATTCCATATTTGTTCCTTTCCGCTGCAGGCCCCTGCATTTCCAGCACAAAGCCTCCAGCCTTCCACAAAACAGTCCTGCGTTTCCCCAGTACCATCGTTCTTCTCTTGCTATTTTACAGGATTTGGAAGATAATAAAAGATAATAAAAGAGAAAAAGTTTCCATTCCCCCTGGCTGCGCCTGCAGCTGGACCTGACCGGCCCCAACCGCCAGGTACCGCCGGCCGGTACCTTTGACTTTCCCAGCTTGCTCCACACGCTGGAGGAGACCGCCTACACAGGTTACCTTTCTTTTGAGTACCGGCCGGACGGAGGGGGCGCCGCCCAGGGCTTCCGGTATATCCAAGGGCTCAGGCGGGAGGCTGGCCTGCCGTCCCACGGTTCCGTTTTTACAAGAGTATGCGAAGCAATTCCTGGCTGGATGGTACGTCAATGCTCTCCACTCCATACCAGACATATCGGATCGTTTTATCCGGATCCAGCACAAAAGTTGCCGGGGATTGGGCTTCATTCCCCTCAAACTTCCCGTGCTGGATCCCCAGGGAACGAGCTTCTTGAATCTTTTCCTGAAGCCGGGCAGATAGCTGCTCCGGATGCGGGTTAGAGCCAATGGCAAAATCCTGGTACAATTTTTGTTCCGGATCACAGATAATTGTATAAGGAAAATAGTCCGGAGCCGCCTGCTCCCGGAGTGTTTCCGGTTGGCTCTGCAGCACCACAAACACTTTGGCTCCCTTCGCCGCAAACTGCGGATAATCCCGGATCAGATAGCGCATTTCCAGCTGGCAGGTGGAGCAGCCGTAATAGCGCAGGAACATCAGCACACAGGGGGAATCCCCCATCTCCCGATACAGGGACAGCCCGCTTTTCCAGGGGGTATCAAACACAAAATCCGGCAGCTTCTCCCCCACCTTATATTTTCTTTCCATACGTACCTCCTTGTATTGCTTTATTTTGTTGCAACACTTTTTGTTATTTTTTTCTCCACTCTCATTGTCTATTTTTCCACAAACTTTATTATGATGCTTCCCCGATTTTACAATTTTTCTTTGTAATGCTCTCCCAAAAACATTGTTTGCATTTGTAACCCATATCAGGTAATATAAAATCACGATAAGGCATGCCGAAACTGCAACCCGAATAGAAAGAGCTCTGCAACCGCAGTATATTTTGAGAGAAAGCGAGGGGTTATTTTTATGCCAGTTGAGTACAGAGCCTTATTAATTTTGGCCTTTATGATCATCAACTTCCTTCTGAACAAGTATCCACGGGGTTTAGTCACCATGACCTGCTGTCTCTTGTTCTACGTCACCGGTGTGCTGGAGCTGAGTGAGGCATTCAACATTGTCACCACCACCACACTAATGATTGCCGGTATGTTTGTAGCCATCAATGCCATGCAGCGGACCACGGCTATGGAAAAGATTAAAGGGGCCATTGGTTTTCTATCCAACAAAAGCGGCCACGCACTGCTCATTGGATTTCTGGCCATTGTAATTTTGTTTTCCCAGTTCCTGGGTACCACTTCCAGTGTGCCGATCCTGATTGCGTTTTTGTGCACGATTCCAGACAACGGAGACATCTCTGTCTCCCGCCTGGCGATTCCGGTGGCCGGCCTTACTGCCATGTGGCAATACACTTTCCCGGTAGGGAATTCTTTAACCCTTCCGGTGGAGCTCAACTCCTATTATGGCGCCATGGTCACCGACCCCAGCCAGACAATTGCCCTGCTGGATCCCCTGAAGCTGAAGCTCCTGCCTTGCCTGTTGGTTACCATATGGACCTACTTTGGATTTAAGCTGATGCCCAAGGTAGAAGCCAACATACAAATGGGGAAAAAGAATGCCAAAGAGCAGGAAAAGCTTCCGTTATGGAAGGAGATCATCATCTACATTGTTATGATCGCCGATATGGTAGGCCTGTTCCTGGGCAGCCGCATTGGAGAATGGCAGTATGTCATCCCCCTGATCGGCTTGTTCATCCTGGCCTATACCAAGAGTGTTCCGGTTCCCACCATTGTCAAAGATATTACCAACGATGTGGTCTGGATGATCGCCGGCATCCTGGTAATGTCCTCGGCACTGAACGCCAGCGGTGCTGGCCAGGTACTGGGCGATGCCATTGTCTCCCTGTTGGGTGATAACCCCAGCAAGCTGGTGGCCCTGCTGATCTTTGGCACTGCCACAGGTGTAATGACCAACCTGATGTCCAACATTGCATCCCGGGCCATTATGGTACCCATTGCCGCCATGACCGCCATCTCCGCCGGCTGGAATCCCGTTCCCTTTGTCCTCACCGTGTCCCAGATGGCTTGGTGTGCCGTGGTTCTGCCCTCCGCCTCCTCCGCAGCTGCGTTGGGCCATGCCACCTCCAACCAGAAGCTTTCAGACTCACTGAAGTATACGATTCCATTCTTTATTTTGGCATTGGCTGGCTGTATTATATCGTCCTTCTTGTTCTTTGAAATTTAATCAATTGAAAGGAGATTCTGCTTTATGTCTAGTCCCATTTTATCCATTGGTACTGTAAAGGTCCGCTACTTTGCCTATAACTGCCTGGAGATCAAGCTGCCGTCCGGTAAGACCCTGGTGGTGGATCCCTGCCTGCGCAAAGAAGGTAAGTTCAGCTGCGGCTATGACGTCAGCGCACTGGAAGGAGCCGACTATGTCTTTGTCAACCACTCCCACGAGGATCATGTGGCTTCCCTGGGAGAAGTGTACGACCGCTTCCACCCGCTGGTGCTGGCCAATGCTGCCATCACCTACGGCCTTGCGCAGCTCTACGACATCCCTTATATCCGCTTTGTGCCCTTTACCACCGGGGATGTGTACGATTTTGACGACTTCAAAATCCAGATTGTCCACGGCCGCCACAACAACTATGTTCCCGGCAACTTTATGTTCCGCCCCTCTGGCCGCGGGGATGAGCTTTGCCCGCCCAAGCCGGCGTTCAAGCTGGAATACGACAGCCCTGTGGCCCAGGATCTGGCCAACATGGGCACCATGTTTGGCAGCAACTTCCTGATGACCACCAAGAACAATCTGCGCATTGGCCTCTTTGCCGGCAACCCCGGGATGGTGGAGCCCCAGGACCGCAACACGTGGCAGCAGCTGCGCCCGGACATCCTCTTTGCCCACCGGGAAAAATTCAGCAACAACTACGCCGGAAAGATGGCGGACCTGCTGGAGATTACCGGGGCCCGGATTCTGGTTCCCATCCACATTGAGGACGCCCACAGCGGGAAATACGATCCCAATGAGTATGTGGCCAATGTAAACCGGGGCTGCGAGGAGCGAGGGCTTCTGGGACGGATGCTGTTTATGGAGAGGGGCCAGTGGTATGAATTTACTACTGGAGTATCCAAGGCGCTTTGACACAAAGCTCCCGGCCCCTAGTTATCTAAACGCGGCATAGCGCGACAAACATATAAAGGGAAGGCCTGGTTTTCAAAGGGAGCCAGGCCTTCCGATGTAAAGAAGGAAGCAATTTTATTAGGCGGCCTTTTTCCTCCCCACATACAACTTGTCTACGTGGAAGATCACCACTTCACCATTCTGGTTGTAGGTAGTCGCGTTAAGGGTCAGAATACCGAAATTTTCATTCTTCTCTGTTTTCCCAGTAATCTCAAATTTGGTGTAGATGCTGTCCCCGGGATACACTGGCTTCCGGAACTCCACCTTATCATATCCGTAATGGAAGGTGGGTACCCCATCCGGGCTAATACTCTGGGCAAAAAAAGCATCAATTACATTCAAAAGCAGGGAGTAGGGTACCACTGGCTTTCCCAGCTCTTCCAGCTTGGCGCAGTACAGGGCATCCGTGTGGATCCGATGATTCAAACTGCTGCAGGCGCCAAACATCCGAATATCCGCCGCGTCCAGCTGCCGTGACCGGCTTAATTCTGTATCCCCAATGGAAAAATCTTCATAATATCTTGTGGCTCCCATGGCTCATGCCTCCTTTTCCACCAGATAGTGCTCCAGCGCATACACAACCGGCACTTCTTCTTGATTGTACACCGTCACACCGCAGGTAAGTCTGCCAAACCGTTTCCCCGCCTGCTCCCCCGGCAGGCCGTGACGCGTTTCCTCGTCCTTTTCCACCACCTCAAACTCTGCATGGAGCACATCCCCCACGTAGATGGGCTTGATAAAGCGGATCTTTTCATAGCCGTCCACCAAGGCAAGCACCTGGTTGCCCGGGCACACGCTCTCAAAAAAGAAGGCATCCATCACGCCCAGCACTAGGGATCCCTGGATAATCGGCCGCCCCACATCCGGGCGGCTGGCACAGTAGTCCGGGTCCACATGAAGGGGGTGGCTGCCGCTGATTACTCCCATCAGCAGCCGTGTATCCGCATCCGTCATCTGGCGTCCGGTGCTGCGGATTTTCTCCCCCTTTTCAAAAGCTTCAAAATACCGATTGCTGTTCATTCTGCTTCTCCTCCCATTCAGTCCATACCAAACTGGCTCTGGCGAACGCCCATCCGCTCCGGGAGGAACAGCCGCCGATCCATCTCTTTCAGTTCTTCCGACACCCGGGGACGGAAGGCCATCTGGCCAAAAATATCCTTCTCCAAGTCCATGCCGGGAGCAATTTCTGTCAGCACCAGCCCATCCTCCTCCAGGCGGAACACGGCCCGCTCGGTGATAAATACCACCTCCTGCCCTCTCCGCACCGCTTCTTTTCCGTTAAAGGTGATTTCCGGCACCTTCTTCACCGCCTTAATGAAACGGCCTTCCTTTTCAATGTGTATTTTCCCGTCCTCCACCTTCTCCCGCAGCCCTCCAGCTTTGAGGGTCCCGGCAAACACGGCCTTCCGGGAGTTCTGGCATATGTCCACAAAGCCGCCGGTCCCCATAATCTTGCCGTTGAACTTGTGTACGTTGACGTTCCCCTCCTCATCAAACTCCGCAAAGCTCAGGAAGGAAATATCCAGGCCGCCGCCGTCATAAAAATCAAACTGGGAGGGCATATCCACAACAGCCCGGGCATTGACACTGGCGCCAAAGTAGATGCCCTGGGCAGAAACACCGCCTACAATCCCGGTCTCCACCGTCAACGTAAACTCATCGCTGACCCCTTCCTCTTTGGCCACTACTCCGATTCCGTCACAGATGCCCACGCCCACATTTCCAATGTAGCCGCTCTCCACCTCCATCAATGCCCTGCGGGCAATCACCTTCCTCTCCGTCAAAGGCATGGCTTCCTCCGCCTCTTCGGAAAAATCCTGAATATATCGGCCGGATACAAAACCGCTGGTAGGGACGCCGTACAGCTGCGGCTGGTCCGGCACTACCACAATGGCATCAATCAGATGTCCGGGGATTTGCACTGCCTTGCTGGGCAATGTGCCCGCCTTCACCACCCGTTCCACTTGGACAATGACCTTGCCTCCGTTGTTGTGGGCTGCCATGGCGGTGGCATAGCTGTCTGTGTAGAGGACCTCATCCTCCATGGTCACATAGCCTTCTGTGTCCGCCGATGTCCCCCGGATAAAGGCAATATCCGGATAAATGCAAGGGTAAAACAGCCACTCCTTCCCGTCAATCTCCTGGAGGCGGATCAGCTCCTCCTTGGTGGCCTCATTCAAGCGCCCCCCTTGCTGCCGCGGGTCCAGGAAAGTCCCCAGCCCCACATGGCTCAATACCCCCGGCATTCCCGCCGCAGCTGCCCGCATCAGCTGGGCCATTACGCCCATAGGAAAATTGTAGGCCTCAATCTCATTGTGCTCTGCCATCTCACACATCCGGGGGGACTGCCCCCAGTGGCCGCCAATATCCCGCTTCACCAGGCCCTTCTGGGCCAGCGGGGACATCCCCTTGTCCCCCCGGTCCCCCAGGCCGGTGGAATGCCAAAACACCAGATCCCGAGGTGTCTGGGTGTCCCGGTACCGGTCTGCCAAAGCATAGATCAGCTCCGTGGCCTCATTGATGCCGCCGCCGGCGCCGCACATGGCCACCACATCCCCATCCTTCACCAGCCGCACCGCCTCCGCTGCGGTGAGGACCGGCACTCGTTTCCCCTTCCGGGACGGGCCCCGCTGTTTCTTTTCCAATCCGTACATCCTTCTGCACTCCCTTCTGCCGCCGGGACGGCAGCATGGTTGGCTCTGTTCGCTGATTGTACAGTCCTGCTTGCCGTTTTGCCATCCATTTTCTGCCGTTTTGCCGGTAATGTTGCCATCACTCTGATTTAGTCCGCATTGCGGACTTTAAGTCCGCAATATCTTTATAGGGTTATCCTATCATTCCTCCTGGAATTTGTCAATGAGAAATAAACGCAAATGGCGCTGGAATTTCCGGATCCGGCGGATTCTTGGATTTTTGATTCCTGAAATGATTCCTGAAATGAGGGCTGTTCGTTTTTTTCGGGCATGAATAAGGGCCAGAGCAACTCAGGCAAGTTGCTCCGGCCCCTGACCGGTAATATCATGTTTACATGAAACCTATTTCCTATTCTGCGGAACTGCTTACGGAAAATTTGATGAAAATGCTATTTTTCTCCGTAGACTCAGCCCCTTTCTTACGGAAATTTGGGCAAAAATGTCTTTTTTCTCCGTAGACGTGGCGCCTTTCCTACGGAGATTTGGGATGGAATGCTGTTTTTCTCCGTAGACTCAGCTCCTTTCCTACGGAGATTTGGGATGGAATGCTGTTTTTCTCCGTAGACTCAGCTCTTTTCTTACGGAGATTTGGGATGAAATGCGGATTTTCTCCGTAGGTTCATCTCTTTTCTTACGGAGATTTGCAAGAAAATGTCTTTTTTCTCCGTAGGCGCCGAAAACAAGGCGAACAAGTTTTCACCCGCCGCAGCAGGCTGCCTATGCCAGGCCACAGGAATACCCCAGCTGCCGGGAGATGCCCTCTGCCCCCTCCAGCACTGCCTGGCGCATCTCCCGCCGGTCTTTCGGGAAACGGAAGGATGGCATGGAAACCGCCAGGCAGGCCTCCAGCTTTCCGGCAGCGTTGCGCACCGGCGCCGCTATACAGCCCACATGGCTGTTCCGCCCGTCCGCGTTCTCCACATAGCCTTGCTGCCGCTCCTCCGCCAGCTGTTCCCGAAGCCGGGCCATATCCACCTCCGGGTTTTCCCGTCCAATCTGCTCCAACAGCCGCTCCCGCTCCTCATCCTCCAGAAAGGCCAGCAGGGCCCGTCCGGTGGCTCCAATCCAGAGCGGCTCCCGTGATCCTACCTCCGAGGCCTGCCGCACCGCCTGTTGGCTCTCCACCTGCTCGTAACAGATCCGCCACAGCCCGGAACGAATATACACATGGGCCGTCTCCCCCGTGCGGCTGCTCAGATCCCGCAGGACCGGGATACAGATTCGGCGCAGGTCCGTGCTGGAGGCCGCCACACTCCCCAGATACAGGATAGCGCTCCCCAGGCGGTAGCGGCCATGCTCCGGATCCTTCATCAAAAAACCGCTTTCCACCAGCGTATTCAGCAGGCGGGAGGTGGTGGAGGTGGTCCAGCCCATCCGCCGGGAAATCTCTGTGTGGGAAAGCTCGTTCTCCCGGTATGTAAACAGGCGCAGGATATTCAAAGCCTTTTCAATGCTCCGCACCGTGGAGCGGTCCCGGGTCTCCTCTTTTTCTGTTTTTTCCATGTTCTTGGCCATCTGCCGCCGCCTTTCCACTGTCTTACCGTAACTGTTTGTATTGTTATTATTGTAAGCGGACAGGATTTTTTTGTCAATGACCGTTGGAGACGTACACCCGCCAGGCGCACCAAGCAAAAAGGCGGGCACCCTTTCCGGCGCCCGCCCCATTCTTGTGTTCCCATGTTTCCGCAGAGATTTTTCTTATGCGTTCTCTCCGCCTTTCTTTCTCTTGATCACCACGGCGGCGATGACGGCTGCCACCACGGCGATTCCCGCGCAGATGCCGATGATGGCGCCGGCGGAGGGGCCGTTTCCGCCCTGCTCCGGTACCGCGGAGGCCAGGGGGACTTCCTCATCCTCAATGTCTACGCCCTCGCTCTCACTCTCCGTGCCTGCCTCTGTCTCCGAGGAGGAACTCTCGGGGACGGTGGGTGTCAGAGGGACTTCCTCGTCGGGGATGACCTCACCCTCCTGGTTGTAAACGGTGGTGGTCCCCTCTCCCTCCGGTGTGGTGGTGGTCACGGTGGTAATCGGTTCTTCTGTCTCTTCTCCCGTAACCTCATCCACAACCGTCACATATTCGTAGCGCACTTCTGTGTTCTCATTGGCCGTATCGTTGACATTCCGGTAGTAAAATACATACGTCCGGATCGGGCTGTAAAAACTGTGGCTGGTACTTTCGCTCTGGCCGGACAGCAGCACATAGGACTCGCTGCCTGCCTGATAGGAGGCCGGGGTCTCAATCTGGGCGGAACTGCCGCCGGATACGGACTGGCTTCCCGTGTAGATCACATTGCCGGTGGAAACATCCAGGTAGCGGATGGTCAGCGTGTATTCACTGGGTACACTCACACCTTCCTGATTGTAATACACATAGTAGGTTCTCTGAGATCCGCCGTAGGAATGGCGAATCTCCGTTCCCTGCCCATCTGCCAGCAAATAGGTGTTCCCACTGTGGCTCAGGGTACCAGGAAGCGTATAGACAGCGGTCTCATTTACCTGCACCGTCACCGAATCGGAACCCAGCAGCGTGCCAGTGAGGGAATCCACAAACCGGAAAGAGATACTGTAAGCTTTTTGCTCACTGACCTGATTGTACAATACCGTATAAGTCCGGGTGCTGTCCCCGGAAGTATGCGTGATTACGGAAGGCTGGCCGGAGGCCCGCTCGTACTCGGTATAATCGGAGGTCACATAGGAAGAAGGAGTCTCAAAATTCACCACGCTTCCCACCGGGACCGTCACCGTCTCACTCCCAAAGGTTGCGCCGGTAGCGGCATCCTGATACTGGATGGTGATGGTATAGGGGGAACTGGGCTGCTGGGCCTCTCCCTGGTAAATCAATGTATAGGAGCTGGTCGTATCGTTATAATCCTGGATGATCGTGGAGGACTGCCCGCCAGCCAGGTTATAAGTCTTGCCATTAACCATCAGTGTAGAGGGTGCCTGGTAGGTGGCACTGCTGCCCGGCTGAATTTCAAACTGCTCGTTGCCGATGGCATAGCCGTTCTCATCAATGAAGTACACGGTGACAACCCGGGGATCCTGCTGTACCTTGGTATACTGGAAGGTCACGCTGCTGTTCCCGTAGGATACGTAAGCGCTGGGGTTGGCACACTGATACATATCCGAACCCACGGAAGCCATCTCCGGCACACTGACCCGCTTCTGGCCGTCATCCAGGGAAACGGTGGTGGTGTCGTACACCTGGCGGGAGCCATCCCCGTACTGCACGTAGATGGTTACATAGTGCTGGTTCAGAGAGTTGACAAAGCGGATATCTCCCGCATTGTCTTCCCGGTATACGGTAACCGTAATGCGGCCAGAACCCGAAACCGTAAATGTGGTGGATTCTCCCGCATTCAGGCTGATCACCTGCGAGGTATTGTCTACCACAAAATTGCCTGCCTCACCGTTGTTGGTGATCTGAAACTTCTGCTCATCCGGGCTGTCTGAGGTCTGAGGCGTCACCGAAAAAGTAGCTGCCTGAGCCGTCATGCTGAATCCGCCAAGTCCGAGAATCAACAAAGCCAAAACCAGAAAACAGTTTCTCAATCCTTTCATCATACTCTTCATCCTCTCTATTTTTGTCTTTACCACTATGATTCCTCATGCCGTTTTACTCTCTCCGGCTTTCTTGGCTTAATCATACCATCTGAGAATCACACCACAATCACAGAACGGGGTGTTTTTCTCCAAAACGTTTGGTTTTCTCATGTAAAGGCCGCCGCGAATCTCCCTCCGCGGCGGCCTTTGTTTCACTTATCCCCTTTCAGGGGGCTTTTGTTAACCTTTGCTCTTTCTTCTCTTCTTTTCAAAGACCGTCACGCCCGCAGCAGCCAGAGCCACGGTTCCCACCGCAATCCAGGGCCACAGCCTCTGGTCATCACCGGTTTTTGTGGTGCCAGTGCTGCCCGGCACATGCTGTTCGATCACGACCGTAGGGATATCAGACTCCAGATACAGCCCCGCATCCCATGTCCAGTCATACTGATCGTCCTCCAGGTAGAAGATCCGGCTGCGGTACCAATCGTCTCCAATGGCCATGCTGGCATCGGAATCATACTGGTAAGAATCCTCTCCCTCACCCTGGTTATTCAGCGTCACAATGTACGGATCCGAAATCTGGAACCGGACACGGTAGTAGCCCGCCGTCAAATCCAGGAAGCGGTAGAAGCCATTTTCATCCGTGGTGGTAGTGCCCACAACCTCCCAGTCGGCCTCATTGTCCAGCTGGCCGGACAGGTTCCTCTCCAGCACCACCGGGATTCCGGCTACGCCGTCTTCCCCTTCATCCTGAATACCATTGCGGTTGGCATCGTGCCACACATAGTCGCCCATACCGCAGGTGGAAACAATCACGCCTGCATCCCAGGTCAGATCCGTTTCACCATATCCCAGGAAGATGGTAGTGGTCACATAGCCCAGCCCCGACACATAGAAGCCCAGGGCATCCGAATCCACAGCGGAATCCGTTCCCGCATTGGGGGTGGTGATGGTCACCGTAGGATCCTCAAAGTTGAATACCACACGGTACTGGATATCATAATCGTCCCCTCCGGGAAGTCCGGTAAACTGATACCGTCCCTCCGCGTCGGTGGTAGTGGTTCCGCCCGGATACAGCTTCCAGGTATCGCTATCGCCCATCCGGTACTGCAGAATCACGGTCACCCCGGCAATGGGCTCTTCACCCTCATCCTGGATGCCGTCCTTATCCGCGTCAAACCACACATAGTCTCCCAGAGCGCCCAGCTTATTGGCGCCAGCATCCCAGGTCTCATCCACGGTGTTATAGCCCAGGGTGATCACCTCAGTATAGCCGTTCTGGTAGTTGCCATCCACGAACACGCAGCAATCCGAATCATTGGTATCCGAAAGGTTGGTGTCCGGTGTCTTTTCTCCATCCGCCGAATCCACCGCTGTGTAGCCGTCCGGGAACCGGAAGTAAACCTGGTACTGGCCTGCCTCCAGCTCATCGAAGAAGTAGCGGCCATCCTCGCCCACCGTGGTCTCCCGGATGGGTTCTGCCTCCCGGATGCCGTTGATTACCCGGTACAGCTGAACCAGAGTACCCGGCAGCGGGCCATCCATCTGTTCGGTGTCTATATCCTGCAGATCCGTATAGTTGGTATCCTCAAATACATAGCCGCCCAGAGCACTGTAGGCCCAAACACCCGCATCCCAGGTCCGGTCCGTCTTATTGCCATCCTGGAAAATCTCCCCGTTTTCCTCAAAGGTCAGCGGGATCACCTGGGTCCTCTTGACCCGGTTGTTACTGTCCACATCGTAGATGGCATCCGAGTCATCCGGCGAGAATACCGAGGTGCTGTTCACGTCCGGATCGGTAAAGGCATACTGGTAGGTGTAGCCGTCCGTGGTCAATGCCCGGATGTCAAACTCTACCACGTAGTAGCCCTGGGGCAGCTGGTCGAACAGATAGTAGCCATCTGCATCCGTCATAGTGGTCTCAATGGGCTCATCGCCCTCCTCCACCTGATCATCCGCAGAGTCTACCCGGTACAGCTTCACCAGCGCACCCTCCAGACCCGGTTCATCCGGTCCCTGGATACCGTCATGGTTCTCATCAATCCACACACGGTCACCCAGAGACACCGACACCACATAGCCGGCATCCACTGTGAGATTGTCCTCTCCGGTGATGACGTTTCTTCCGTCCACTTCCTCATTCAAAATAGAAAGCGTCAGGTAATCGGTCCAGCCGTTGGTATCAATGTTGCTGTCTGTCTCATACGCTGCTCCCGGCTCCTCTCCGCCGTTGTAGCGGATGGTTGCCGCATGGTCTTCCGGTACGCTGAAGCGCACCCGGTAATAGTAGATGGTGCCTCCCACGTAGTCGTCCGGATTGGTGGAGCCTTCCTGTGCCCCGCTGGCCAGGTAGTTGCAGGGCAGATCCGTAAACAGATATTTGCCCTGGCCATCGGTCGTGGTGGTGGCAATCCGCGTCTCCTCTGAACGGTAGATGGTCCCGTTGTAATTGGTCAGCGTTGTCTGGTACAGCTCCACCGTAATATTGGCCGCCGCGGCTGCTTCCCCATCATCCTGTAGGCCGTTGTTGTTCAGGTCATACCAGGCAGTGTCGCCGATGGTCCCGGTGGGCAGGCTCAGGCCTACCAGCACCTTGTTGGGCTCCACAATATCCAGGGTAGGATTGATTGCCGTTTCTCCGGAGCGGACTACCGCCGCCGCCGAGGAGTTGGCCATCACGGCGTCTGCATAAGTGGAAATATCCTCTGCCGTGTATCCAGGCGTCTTCATCTCCACATTCACCGTATAGGATTCACCCGGCTGCAGGTAATCTCCCTCCGGGAAGGTCACCTCCACACCCACCGCAGTCACCAGGCTCATGTCTGCCGGTTTCTCTGTGGTCCAATAACCGCCGTTGACCGCGTTCCAGTAGTCTCCGTCCACCTGGTAAAGCATAGGCAGCTCTGCCTCCGCCGTATACTGTTCCCGGTTGCCGCGGATCCAGCTGTTAGCCTGGCTGTCCGCCTCCACATAGTAGTAGATGGTGGCATAGCCATCCTCCGGCGTCACCGCCTCCAGCAGCATCTCCTCATACTCCTCCCCGTTGGGGATGGAAGTCAGCCGGTCTGTAATCCCACCGGAACGGAACACATAAGAGTCTCCGTTAAACGGCAGAATGTCCACGAACCGAATACTGGTCAAGCTGCTGGTGGAGTTGTTGTACAGGGTCAGGTTATAGTAAGCATTTTCATTGGGGTATACATCCACCTGGGAGGTAGTGTAGCCATCGTCCTGCTCCGAGCTGACGGTCTTTACCAGCACCGTCTGCTGCGAGTTGAGGACGGTAACCCCCACCGGCTGGTTCAGATACTCCAGGTCTGTGCCCAAAGCATCATCCAGCCCCTCGTTATCCTGGGTAGATGCCTGATACCCCTCAAAGCTCAGGCCCAGCGGGTTCTCCTCGGATGCCGGCAGCTGGTACAGGCTGCTCAGGTATGCCGGCGAGTACAGGTTAATCTGGCCCGACGGTTTATCATAGTCGATACTAGCACTATAGCCAATAGTCAGGCTGGAATTTGCGCCGTCCACCGTATCCGGGCTCAGCACAATATCCTCCGAGAAGCTGAAGATATAACGGGTGGTAGTTTCTGTCTCGCTGTAAACCAGCTGGCCGTTTTGGATGGATTCCACCGCCGGCACTTCCACAGCCTCCACCGTATAATCCTGCCCTTCCACCAAGGCTACATTCTGCACCTCTCCATTAACCAGCTTCGTCTGGTAGATCGTAAAGCCAGCATCCTCATCCAGCGTGGTATAACCCGGCAGATCCACCGCGATCACCGGCTGCCGGAAATCCGGAGCGTCTCCGCTTTCGTTCTGGACGTTCACCGCCTTCACCTGGAAATCCACAGTGTCACCGGTATAGAATACATTGCTGCTTCCGCTGTTGGTTACCGTATTGCTCAAAAGCACCTGCGGCAGCAGAGAATCCGCCGTAGGGATCAGCGCCTCCACCTCGTTGCTGGTATTGGAGCCGGTCTGGGATGTCTCCATGCCATTGGAAGCCTTATACGTATAGGCCCAATCCACCGTTGCCTGGTTGGTGATCCGGCGTACCTCCGGAATGTCCGAGCCGCCGTTCCGCTTTGCGAAGGTCACCTGCATGGTGAAGCCCTCTTCCGCCGTAAAGCCGGCCAGCACATTTCCATAGACAATGCGGATTCCCACCGCCTGCAGTCCATCCAGGCTCACCGTGCGTTCCTGATCCAGCGTCAGCCCGGAGGCCGCCGTCTGCCAGTCCGCACTGCCAAAGGTCCGGTACTGCACCTCCGCCGTCACCAGCTGTGTGCTATCCCCGTTGGAAGCCGGAGCCACTACCACCTGGTCGATGGTGTAGTCCCCCTCCTCCGCGGCCTTTACTACATCCAGCGAACCGTCACTATTGTCCCGGTTGTAGAGGGTAATGTTGTCATCCGTTACGATAAAGGAATCCGCCGGCAGATCGTTGGTGCCATCCGCCAAACCAGAAACTCTAAAGTTTACCGTGTAGGACTCCAGCAGCAGGCTTTCCTCCGCACTGACCGCACCGGTGGTGTAAGTCTCGTTGTCATCCGAGATTTCTTTCTGAATGTCCGGCTCAAACTGGCCGATGCTTTCCACCGTCTTGTTGGTGAACGTCACCGTGTTCCGAGAGCCCTCTCCCGTATACTGGGGCGATTGCAGCGGATACACCGTCACATCCTGGATCAACGTGGTAAATGTCTCATCCAGTGTAAAGCCATCCGGCGCCTGGATCTCCACCACCCGGTAGGTGGTGCCGTTGGCATCTGCCGGCAGCAGGCCAGATGTAGCCGTACCATCCGAGCCGGTGGTAAGGGGCTGTGCATTCATCAGCACTGTGTAATCCCCGTTCTCATCTGCGCCGTAGATGTTAAACTGGGCACCGCTGAGCATTCTGGTTCCATCCTCATCCGTCTTGCGGATCAGCAGGCGGCCTGCGTTGGCTTCATCCACCCAGGTACCAGCGTCCACTACCAGCTCCGCGCTGGTGGTGGCGGTGGAGTAGGGTACAATCACCTGCCGCACTTCGGTGGAGAGAGCATAGCCCTCCGGTGCCGCTACCTCTTTAATATAGTAGGTTCCCGGATCGATCCCCGTCCAGGTAGCCACTCCGCTCCCGTTGGTGGTGACCGGATCGCCCACCGGCGTTGTCTGGTCTTCCTCGTAGAGCTGGAACTGCGCCCCTGCCAGCGCCGGCGAGCCGTTCTGCTCATCGCCCGTCTTGGTCAGGGTAATGGACATCTGGGGGTAGTTCTTGACCACCGCCGGTTCCCCTGCATCTTCTGTAGTTACATGAGTGGTATAGCCCGCCGCAATGGTAAAGTAAATCGGATTTTCCAGCAGGCTGTACTGCACGTTGTTCTGGTTGGGAGCGGTAATCTCCTTCACCATATAGTCGCCCGGATCCAGCATACCGGAGCTGTAGACGGCCCTGCCCTCGGAAATATACACCGTAAAGGTCGGGTTATCCGCATCCACCAGCTCATACACGCCGTCCGCATTCTCCTTGTAGAACTCAAACACGGCGCCGCCCAGAGCGGTGGTTCCGTCTCCGGCCACTTTCTCCAGCTGGAAGTTACCCTGGACCGGCGTGTTCATGACCGGATCGTCTGCCAGCATGGTATTGGTCTGCCGGTTGGCCACCTGCACCCAATAAGAGGTTTCCACAGCCTGGTATCCTTCCGGCGTGTACGTTTCCACCACCTCATACCAACCGGCCTCCAGGTAACCGGTGGTCAGACTGCCGCTGGCGTCTGTGGTCTGCACGTCTGCCGCCTCGGCACCCTCCACATGGGATACCCCGTTGCCGGATACCTTATAGAAGGTGAACTGTACACCCTCCAGCCCCTGGGTCCGGCCATCCCAAACCACATTTTTCTGCAGCTGGATCCGGCCCAGTTCCTCATTCTCCACCGTCAGCTCCACTTTTGCATCCGCATCGCTGTAGGGCACGGTCACTTCATGGATATCGGTGTTCTTGGCATACCCGTTGGGAGCTGTCACTTCCACCAGGTAATAGGTCTGGGAGCTGCCAACTCCCGCCGTATTGCTGTCAATGGTCACTGTAAAGGAAACCTTGCCGTTTACGGTGGTACCCTGGTCCAGCGCATTGGTGGTAACGCCGGCGGCCTGGTCTGCCTGTGCCTCATCCCTGTCATCATACAGGGCAAACACTGCGCCGTCCAGAAGGCTCTGCGCATTGGCAGCATCCACCTTGGTCACTTCAATGGTGAACTCCTTGCGGTTGGTGATGGTGGTATTGGCAGCATCATCCACACCCGTCACCTGATTGGCAGCCACGGTATAGGGGCCCCAAATCTCCTGCGTTGTCGCATAGCCGCTGGGCTCTGTGGTCTCCTTCAGATAATAGGTACCTGCCAGCAGCAGGCCGGAAAGGCCAACGCCGTCTGCTCCGGTGGTGATGGTGCCCAGAGACGCATCCGAGCAGTCTGCTGCCGCATGGATACTGAACACCGCCCCCTGCAGTCCCGCGCCAGACTGGTAATCCGTCTTGGTAATCTGCAGCTTGCCGTACGCAGTGGTGTTGGTAATTGCCCGTTCATCCGTAAAGGATACCGTCTCACCAGATTTGATTTCTACTTCAATGGGCATCACACCTGTCAGTGTATATTTTCCTTTATCATCATTGACGCCCAAATCCGTTTCCACCAGCCAGTAGTCCCCCGGATTCAGGTAATTTGCTTTCGCCTGCCCATTCCTATCTGTTACAAGAGTGGCAGCCACATCTGCATCGACTAACCCGCTCATAATCACATTACCATCCAAATTGGTGTTGCCGCTTGTCTGCCGATAAAGTTTGAAAGTCACCCCTTCCAAATTTTCTACAAACTCATTTTTAAATAC
>CAJFTW010000101.1 GCA_904420025.1 Candidatus Pseudolachnospira avium
AAAATCTCCGTAGTCGAGGAGCAGCTCCTACGGAGAAAACAGCGAATTCCTCAAAATCTCCGTAGTCGAGGAGCCGTTCCTACGGAGAAAACAGCGAATTCCTCAAAATCTCCGTAGTCGAGGAGCCGTTCTTACGGAGAAAAACAACATTTCCGCCAAAATCTCCGTAATCCGTGGCGACCGCCTGCGGCGGAGAAGACTTTGTCCTGGTCCTATGACCGGAAGAAGTACAAAAACGCTGGCCCTGGAGGGTCAGGCCTTCCTCTGTTTGGAGCGCTTCTCCCTTATTACTTGGAGACGCTCTCTCCTCTGCAGGAAAATCACGCCGGCCAGTAAGAGCACAGGGAAGAGGATGGCGCCGAAGATGCCGGCCCGCAGGTCATTGTGGAATTCGCTGGACAGGAAACCGGCCAAAGCCGGCCCGGCGGAACATCCCAGATCCCCCGCCAGCGCCAGCAGGGCAAACAGCGCCGTGCCGCCTCCTTTTATGGACGCAGACGCTTTGCTGAATGTCCCCGGCCACAGGATGCCGACCGAAAATCCGCAGACGGCGCATCCGGCCAAGCCCAGGACAGGAACCGGTACCAGCGCAATACACGCGTAGGAGACAATGCAAAGGATGCAGTTGTATTTCATAAAGCGGTCCAGGTTAATCCGATCCCCGTACCGGCCATAGATGAGCCGCGCGGTTCCCATGAGGGCGGCAAAGGCCATGGGGCCTGCCAGGTCGCCCACGGCTTTGCTGACGCCAAGCCCTTGTTCGGCAAAGGTGGATGCCCACTGGCTGACGGATTGTTCACTGGCTCCGGCGCTTACCATCATCAGCATAAAAACCCAGAACACTTTTCGGGAAAACAGCTCCCGTATGGTCAACCCCTTCGCACCGTCCCCGTGCAGTGAGTACAGAGGCGCTTTGGCAAAAAGGAAAAGGTTAAAGGCCGGCAGAAGGGCCCAGAGAAACGCAAGCACCTTCCAGTTGGAAATCCCAAAGAGTGCAAAAAAGATGGTGGAGAGCAGCACAACCCCTACCTGCCCCCAGCAATAGAAGGAGTGGAGAAGGCTCATGGCCTTTTCCTTATGGTCGGTGGGGCACGCTTCTATGATGGGGCTGATGAGAACCTCAATCAGGCCTCCGCCGATGGCATACACGCAGACGGAGATCAGCAGCCCGGCAAAGGCATTGGGCAGCAGCTCCGGCAGGACGGCAAGAAGGAGCAGGCCCGCTGCGGAAAAAATATGCGCCAGAATAATGGAGGCGCGGTACCCAATCCGGTCAATCATACCTGCCGACAGTGCGTCAACGGTCAGCTGTACCAAGAAATTGAACGTGATCAGGACCGTGATCTGAGACAGCGGGATATGAAAGCTCGTCTGAAACGTCACAAATAAAAGCGGTGCAAAATTGTTGACCACCGCCTGTACAATATAGGCAATAAAGCATGCCGTCATGGTTTTCTGATAGTTCGCTTTCACTGCATAAGACCTCATTTTCTATTTTCTATCATAATATCGCAATGACAAAAGGTTTTCTTGCTGATTATCGCCATTTTATGGTACAATATCACCGGAATCGCGAGAAAGGAGGAAGCCTTTTGCAGCTCTCGGAAACGGTCACGGATGATACCCTGCGGGAATTGTATGCCCACGGCACAAAAGATTTCCCGTTTGCCTATTACTACGAGGATACGCGCAAATACAACCGGGGATATATTGAATGGCACTGGCACAGGGAATTTGAATGGGTGTATGTGGAGCGTGGAACCCTGGAGTGCCGGATCGGGCTGGAGCGGATCCTGCTTTATCCCGGCGACGGAATTTTTATAAACAGCAAGAGCATTCACCGCCTGGAATCGGAGAATGGGGCGATTATCCCCAATATCCTGTTTATGCCGGAATTGCTTGCACCCCGGGATGCTTCCGTATACCAGCGCTATGTGAGCCCGATTCTGCTGTCCGGCTGCCCCTACCGGGTCTTCCGGCGGGAGGAAGAAGGCTGCCGGCAGGTCCTTCCCCTGCTGCGCGGTGTATTTGCGGCGGCACAGTGCGGCACGGAGCTGGACGTCCAGATCGCCGTCCTGACATTGTGGCGCACCTTCTTTCATTCCATGGAAGAGCCGTTCCTTCCCCGCGGAAACCGGAAGGACATGCTGCTGCAGGCCCGCGCCCTGGCGATGGTGCAATTTATAGAGGACCATTACCAGAAGAAAATATCGCTGGAACAGATTGCCCAGGCGGGCGGCGTCAGCAAAAGCGAAGCGCTGCGGTGCTTTCACAGTATGTTCCAGTCTACGCCCGTCCAGTTTTTGATTCGGTATCGGCTAAACCGGGCCAGGGAACTGCTGCTTTCCGCCGAATGCACGGTTACGCAGGCGGCCATAGAGTCAGGGATTGAAAACGTCAGCTATTTTATACGAATATTCGCAAAGCAGTTTGGCGTCACCCCCAAAAAATTTATTCAGCAGCACAGGAAATAAATTTGTTTCGGCAATGTACGGTTGCCATTGCCCCCAGGTTTATGGTAGGATAGGGGCAGATGCCGGTTGGCAGAAACACCCTCCGGGTGTAACCGTATGCCGTGGGAAACACGGCAACTATGAAAGGAGAAAAGATGGTACATCATATTGTTATGTGGAAATTTAAACCGGAGGTTCCGGAAAGTGAAAAGAGCGGCCTGCTGGAGGCCATGGAGAAGCATCTGGGTGAACTGGTGGGGAAGGTTCCTGGCCTGCTGACAGTGCGGTTTGTGGAAAAGCCTCTGCCCTCCAGCACCCATGACATGGCGCTGGTGACGACCCTGGAAAAGCCGGAGGATGTGGCGGTTTATGCCAGCCATCCGGAGCATGTGAAGGTGGCGGACACCTATGTGCGCCCTTATGTGACGGAGAGGGCCTGCCTGGATTACCAGGAGTAAGGCCGGGCCGCCGGAAAGACAGCGGTAACCGGAAACTTGAAATGGACTTGTGTATGGGAGGACAGAGAAATGAATACGGCAGAGATTGTCAATTTTAATGAGAAAGCCGGTTTTATCTGTGATATGGATGGTGTCATCTACCATGGCAACCAGGTGCTGCCCGGCGTGAAAGAGTTTATCCAGTGGCTCCACGAGGAGAAAAAGGAGTATCTGTTTTTGACCAACAACAGCGGCTACACCCCCCGGGAGCTGCAGCAGAAGCTGGCCCGGATGGGCCTGGAAGTCTCGGAGGATCATTTTTACACCAGCGCCCTGGCCACTGCTGCCTTCCTGAAAGCCCAGGCCCCGGGCTGTTCGGTGTTTGCCATTGGGGAGGCGGGGCTGCTCAACGCCCTGTATGACGCGGGCATCACCATGAATGACGTGAACCCGGACTACGTGGTGGTGGGCGAGGGAAGAACCTACTCCCTGGAGACCCTGACCAAGGCCACCAACCTGGTGCTGGGCGGAGCCAAGCTCATCGGCGCCAATTCGGATGTGTCCGGGCCCATTGAGCATGGTATTGCCCCGGCCTGCGGGGCGCTGGTGGCGCCCATTGAGATGGCCACCGGCACCAAGGCCTATTTCTGCGGAAAGCCCAACCCGCTGATGATGCGCACCGGCCTGCGGCTTCTGGACTGCCATTCGGGAGACGCGGTGATGGTGGGAGACCGGATGGATACGGATGTGATTTCCGGCATGGAGAGCGGCATGTTTACGGTGCTGGTGCTCTCCGGCGTGTCCACTCGGGAGACGTTGAAAACCTACGCCTACCGCCCCGGTATTGTGCTGGAGGGGGTAGGGGATATTGTGCGGATGGCCCACTCGCTGAAGTAGAAAGAAGCACGGCAAACAACGGCAGCCTGATCAACACAAACTTTATCATCACGGCTATGCAGAACGAGGATTTTGAGGGCATGGAGATTCTGCCCTTTGCGGAAAAGGTCAACCGTTTCCTGCAGGAGAAGGGCTATCCCGGACGGATGTTCCTGCCCCGGCAGGGCCAGTGGTACCGGCTGGGGATGGGGATTGACGTCCACCCGTAGGCCGGAATTATACCACCGGTATCATTTACAACCGGTTTTCCCTGTGGTATACTGCAAGACAAACGAGATGCCCCCGGACGGGGCGGAAAGGAGACGGCTATGTTTACAAGTCTGTACAAACCGGAAATGTTGAACTCTGAAAATGCGCTGCTTCACGATTGTGAGCAGGGCGTTGGTTTCCTGTACCCGTACCCCAACCGGCGAGAGATGGATTTGTGCAGAAGCCGCAGGCCTGGCTGACGGAACGCCAGGCTGATATAGGTGGAAAGCGAAAGCCGCTTGTCCGTATGGTGCCGGGACGCCAGGGACAGGCGGCTTTTTGTTTTTTATGAAATGGGGTTTTTGTGAAACAGAAACGCTCCGCGGGGGATGCGCGATAGCGGAGCAGAAGGAGGCGAAGATGCTGGAAATTCGAGGAAAAGTCAATACCGCCGTATGCTTTGCCACGGTGATTGAGGAGGAGGCGGTGGAGCAGATCCGGCGGATGTGCGATTACCCCATTGCGGAGGGCTCCCGAATCCGGATTATGCCGGATGTGCACGCCGGAAAGGGCTGCACCGTGGGAACCACCATGACCATCACCGACAAAGTGGTGCCCAACATTGTGGGGGTGGATCTGGGCTGTGGGATGTACACGGTGGATTTGGGGAAACAGGAGGTGGACCTGGAAAAGCTGGACGCGGCCTGCCATTTTATCCCCTCCGGCTGGAACGTGTGGGAGGGGCGGCAGGAGCGCTTTGACCTGACGGCGCTCCGCTGCTACCGGAGCCTGCGGGATACCCGCCGGCTGGAGCGCAGCCTGGGGACCCTGGGCGGCGGCAACCATTTCATAGAGGTGGAGGCCGCCGGGGACGGGCGCAGGTACCTGGTTATCCATTCTGGCAGCCGGAACCTGGGCAAACAGGTGGCGGAGCTGTACCAGCAGCTGGCCATCCAGCTGAACCGGGGCATAGGGGGCTATCTGGAGGCCCGGGAGGAGCTGATCCGCACCTACAAAGCCCAGGGGCGGCGGAAGGAAATTCAGAAAGCGCTGCGGCAGCTGAAATGGGAGGCGGAGGAGAAAGAGACCACCATTCCGGAGGATCTGTGCTTTCTGTACGGGACCTATATGGAGGACTACCTGCACGATGTGGAAATCTGCCAGGCCTTTGCCTGGCGGAACCGGGAGAAGATGGCGGAGATTATTCTGGAACAAACCGGACTTGCCGGCGGGGAGGCCTTCCACACCATCCACAATTACATTGACGTGGAGGAGCGGATCCTGCGGAAGGGCGCCATTGCGGCCCACCGGGGAGAAAAGGTGCTGATCCCCATCAACATGCGGGACGGCAGCGTGCTGGCGGTGGGCCGGGGGAACCCGGATTGGAACTACTCTGCGCCCCACGGAGCCGGCCGGCTGATGTCCCGGACCCAGGCCAGGAAGACCCTAAGCCTGGAGGAGTACCGGCGGGAGATGGCGGGGGTTTACACCACCTCCGTCAGTGAGCGGACCCTGGATGAAGCCCCCATGGCTTACAAAGCCCTGGAGGATATTCTGGATGTGATCCGGGATTCGGTGGATGTACAGGAGATTATGAAACCCATTTACAACTTTAAGGCCTCCGACTGACGGCCGGATCCGCTCCTCCGGCTCCGGTCTGTCCGCCGGAAGGCCGGAACAGGAGGGAGAAATGTTTTGCATGCTGGCCGTGGATATGGCCGCAACGGGAAAGAATATTGAGCGGCTGCGGAAGAATGCCGGGATTACAGTGCGGGAGCTGCAGGAGATGTTTGGGTTCCGCACGCCCCAGGCCATCTACAAGTGGCAGCGGGGTGCCGCCCTGCCCACCGTGGATAATCTGGTGGTGCTCTCCGCGGCGCTGCAGGTGAAGATCGACGATATTCTGGTGGTGGGGAAGACGGCGTAAGGGCCGGATTCCCCACCTTATTTTTTGAATTTGTATTTCCCCTTTCCGTGGCCGGATACGGGTTCGATGATGCCGTGTTTTTCCAGTTCCTTCAGAAGCTCGGAGGCTCTGGATGATTTCAGATTCGTTACTCCCATAGTATCGGACCGCCCAAAAATCATCTGCTCCGGAAATGCTTCACGAAGTTTTTGAATGTGGCTTGCCGTTTTCGGCCGGAACCGTTTTTCAATGTCCGGTTTTTTCGCTCCAATGTCCGGCTTTTTGACCTCAATGTCCGGTTTTTCCGTTTCTCTGAAAGTTCCACGAATATGCAATGTCCGGTTGCGAAGGGGATGATGCTCATCCAACAGAAGGTTTCTTAAAAACAGCTCCAGAAATTCTGTGGTCTCGTGGAGTCCATTTTTCAAATCATTATAGTTTGCCCGCACAAGAGCGTTGCGAAAATACCATGCATGCTCCGCAAAAATATCATTGGTAACATCAAACCCAAGGGTGCGCAGATACTTGATAAAGAATACGGCCGTCGTCCGGGTATTGCCTTCTTCAAATACATGAATCTGCCATAGTCTTGAAACAAACACTGCAAGATGATGGATAATCTCATCCATTGAAAGATTTTTGTAGGAGAACTTTCTTTCTTCCGAAAAATCGTAATCCAGCGTTGCTTTCAACTCCGTGGCACTGCCATAGAGTACCGTTGCCCCGTCCAGCACCCATTCCTTTTTGGTGATGTTGTAACTCCGGATGCGTCCTGCATGAGGATAGATCCCTGTAAACAGTTTTCGGTGGATGGAAATATATTCATGCGGGGTAAAACTAAACGCCTTTTCCGATAAAAGTGCTGCAATGCGGACCGAAACCTTGTCGGCCTCTTCCGTGCGGTCGTTGACGCCTCGCGCCGGATTTACTTCATAATAGGTCTGCAGGAGCGCGTTTGCCTCTTCCAGTGATATTTCACCCTCTATATTGCGGATCGCCGTATGCATCAGGTATTCGGATGTCTTTAATCCATCAACGGCCTGCAATCCGATGGCCGTGTGCCATGCATATCCCTTATCCCGTTTATCTGGTTCCGATTCTCGGATGTATTCTTTAAAAGGATCCTTGTTCATAATCGATCACCTGCCTTTGAGGTTTTCATTATAGCGCAAAACCAGATCATTTACCAGTCAGAAAGACACCTCGCCCAGCAATGCTGTCGTATTATTGCATACAATTCATAATCACGCTGATCATCATCTCTTTTTCTTCCGGACGGGATTCGGCGATCATTATGGTCAGGGCCACGAGGGTATGGTCATCGATTGTTTTTTCCCCATCTCGGATCAGGGCCCCATTCTTGTCCAGAAAATATAAAAACATGGTGGCGGCGATCCGCTTGTTGCCATCGGAAAAGCTATGGTTCTTGGTCACAAAATATAAAAGATTGGCGGCTTTCTCCTCCAGGGTGGGGTACAGGTCCTCCCCGCCAAAGCTCTGGTAAATGGCCCCTATGCTGCCCTTAAAGGAATCGTCCTTCTCGTGGCCAAACAAGGGGCTGACATCTCCGAACTTCATGCGGTCAATGACAGCCCTGCACTCCTCGTAGGTCAGGACATAGATGGCCTTATTGCCCTGGGGACGAGTCATATTCTGGTGATCGTAAGCGTCCAGCAGGTCCAGCGCCTGGCTGTACCTCTCCACCACATCCAATACCTGCCTGGTATCCAGGCTGTTTTCCACTCTTTTCATAACGCGCAGCACCTCGTTGAGCTGGTTCATACGGTTATGATTCACGGCATAGCCCTTGATTATGTAATCTTTCAGAACGGCATTGGCCCAGCGTCTGAATTCTACGCCTCGCTTGGATTTGACTCGGTAGCCAACGGAAATAATAACATCCAAGGTGTAGAAGGGAACAAGCTGCTTTACGCCATCAACACGCATTTTTTGCGTGTTGTTCTCCTTCTCCACTTCCTCCTCTGAAAATACATTGTTGATGTGTTTTCGGATCGTTTTTTCGTCTCTTTCAAATAGTGCTGCCATCTGATTTGCGCTCAGCCAAACGGCATCACTTTTGACCGAAACCGGCAAAGAAATTTGTTTGTCCGCCGTTTCAAATATAATGACTTCATTTTCATTTGTCATCGGTATCTCCTCGCTTTTCTGTAGATTATTTCACGCTATGTTCACCCTCTTTTGGGAGAGGCACGGCTGCTTTATAACTATCATAGCAAACTACACCTGAAAAATCCACGTTTATTCCATTATTTCCCGGATTTATACCCGATCATGGGAAACTTGCGTACTCCCGCAATCCTACCTGCATTCGCAATCCGGCCTTCGGCCTACTTGCTCATACAGGTTAGCGTCGCTAAAACATGTGCGGGCCAGCCTGCAAGCAGTCTGCCCGCTATGCTTTGCGACCGGGCTTTCACAGTAAAAAGCCGGAAAATCTGACACATACAGATTTTCCGGCTTTGCGGCGCCTGGCGGCGCAGGTTTTTCCATCGCGGTTACTTTAACAGGTTGTCATCCTCAAAATAGTCGATCTTCATGGCGTGGCGGACTTCCTTTAAGGTCTGGGCCGCCTTCTGTTCCGCCACCCGGCTGCCTTCCCGGAGAATCTCATACACCTCCGGCAGCCGCTGCTCCCAGTATTTCCGGCGCTCCCGGATGGGGGCCAGCTCCGCCTGCATGACGTTGTTCAGGAATTTTTTGACCTTCACGTCCCCCAGGCCGCCCCGGCGGTAGTGGTCCTTCAGCTCGTCCAGGTTTTGGTACTCCGGCAGAAATGCAGCGAAATGCTCCGGACGGCTGAAGGCGTCCAGATAGATGAACACCGGGTTGCCCTCCACCTGGCCGGGATCCTCCACCCGCAGGTGGTTGGGGTCGGTGAACATGGACATCACCTTTTTGCGGATCTCCTCCGGCTCCTCGGAGAGATAAATGCAGTTGCCCAGGGATTTGCTCATCTTGGCCTTGCCGTCTATGCCGGGCAGCCGCAGGCAGGAGGAGTTATCCGGCAGCTTGATCTGCGGATCCGTCAGGGTTTCGCCGTAGACGGAGTTGAACTTGTGGACGATCTCCTTGCACTGCTCCAGCATGGGCATCTGATCCTCGCCCACCGGCACCACGGTGGCGTGGAAGGCGGTGATGTCCGCCGCCTGGCTGATGGGGTAGCAGAAGAAGCCCACGGGAATGCTGGTCTCAAAGCCCCGCATCTGGATCTCCGCCTTCACGGTAGGGTTCCGCTGTACCCGGGACACCGTAACCAGGTTCATATAATAGAAGGTCAGCTCCGTCAGCTGGGGTACCATGGACTGGATAAAGAGGGTGGATTTTTCCGGGTCCAGGCCAACGGCCAGGTAGTCCAGCGCCACCTGCATAATGTTCTGGCGCACCTTTTCCGGATGCTCCGCGTTGTCTGTCAGGGCTTGGGCGTCCGCAATCATGATGTAAATCTCATCGTACTCATTGGAATTCTGCAGACGGACCCGCTCCTTCAGGGAACCCACATAATGTCCTACATGAAGGCGTCCGGTGGGCCGGTCGCCGGTTAAAATAATCTTTTTCACGATCTCGCTCCTTGGTCTGAAAGTCTGTTTCCATTATAAGAGCGAAAGTTTCCGCTGTCAACAGACAGATACGGCCCCCTGTCGGGCCTACGCGGATCCAATCCCCTGGCGTGCCAAGGCTGTACTGTCAAAGCCGCACCGGCTCCTCCAGCCGCAGCAGGGGCTGGCCGCTGAACTGCCAGAGAAGCGGCTGCCCGGGGGCCATGCCCACCGGCACATTTTCCGGCAGCGGGTGCCCCTGGGAATCCAGCAGGCGCCCCGCCTTCCGGCAGGTGACCTGATAGGAGCCGGCTACAGCCTGCCAGCGGATGGTCAGGCAGCAGGGGGGCATGCTGGGAATCTCCAGCACCAGGTGGCAGAGGGCCGGATCGCTGCCCAGGCGCAGCTCCTCCATGGGCTCCAGAAGGATGGACTGGCCATCGTAGGGGCCAGCCAACAGGGTCAGCCGCCCCTGGGTGGTTTGGGTGGAAGGGGGTAGGGCGCTGCTGTCCGGTGCTGCGGGTGGCTCGTCAGCCGGCGGCGGGGCGGCCGGACGTTCTTTCCGGGCCCGCTGCCCAGGGTGGGCCCGGCGTTTTGGGCGGGCTAGCTTTCCAGCCAGGCCGGCGCAGGAGAAGAAAAAAGCCAGGCTGCAGACGGCAAGAGCCGAAAGCGTAAGCCATGTCAGGCGGCTTGCGGCGGCTTCCAGGGCGGCCTCCACAAAGGTCACTGCCAGGCCAATGGCGCCGGCCAGGCCGACTGCGCCAAAGCCGGCTAAACCGGGGCAGAAAGCGCAGAAGCTGGCAGCCCCGGCGGACAGCAGGGCCGGGATCCAGATAAACAGAGTCGGGTTCAGGCCCGCATCCAGCTGCCTCACCCGGAGCAGCAGGAGCGCCAGGGAGAGCAGGAGCAGTACAGGTGTGCCCCAGCGGGCCAGCGGCGCCGCAGCGGGCAAAAAGCGCCCGGAGGCCATGCCGGCAAGGCCCAGGCACAGCAGCAGCACCGCAAAAATCAAAATAAGCATCCAGCCGCTGAAGGCAGTCGAGGCAACATCCATTTCCAACAACTCCTTTTACAAAACATTTCTACACGCAGCCGGTTGGCCCGGCGGGAAATACCTGTGTTTCCTGTGATACCGGATTGCCCCAAGCTCAAAAATCCTTTTGCGGGCAAGCTTGCATCGGGCTTTCGGCCTTGGAACCCTGGTATCATTATAATGGCTGGCGGTGGCTCCGGGGAAAGAAAAGGGGGAAAACCTGTGCGGAATTGACTGGGAAAAGTGGTCACAGTTTTTGTCACAGCCGGAAAAGGGCAGAACGCATGGTATAATTCTTTCGGAAAGCTGCATGTGAGCCGGCAGGATGGTTGGCATCCGGACCAAGGGAGGGTAAACGATGAGGCAAAAGCTTTTTGGCGCGGTGGTTTCTGTGGCAGCGGTGGCGCTGCTGGCACTTCTGTGGAGGCAGGGCCGTGGGCCGGCAGGGGTGCCGGAGGAGTACAGAGAACAGATTCTTACCTATGAGAGCGGGGACTATGTATACCGGTATGAGCCGGAGGAGATTTCCGCGGATGCGGAGACTTCCACCATCTATGTGGAAAACCTGCTGCTGGCCTACACGGAGTCGGGGCTTTCCCGGAGCCAGAAGGAGCGGCTGGCGGAGCAGGTGGGGGGCGCCCTGGTGGGGGAGGTGACCGGAGGCATCAACCTGATGCAGATCCGGGTGGAGGAGGCCTCCCTGGCCGGGCTTTCTTCCCTGGCGGAAGAATTGATGGAGGAAGAAGGGGTTTTGTATGCCTCCTATGACATCCCCCTATGGCTGGGGGAGACGTCGGTGGATACCAACCCCTGGGGAAGCGATGCCGCCGGTACGGTGGAAGTGGATGAGGAAAACCCTTCCGGAAACAACTGGTGGGCGGAAGCCATTGGGGCGTACACGGCCTGGGAGTATGAGGATTTGTTCCAGGAGGTGACCGTGGGGGTTTTGGATGCGGGCTTTGACCTGGAGCATGAGGATATGGAAGGGCGGCTGACCCTCCTGGATGGCTATACCCAGCACACGGCAGACAACCATGGCACCCAGGTGACAGCCTTGATCTGTGCCCGGAATAATGAAATCGGCCTCCGGGGGGTGGCTAGCGGAGCCGCCGGCAGCAATTCCCTGCATGTCCTGTGCGCGGACTGGTCGCCGTATACCAATGAGGCGGACGATCCGGACTATGAGAACTACCTGACCAACGGGGAATTTGCGGAGATTCTGAGCCAGTTGGTCCAGCAGGGGGCTCGGGCAGTGAACTGCTCCTGGGGAGAGGATCTGCGATCCATGCAGGGCCATCTGGACAACTACTTTGACCGGTACTGGGCAGAGGGAAACCGGGGAGATCTGGACGACTATCTGGTCTGGTGGCAGAATTACCTGGATGATACATCCCGGCAGTGTATCTGGATGATGCTGGAATTGCTGATGTACCACAATTCCGGCGGAACGGATTTCCTGATGGTCCAGGCAGCAGGAAACGGTGAGGATAACAGAGGCCTGGATCCGGCGGATTCCTGGAATGGCGGCTTCTTTACCCGGATTACGGATACGCTGTTTCTTTCCTGCGTGCCGGAAGGCAGTGTCAGCGGCATCACCTACCAGGATATAGAGGAGCGGATTTTGATTGTGGGGGCGGCGGAAAATACACGGGACGAAGACGGCAATTATCAGATGGCCACCTTCTCCAACTTTGGAAGCACTGTAGATATTTGCGCACCCGGAGAACAGATTTATACAGCCGTGCCCGGAGGCTATGTGGAGGACAGCCGGGGGACCTCTCTGGCAGCTCCGCTGGTCACCGGCAGCGCGGCGCTGCTGTGGTCCCTGGACTCGGCGCTCTCCGCCCCGGAGGTCCGCAGCCTGCTGCTGGAAAACGCAGAGGTGCAGGCCTATGCGGGGGAGGGCCAGACCGGCACCTACCCCATGCTGCATATAGGCCGGGCGGCCCAGGCGCTGCTGGAGCAGAAGGGGCTGGAGCGGGTCTGTGCGGTTTCCGTGACGGACGGGGAGACCGGGGAGCCGGTGGAAGACGCGGCGGTCATCCTGCTGGATGTGGAGGCTCTGGGAACCGCGTTCGATCTTACCGGCGAGGATCCTCTGACCCGTTTCCGGCTGGCGGAGCAGGGGACGGACGCTGACGGGCAGACGGTGTTTACAGACTGCACGGAGGACGCCTACCCGGTGTATATCCGGGCCCAGGGCTATGAGGACTGGACCGGCTGGCTGGATGTCTCCTCCTACTTCCCCTCGGAGGGAGAGCCACAGGTGAATGCGGTCTCCCTGACGCCGGGCCCCCAGGCGGACGCGCTGCTCCGGGAAAAGCTGGAGGAGCTGGCTGCCCAGTATGGGGTGATGCCGGTGGGAACGGAGCTCTTTGCGGGCACCGGCTATGGTGCGGGGGAGCATCTGGTCCCCCCGGAGCGGCTGGCGGGCCTTCTGTGTGCGGACGTGTACGACTATGACGGGGACGGGCAGGAGGAGCTGCTGACAGTCCGGGCCCAGCCGGCGGAGGCCTACAGCCCCGGCGATTCGGCCAGCCCCGGCTGGGCGGACACCCGTCTGTACGTCTCCGTCTACGAGGCAGGGACAGGCGGTGCGGTGGAGCTGGCCGATGAGAGGGAGATCTCCATTCCGGGCCTGCCGGACACGCTGTTTTCCAGCTCCATCCAGTTTGCCCGGGGCACCTCCGGCGGCTCGGCTTCCCTGTATCTGGATTATTATTTCAACTTTAACAGCCAGGGGTTCAGCACCATCCGCCTCCAGTACAAGGGGCAGCTGGCGATTGCCGGCGGCGTGGACTGCTCAGAGTTTGCCTACCAGGCCTACTGTGACACCGGCGCCAGTGAGGGGGCCCTGGAGACCATGGGCGGGCGCCAGATGGGGCTGGGCGACAACCGTTCCGGCTGGGTGGCGGGAGAACGCTATGACTGGGAGACGGTTTCGCCGGAGATCCCTGCCGGGGATCTGGAAAGCTACCGGCAGGACTGGCAGCAGGGCCTGGCGGAGATCGGCCTGGAGTCCTCCTTCTTCCGCACCCTGTACCTGGCGCCGGAGGTGGTGGTAATGCCGGATCAGTCGGTGGATATGACGGAATACGATCAATATTTGAAAGACTGCTGCACCAGCCGGCCGGAGGAACGCTGGACCATGCGGGACGGCGGGAGCCTTACGGAGCTGGGCGGCATTCTCTCCCCGGCAGAGCATGAGGCGGATGGCGTGGAGTTGACGGTTTATGATTCCACCGGCCTGCTGGATGTGTACCGGAACTGAAAAATAGCCGCCGGGGGGCGGCTGCCGTATGGGACGGCGGCTCCCTCTGACGGCTGGAAAAGAAAGAGGAATCGGGTCTACAGAAGGCGGAATACCTGTTCCGGCGTTCCCAGAGAGATCTCGGCCCCGGCGGGAAGGGAGACGGTTTCCTCCCGAATCAGGCCATAGCCTTTTCGGTAAACCGGGTGCGTTTGGTCATGTGCCAGCAGGTAGGAACCGGCGCCTTTGTCATAGAAAAGCTGCAGATGCAGCGGTGCGGCCTGGCACTCGGATAATACAACCTGGGCCAGGACCGGATCCGTGCCAAAGCAAAGGGCCTCCCCGTCCTGCAGCGTGAACGTGGCCGAGGCATACTGGCCCGCCAGGCAGAGCACGTGGCCGGTTGCCCTGCCGCCTGGCAATGCCGCGCTCTGCGGTGTTTCCCGCTGAGAGCGCTCCCTCTGCGGTGAACCCGCCGGCGGTATATTCTCCTGCGGCGTTTCTGCTTGCCGGGGAATGGCCTGCCCAGGAGAGGGGCGCTCCTGCCAGAACGGCGTGTGGGGCGGCTGGAAAGGTGCGGCGGGCCGGCGGACTTTGTGCTGCCAGGATGTCCCGGAAAAAGTGCCGCCGGCGGCCTGAAAGACGGTCCACCAGATCCAGAAGCCCCCGGCCAGGAACAGCAGGTAGCCTATAATCCGCAGCAGCGTGGAAAAATCTGTGGTCAGGCTGGCGCTGAAGGCCAGCATGCCGGGCATGGCCATGTACCAGCCCCAGAACTTTTTGCCGGGGGCAGAGGCAATGGCAATGGATCCCAGGGCAAGTACGCAGAGAAGGACGCTGCCGATGATGCCGGAGAGCACAGTGGACCGATAAAATTCGCCCAGCAGCAGATCCGCCAGGGCGCTGTAGTCCCGTATGGCAAACACCAGCAGGACAATGCCGTACAGCAGGAGCGCTGCCCCATACATTCTTCCCTGGTTCCGGAAGGCAGCGGATTCCTCCCGGGAGGGGAAGGGGACGGAACGGGTGGCCAGTATCGCGGCAATCACCAGGGGCACAAACAGGAAGGCACCCAGGACGCCCAGGGCCAGGCAGCCGGCGGCCAGCTCTTTTTTGCCGGCCCGGAAGCACACCGCGGCCGGCAGGCATCCGAATGCGATGAGGATCAAGATCCAGAGAAAAGCAAATCCTGTCTCGCCGGAAAACAGCGGCTCGCTGGAGTAGGCGGCCAGCAGCGGCTGCTCCGCGCGGGCAGATAACAGCAAAGTGATGAGATTCATATCCGTTTTCCCTCCCGAAATTTTTCTATCGTGCCGCAGTGTCAAATCTTTCTCCATTATAGGATGCTTTTTCTTGTGGCGGAAAACGGATTGGGGGAAAAGTGTGCGGAATTTGCGGCAAAAAGCGCCACACTTTATGGCACAGAAAAGCCTCCAGGCAGAACGCGTGGAGGCGAGGGATCATACATGCTCCAGAATCTGCTGGTAGATGGCCTGGGTGGCCTCCGGGTCCGGCCCGTTGATCACCACGGTTTCGCCGTCTACGGTAAGCACTACACAGGCATCACACTGGACGTAGGTGTAGCGGGTATAGCTTCCGTACAGGTCGTTTTGAAACGTCCCCAGGGCCATCCGCAGATTGCCGAAGCCGTTGGTCCGCATGCCGGAAAAGGAGTCCGAGGGGTCCTGGTCATAGTAGTGGATGTCCTGGATATCCGCATAGTTTACGGTCAGGTCGCCCCAGCTGCCGGTTTCCACCGTGAAAGAGGTGTCCCCGTAGACAATCTCCATGCTGCCGCTGAAGAGGACGTAGGCCAGGAAGCCCACCGTCAGGGCGGCGATGGGGAGCACGATTTTCCAGCGGATTTTGGTTGGGACGGCCCGGCCGTCCTGCAGCTGTGCTTTATAATAGCGATAGGAGTATGCGCAGGGAATCAGTGCGGCCGCCAGCACCAGAACCACAAACAGGATGGTGGCCGCCGGGGCGTCCGGGAACAGGCCGCAGGCCATGCACAGCAGGCCGCAGATCACCCAGATCCTGCCGGCAAAGCGGTGGGTGGCGTTCCAGTTCTCCTCGTTCTCCAGGGCCCATTTGACCTTTATGCCAATGGTGCGGTTGGGCCGGACCTTGGGCAGATAGTTCCCCATCAGCAAAAACAGCAGGCCGAAACCCCAGAACATCAGGGCCATGAGCACGGAGATGCTGCCGGTGGTTGCTTGGTGCCGGATCAGCTCGCGGCTGGTGCCAAAAAGCAGGGACATGACCGGGCAGGCCCAGAGGGCCAGCTGCATGGCCTTGGGATGCTGCTCCCGGTTTTTCCGATCCCTGCAAACAAAGAGGATGCAGAGCCAGTGGACTGCCAGAATTCCCAGGGGAGAAAGCCACAGGGAGTCCCAGTACAGCAGGCTGACCGGGATCGGCAGGAGGATGACCAGGGAGGAGAGGATCAGGCTTCCCTTATATCTTTTCATGCATTCCTTCATAGCAGGCATCTCCTTTCTGCGGCGGGCAACTGCCTTCCGCTGCCCCTGCAGGTTGCTGCAGGCTGGCAATCCAGAGCAGCACCTCCTCCAGCACGGAGGCGTTCAGCTCATAGAAAATATACTTGCCCTCCCGGGTATCCCGGATCAGGTCCGCCTCCCGCAGAACCGAAAGGTGACGGGAGATGGAGGCAGCGGTAACGGAAAAGTGGTCGCTGATCTCCCCGGCGGAAAGCCGCCCGTTTTTCAGCAAGTTCAAAATTTCCCGGCGGATGGGGTCCGCCAGTGCACGGCAGGTGGTTTGCAGGCTCAAGAGCAGCACCTCCTTCATTTAACATTTAGATTAAATGTTAAATATAATGTAACATAAAAAAGAGAAAAGATCAAGGGGGAAGCTTTAGATCTTGCATATCGAAAGGCTTTCATGGTTGGTGATGCCCGCATCAGCGGGCATGGAGGTTTGTTTTGTGATTGGATTCCGACAGGAATCCAGGCCGTTCAACCTCCTTCCGGCGCCTCCTCCGGATAATATTGTAAAATATTCTCCATGCTTCGGGCAATATGCCGGGCCATGGCCGCCCGGGCCTCCTCCGGCTTTCTCTGGCCAATGCAGGTCAGGATTTCAATATGCTCGGCGGTGGATTTTTGGTAATGGCGGGTTTCCTCCGGCAGGGATGCGCGGACGCTGGGGCCGTTCCACAGCTCCAGCAGCACCTGCTTGAGTTTCTGGTTGCCGGCGGCGTTCCATATTGCCATGTGAATGTCCTGGTTCAGCGTCCTGTAGTCCTCCCGGGGCAGGGTGTCCAGGCTCCCCTGGATGCGGGAGAGCCGCTCCAAAAGCCCGTCCACCTCCATGCCGGCGGATGCCGCCCGGGCCGCCGCCTCCGACTCCAGGAGAATCCGCATCTCAAAGGCATCCCGGATAAACTTGCGGTCAATTTTGTTGACAATGGCCCCCCGGTTCATGCGGAGGGTGATCAGCCCTTCCGCGGCCAGGGACTGGAACGCCTCCCGCACCGGTGTGCGGCTGACGCCCAGCTGTTCGGCAATCTCCGTGAGGCTCAGCTCCTCCCCACTCTTGTATTCCCCCGCATAGATGGCTTTTTTCAGGATTGCTGCAATCCGCACGCGGGCGGGCATTAATTCCAAGGATTCCACGTTGTATACCTCTGAAAGAAGATTTCCGCCGCAGCCACCTGGCCATCGTCCGGCGGAACTGCTTCTATTTTATAAAAAAAACACTTTTTTTACAATCGGCACTTGCAAAAAAACACCGGCAGCGGTATACTTCTTTTAAATTAAATATCGTATACGATATTTAAAATTCAATTTTGAAGAGGGGAAAGCCATGCACGCCATTGAAAAGATTTTTGCCCGGCACAGCGGACGGACCAGCGTGAAAACCGGGGAGATTGTCACGGCTAAGGTGGATTTTGCGGAGATCAACGACCTGTACCTGCAGACTGTGTACTCCTTCTATGAGATGGGGGGCGAGAAGGTCTGGGATCCCACCCGCTGCGCCTTTGTCTTTGACCACTACGCGCCGGCGCCGGACGCCAAAAGCGCCGCCAACCAGCAGGCCATGCGGGAGTTTGCCCGCAAAAACGGGCTGCAGTACCATTTTGACACCAACTGCGGCGTTTGTCATCAAGTTATGCCGGAGGCGGGGGTCATTTATCCGGGGATGATTGTGGTGGCCACGGACAGCCACACCACCACCCACGGGGCCTTTGGGGCCGTGGGGACCGGCTGCGGCGCCACAGATATGGCGGCCATCCTCCTCTCCGGGGAAATGTGGTTCCGGGTGCCGGAGATTGTGGAGATCCGGCTGGAGGGCGAGGCGCCCCGGGGCGTGTATCCCAAGGATGTGATTCTGTCCGTGCTGGGGAAGATCCGGGCGGACGGGGCCGTGTACAAGGCCATTGACTTTACCGGAAGCTATGTGGAGAATCTGAGCGTGGCGGGCCGCATGGTCATCTGCAATATGGCGGTGGAGATGGGGGCCAAGACCGCTTACATGCAGCCCAACCAGGCGGTGCTGGAATATGTGGAGAAGCGGGCCGTGCGCCCCTACACGGTGGAGACCACGGATCCGGGGTACTGCTATGCGGAGCAGTATGTGTTTGATGTATCCCGGCTGGAGCCGCAGCTGGCCTGCCCCAGCAGCGTGGAGAACGTGCATCCGCTGCCGGAGGTGACGGCCGGGGAGAAGATACGCCTGGACCAGGGGTACCTGGGCAGCTGCACCGGCGGCCGGGAGGAGGACATTGCGGTGGCGGCGCAGATCCTCCGGGGACGGCACATTGCGCCGTACACCCGGCTGGTGGTGGTGCCGGCCTCCGCGGAGGTGATGGAGCGCTGCCTGGAAAAAGGCTATATACAGGATTTGATGCGGGCGGGGGCCACGGTGACGGCGCCGGGCTGCGGCGCCTGCCTGGGCGTGCACCAGGGGATTCTGGCCTCCGGCGAGGTATGTGTTTCCAGCACCAACCGGAATTTCCCCGGGCGCATGGGCGCGGTGGACGCGCAGATCTACCTGGCCAGCCCGGCTACCGTGGCGGCCAGCCTGTTGAACGGGTATCTGACAGACCCCAGAGAGTATTGCTGAGAAAGGCAGGGCAGGAGGAGAAGATGAAGAAAATTCTGACAGGTAAAATTGTGACGGTGGGCGACAATGTGGACACGGACCAGATCTATCCCGGGCGCTATCTGGCGCTGACGGATCCGGCGGAGATCGGCAGCCACTGCCTCTCCGGTATTGATGAGGGACTGGCGGCTCGGTTCCCTGCCGGCGGCATGGTGGTGGGAGGCCGGAACTTTGGCTGCGGCTCCAGCCGGGAGCATGCGGTGATTGCGCTGCAAAGCATGGGGGCCTCCGCGGTGCTGGCGGATTCCTTTGCCCGGATTTTTTACCGGAATGCGGTGAACCTGGGTCTGGTGCCGGTGATCTGCAAGGGCCTGAACCAGCATGTCCAAAGCGGCCAGACCCTCACGGTGGATTTGGAAAAGGGGACCGTGACGGTGGAGGAGTCCGGGGAATCCTACGCCTGTGAGCCGCTGGGGGACCAGGCATGGAAGATCCTGGAGGCCGGCGGCCTGAAGCCGCTGATGCGGGCCCGGTACGGGAAGAAAGAAGCAGACAACGCAGAATAACACAGAGGGGGCTTTCCGGCTGACGTGCGGGAGCCCCCTCTGCTATGCGGAATGCCTGCGGCCCGGCCGGGGCGGCAGGCATTCCGTCAGCGCCGCCTGCGGCCCCGGCTGCGCCGGCGGGAGGCGCCGGGATACACGGCCCGCTTCCGCCGGCTCCGGCGGCCTAGGGCCAACAGCAGCAGGACCAGCAGCACCATGCCGGCGGCAATCCCTCCGTACAGGGCAAGGGTCCAGACGCTGATGCTGCCCCGCCGCTGCCCGTTGACGGAAGCGCCGTTGAAGGGGAAGGCGGAATCGGCGTCCTCCTTGACCGTCAGGGTGGCGGTGCCCACCGGCGTCCCCTGGTAGGAGTAGGTGATGGACGCCAGGGAGCTCTCCCCGTTTTCCCCGCCCCAGCTGACCTGGGTGTCCAGGGAGGAGAAGGGAAGGGAGGTGGGGAGCACCAGCCAGTCCTCATCGGTGGTGGTCAGGGAGAGGATGTTGCTCCCCAGGTACTGGCCGCTGCCGGTGTCGGTCTCCAGAGGCGTACCGCCGCTGTACTGGTTCAGATGAATCATCTGAAAATTGTTGAAGCCGTAGTCAAACAGGGCGCGGGTGGAGGTATAGCGGGACTCCGAGGTGGGGCCATCCATAACCACACAGATCAGCTCCATATCGTCCTTCACCGCATATGTGACCAGGGTGTAGCCGGCCAGAGAGGTGTAGCCGGTTTTTCCGGCCACCGCGTACTCATAGCGGTTGGCCCCGTCCAGCAGCAATTGGTGGGACATGGAGATGGCCAGCGGTTCGCTGTGCTTGTTGGTGGCGGGGATGGTATAGCGGGTGGTGGAGTCCACCTCCAAGAAGGTGGGGTTCTTTACTGCCTCCCGCATGATCAGCGCCATATCGTGGGCAGAGGTATAGTGCTCCGGGTTGTTGAGGCCGGAGGGGTTGGCAAAATGGGTGTTGGTGCAGCCCAGATCCGCTGCCCGCTGGTTCATCAGGACTGCAAAGTCCTCTATGGTGCCGGAGACGTGCTCCGCCAGGGCTTGGGCCACCTCGTTGGCAGAGGCAATCAGCAGGGCGTACAGGCAGTCCCGGACCGAAAGCTCCTCCCCCTCCGTGCGGGCAATGCCGCTGCTGTTCTCCTCCAGCTCGTGGGTGGCCCGGTAGGAGAAGGTGACAGTCTCGTCCAGGGAGCAGTTTTCAATGGTCAGCAGCGCCGTCATAATCTTGGTAATGCTGGCGGGATAATGCTGCTCGTCCGCATTTTTTGCGTACAGGATTGCTCCGGTTTTGGCCTCTATGAGAATGGCGCTGGGCGCTTCTATGGAGGGCGCGGCGGGCATGCCGGAAAGGCCGGTCAGGTCCGTCAGGACCTCCTCCCCCGTGGCGGCTGCAACCGGCAGCGGCGGGGCCAGCAGGCTGGCTGCGAGAATCAAAATCAAAACCGAACGGAAAAATTTCTTAGCCATGGATCTCCCTCAAAAAATCTCTGCCGCCGGAGGTGGCGGCGTCATGATTGTATTTATAGCACAGAACCGGGCTTTTTTCAATCGGTCAAAAAAGCAGTGGAAAAACGGATGGTTTTATTATAGAATGGATACGCGCCGGGGATGGCCCGGCGGGCGAGGAGGATGGAAAAAACATGCGGTTAAAAAATGTACCGGGATCCCGGGAGACCATTGCGGCCAGCCCTTTTGCGGTCCTGTACCCGGAGCAGCAGCGGGGGATCTGGCGGGCGCTGTTTGACAACGATCATCCCATCCACATAGAGATTGGCATGGGGAAGGGGAAGTTTCTGACCGAGATGGCGGAGGCCCGCCCGGAGAACAACTATATTGGCATTGAAAAATTTTCCAGCGTGCTGGTGCGGGCGGTGCAGAAGCAGGAACAGCTGCAGCTGCCCAACCTGCGGCTGATCCGGATGGACGCGGAGGCGCTGGAGGAGGTGTTTGCCCCCGGCGAGGTGGGGCGGATTTATCTGAATTTCTCGGATCCGTGGCCCAAGGAGCGCCACGCCAAGCGGAGGCTGACCTCCCCGGCTTTTCTGGAGCGGTACCGGCGGATTATGGCGCCGGGGGGAACCCTGGAATTTAAGACGGACAACCGGAATCTGTTTGCCTTTTCCCTGGAGTCGGTGGAGGAGAGCGGGTGGGAGCTTCTGGCCAGCACCACGGACCTGCACCATAGTGAACTGGGCAGGGAAAATATCCTCACTGAGTATGAGGAGCGCTTCTCCCAGCTGGGGAACCCCATCTGCAAGCTGATTGCCCGGCCCCGAGCAGAATAAGGGGGGCTGTCCCTGCCGCAGCCGAGGAAGGGAAAACGGCTGTGTTGGCCCGAAGGAAAGCCAGGACATGCGGTTCCGCATAGAATAGAAAGTAAGAAGGAATGTGGCAGGGAGGGCTTTATGGGAGTGGGAAGATCCTGGCAGGGAAGGCTGGCGCGAATTACCTGCAGAAAATGTAAATGGGATCGGAAGGCCTGTATGATCCGGAAATGCCTGGAGGAAGTCCGGGACATTCTGAACCACAAACGGTGCTGAAAGTGCTTATAAGAAGGTGGCCGCCCAAAGTGGACTGGTCAAATTCTCTCAAACTGGGTGTTTGAAAAAGTTCATTTTTCGATTATGATACAGATACTTTGGAAAAGGTGCACTGGCTCCAAAGTGAATTTGCTTTGGAGGGTCGAAATATGAACAAAAATGTGGCAAAAACAGTCAGCCTCCGTGCGTTGTCCGTGGCGCTGGTCTGCCTGGGGACCATGGTGATACAGATCCCGATCCCCCTGGGCTATGCCCATCTGGGGGATGCAGTGATTCTTTTGGTCAGCGTATTTTGGGGGCCGGCGGTGGGTGGTTTGGCTGGTGGCCTGGGGTCTGCCCTGGCGGATCTTTTGACCGGCTACGCACAGTGGGTTCCCACCACGCTGCTGACCAAAGCGCTGATGGGGGCTCTCATTGGCTGGATAGCCGGCGGGGCGGGAAAAAGCCAGATAGCATCTGTCCGTACGCTGCTGGCCGCAGTGGCTGGTATTCTGGAAATGATTGCTGGATACTGGATTGGCGGCAGTATCCTGGCCGGAAGTATGGCCGCCGGTGCGGCTCAGATTCCTGGCCTGGTGCTCAAGGGGGTTTTTGCGGTAGTCCTGTTTTATGCAGCGGGATTCCTTTTGGAAAAAGCGCATGTAGACCGGTTAATCCGAAATATGTAGGCGAAAATGTTATTTTTGCTGGGTTGGAAGCGCTGGGTGGCGTATTGGTTTTTCTTTCCCGAAAGCAGCCAAAGACAATTTTGCAGGGGAGTATGACGCCGTTCCCATCAGGTATGGCGGAGAGATACTCCCCGGTTTTTTATCTTGCAGACCAGTTTGACGAAAAATGTGGTTTAACAACATTTCCTATGACAGAAAGGCATTTCTTTTACGCATCTGGATTTATCCGTAACGGCTCTATGATTTTGAAAGACAATTGAAAATGCGGCGCGTTTTCGGACAAAAAGCAACCGGGTTTAGAAAATTATACCTAAACCCGGTTGTCGTATATAAAGTCAATTTTTCGTAGAGTATCTTACTCTGCGTATGACAACATCCTTCTTTCATTTGAGAATGGGTATATTTTACAAAAAATTCAGCAGTGTGTCAATATATCATCAAAAAATCTTAAATTGTTTCGTTGATATTATAAAAATGATAAAAATCTTGCTTTTTCAACTTTTTATTCTTTGTTGAGATTACACTCATCAGAAAGGAATGCCATTTATGTCTCTAAATGCCGAAAATGTTTACAAATGTAAAGTTGATCCCCAAAAAGGAAGCCTGTATGTTGCGGGCCATATCACATCACTCCGGTTTGAAACGGCTGCGCAAAGATGGCTACTTTCCATTGCCCCCCGGGTGAAGGAATCCACCCAAGTAAAGTATAGCAATCTGCTGCGCAGCTACATTCTACCCAACCTGGGAATGCAGGCAATTCAAACGCTTACTCACGAAAAACTGGAATCAGTCTGTAATAATCTGCTGGTAAAAGGCGGCACCAGGGGCACCGGCCTTTCTCCCAAAACAGTATCGGATTGCCTGACACTGATTCGCAGCATCCTGCGGCATTCCGCCAACTGCGGCATTCCTCCGCTATGTAACGGAAAGTCCATTGCCATCAAGCAACACTTCCATGAAATGCGTGTTCTGAGCCACAGCGAACAGGAGCGGCTGTGCCAATATCTCTATAAGCATTTCAATGAGCGGAATATGGGAATTCTAATTTGCCTGTTTATGGGGCTGCGAATCGGAGAAATATGCGCCCTAAAGTGGGAAAACATTTCGTTTATTGATCAGACACTCTGTGTGCAATATACAATGCAAAGAATTCAGAATCAAAACAGTAAAGATAAGAAAACAAAAATTCTGGTAACACCGCCCAAAAGTGCCTGCTCAATCCGCACAATCCCCATACCAGATGCGCTGTTCCATTTGCTTTCCGGATGTCGAAAGCCAGAGAGCGCATACATTCTGACCGGAGCGGCAGACCGGTATGTAGAACCACGAACCATGCAGAATCACTTTCGTCAGGTGCTGCAGGCCTGTGCCATCGAGTCAGCTAACTACCATTCACTTCGCCACCCGTATGTCAAGCCCAAGACAAAAAAATTTATAACTTTTTTTGAAGTTTTTGGGCAGCTTCATAGCTGCCCATAGCTGTT
>CAJFTW010000102.1 GCA_904420025.1 Candidatus Pseudolachnospira avium
GGTGGATATTGCCAAGCAAGCTCCCAATGTGACCCGGATGAAGATTCTGGGCGCTAAGGTGGTCTCTGTGTCCCATGGTCTGAAGACGCTGAAGGAGGCGGTGGATTCGGCCTTTGAGTCCTACGCCAAAAATTATAAAGACTCAATCTACTGCATTGGCTCCGCCCTGGGACCCCATCCCTTCCCCCTGATTGTCCGGGACTTCCAGTCGGTGGTGGGCTATGAGGCCCGGGAACAGTTCCAGGAGATGACCGGCCTGATGCCGGATGTGGTTTGCGCCTGTGTGGGCGGCGGCAGCAACGCCATCGGCACCTTTATTCCTTTCCTGGACGATCCGGTGGACATTGTGGGCGTGGAGCCTTTGGGCCGAGGCCCCAAACTGGGGGACCATGCGGCTTCCGTCCAGTACGGGGAAAAGGGTGTGATGCACGGTTTTGAAAGCCTGATGCTGAAGGATGAGCAGGGGGAGCCGGCACCGGTGTACTCTATCGCCAGCGGCCTGGACTACCCGGCGGTGGGGCCGGAGCACGCCTTCCTCCACGACCTGGGCCGGGTCCGCTATGAGACGGTGGACGATGAGGAGGCCATGGAGGCGTTCTTCAAGCTGTCCCGGTACGAGGGGATCATCCCGGCGGTGGAGAGCTCCCATGCGGTGGCCTGGGCCATGAAGGAGGCCGTGCGGATGCGCCGCGGCTCCATTCTGGTGACCCTGAGCGGCCGGGGAGACAAGGACATTGACTACGTGGTGGAGCACTACGGATACGGTGAGAAGTATCTGTAAGCCATAAAAGGGCCGGGAGGCTGTACTGGCAGAAAGGCGCGGACGGCCTCCCGGCCGGAGAAGGGCAGAGGGGAGATTTTCTTTCAGGAGGTATGGCGGACATGAAAGAAGAATTCTTTATTCCTTCCGCAGACGGAAAGCGAAAGGTGCACGGCTTCTGGTGGATTCCGGAGGGGAAGGTCCGAGCGGTAGTACAGCTGGTCCACGGGATGGTGGAACACATTGGACGGTATGACGCATTTGCCCGGTATCTGAACCAACAGGGGTTTGCGGTTATCGGCCATGATCATCTGGGCCATGGGGAGTCGGTGCTGGGCCCGGAGGACTACGGCTTTTTCAGCGAGAAGATGGGCAAGGTGGCGCTGTTAAAGGATATGTACCATGTGACCCGGATGGCCAAGGGGCGTTACCCCATCCTGCCGGTGTTTGTGCTGGGCCACAGCATGGGCTCCTTCTTCCTGCGCCGGTATCTGACCATTTACGGGGATAAGATTGACGGGGCCATTATCATGGGAACCGGCTGGGAGCCCTTGGGGGCAGTGCGCTTTGGGCGGATCCTGGCCAAGGTTTTGATGGTGGTCCGGGGCGGCCATTTCCGCAGCCAGCTGGTCAACGGCCTGGCATTGGGAAGCTATGTGGGCAAATTCGGCGGAAAGCGGCGGCCCGGATCCTGGCTTAGCCGGAACGAGGAGAACGTAAGGGCCTACCGGGAGGATGCCCACTGCCAGTTCCGGTTTACCGTATCCGCCTACCACGATTTCTTCAGCGTGCTGGAGGACCTGGCCAAGAAGAAAAACTTTGACCGGATTCCCCGGAACCTGCCGGTGCTGCTGGTTTCCGGCATGGACGATGCCCTGGGCGGCTTTACCAAGAAGGTGCTCCGGGTCTACAACGAGTTTGTGGAGCTGGGAATGGAGGATGTGGACGTGCGCTTCTACAAGGATGACCGCCATGAGATCCTCAACGAGCTGGACCGGGATGCGGTGTACGAGGATATCCGGGACTGGCTGGAGCGGCATCTGGAGGAGCGGGCGGAGACGCCGGCGGCCTCCCGCAGCACGGCGAAAGCGGCGGGGGATATGGCAGGAAAATAGCATGTGCAGGTGGAAGATGGAAAATACGCCGGAGCTGATGACAGAGCGGCTGGTACTGCGCCGTTTTGCCCCGGGGGACGGGGAAGCGGTGCTGCGGATTTTGGGGGACCGGCAGGTGAACACCTTCCTGCCCATGTTCCCTCTGGAAAACCAGGCGGAGGCGGAGCGGTACCTGCGGGAGACATACCTGGATTTTTACCGGCGGCCCTGGGGGTACCGGTACGCCGTGGCCCTCCGGGAAAACAGCCGGGTGGTGGGGTATGTCCATCTGTCGGATCCGGAAAGCCTGGATCTGGGCTACGGCCTGGAGCAGGCTTTCTGGCATCAAGGGCTGGCGGCGGAGGCCTGCCGGGCGCTGATGGGCCGCTGGCAGAACGCCGGGATCCCCTACATCACCGCCACCCACGATGTGAACAATCCCCGAAGCGGGGCGGTGATGCGAAAGCTCGGCATGACCTACCGCTATTCCTACCGGGAGCTTTGGCAGCCCAAGGATTTCTGGGTGACCTTCCGCATGTACCAGCGGAATCTGGACGGCCGGGAGGAGCGGGTATACCGGGGCTACTGGGAACGGTACCCGGAGCACTTTGTGGAGCCCCTGGAGGGAGAGCTCCTGTAAGCGGCCGGGGGGGGGCTTCAGCCCCGCAGCCGCCGCTCTGCCTCCTCCAGGGAAGCGTACCCGTAGGCCCGGACCGTGGCGGTCATAATCAGCAGGGTCAGGTTTTTCCCTTCCTGCCGCAGCTGGTTGAGGAACCGGTGGTACCGCCGCAGCGTGGGGAGGGAGTAGGTTTTCAGCTCCCCCTGGAGATAGGTTTCAAAGGAAGTATCCTCCTCTGTGTCCTGGGAGGAGGAGAGTGCCCGGTTCCCGGAAGCGAGAACCGGGTATTTTTGACGGTATTCCGCCATCCAGGCCAGCTGGATGGGCACAATCTGCCGGATTTCCTCCAGGGCCTCATCGGAGGTCTCCGGCAGCCGGGAGCGGAGGGCCGCAAACTGCCGGGGGCTGGTCCGCTCCATCATCCAGGCATACTTTTCCGCCAGCGGGTTCCGCCCCTGGGCCGCGGCCCGGTCCAGGTCCTTCCGGTAGCTGTCCACCAGCTCCTCCGGCCAGGGTGCAAACTGGCTGCGGCGCATGAGGAAGAAGGTTTCCGGGTCATCCTGGCAGGCCGCCCGCCCGCCCTCGTTCTGTACGTTCTGGAACAGCTCCCACTCGGTCCGGATCAGCTGTTCCTTTTTTGCTTCCAGGGTCATGGCATTACGCTCCTTCCATCACATGGCAGCGGCGCAGCACCGGGTCCTGGATCCGCTTTTGGATCTCCCAGGCGTGGGGTTCCAGAAAATCGTCGTCCCGGGTGGTGAGACCCTGGGCGTGGAGCTCCCGGATGGCCTTGCCGCAGATGCTCTCAATCAGCTGTACCTTCCGGTCCAGCCGGTTTACGTAGGGGTTGAACCGGGGGGAATCCTGGTTCTCCCAGGCCTGGCCCTGGACGCCCAGCTCCATCAGCTCTTGGAGCAGCGGGGCCACGGCAGGGGCCAGAATGGGCAGGTCCGCCATGCCCCGGAACATCCACTTATAGTAAGGGGTATACCGGCGGTTCAGCAGGTACACCAGGGAGATGGCCGCCTGAACAAACTCCCGCAGGGCCAGCTCCGCCGCCACCGTCTCCCCCCGGCGCATGCAGCGGCCGTAGTTGTACTGGCCGGACTGGGCCATAATGGCCGCCCGGGCCGCCAGCTTTTGGATCCGCACGTCCTCCGGGTAGGCGGACAGGGCGGAGCGGATGGCGGAGAACTCCCCCAGGGGGTCCGCAAACACCTCTCCGTTGGTGGCGGAGGCCAGGGCCGCGTCCGGCAGGTACAGCCAGCGGAGCAGGGAGCGGGGCGGCTGCTCCTCCCCCACAAACTGCCGGTAAAAGGCGTGGATCTCCTGCACGCCCACCCGGCCGCCGCCCTGGGAGCTGGCAATTCGTCCCGGCACCCCCAGGAAATCCTTGGGCAGGGCGTCGTAGGCGGCCTGCAGATCCTTCCCGTAGGCGTCATAGTCCTCCTGGGTCAGCCACAGGCAGAAGGCCGGACCAAAGTCATGATCCCGGGAGATGGCGTCGTCAAAGCCCAGGCATTCGGAGCCTTCGCCGACCAGGCCCACAGCCACCCGGCCGGCCAGCTGGGGAAACTGGCGCTCCAGCATGGGCTTCCCGCAGGCATCGTAGTACCGCCGGGACAGTTCCAAGCCTTTCACGGTCCTACCTCCCCCGGAGCCTGCGGGGCGGTGCCGGAAACCTGCGGCGCCTCTCCGGCGGTGCCGGAAGCCTCCAGGGCCTTCCGGGCCGCCTCCAGGTTCTGGCAGGTGATCCGGTAGCCATCGTTTTCCCCAAAGCTGCTCCGGATCTCCGGCAGGGCTTTCTCGTACAGCTCCACCGCCCGGAGGAAATCGCCCTCCCGGTAGGCCAGCTCTGCGGCTGCCGCCAGGGCCGCGCCGTAGTGGGCGTCCCGGGGGCCGTCCCCCTCCTCAAACAGGGCCAGGGCCTGGTCCAGGTGCTCCCGGGCCTCCTCCCGGCGCTCCAGGGAGAGCAGGGAGAGGGCCAGGTTGGAGTGGGTGGTGGCCACCTCCGCCCTGGCGTCCTTCAACGTCTGCAAAATTTCCATGGCCTGCTCCAGGCAGGAGATGGCTTCCTGGTGCTGCTCCAGGGCTTGGTAGACCTGGCTCATGTTGTTTAAAAGGCTGGCCAGAGGGTAGCCGGTTTCCCCCAGCAGCTGCAGGGTGGCCAGGGCCTCCTGGTACAGGTCCGCGGCCCGGGAAAGATCCCCTGCGGCCCGGTAGGCGGTGGCGGCGTTGATCAGGGTGGTGCCGTGGGGCGCGGTGCCGGCCAGGCCCATATCCCCAATGGCCTTCAGGGCCTGGTCCGCCATCTCCAGGGACTTTTCTGTCTGGCTGGTGCTGCGGTAGAAGCCGGCCAGCTCATTTAAGAGGGTCAGGGCCGCGCCGGCGTCCCCCTCCTGCCGGGCCTCCTCCAGCTGCCGGGTCAGATAGGGCTCCACCTGATCCAGCTGCTTTTCCTCCAGCAGCCAGTCCAGATGGGAAAGAACGGATTGCACATTCATGGGAAAACCTCCTTCGTAAATTCTTTAGAAAACCTTGTAAATTCTGCGGAAACCTTCACGCCGCTGCCGCGGGCACCACGAACCACGCGGGCACCGCGAACCATGAAAGCCCGCGGAGGGCCGGTTCCAGGAATAGGATAGCACAGCGGGAGGCGGCAGGTAAAGAGAAAAATCGTCGAAGTTTCCCGAAAACTTTTTGCCCCGTTCCAGGCCATTGGGACGCAAATTTCTTGTTCCTGCCGGAAAGATGTGCTAAGATATAGAGGAAAAGCCTCGGGAGGGGCAGGTACGGCGGAAAAGCGGAGCATGCCGCCCGGGGCTTCCCCACGAAAGAGTTTGGAGGAAAGGCCATGACCATTCGGGAACAGACGGAACAGCTGGAGGCAGACATCCTAAGCCCTTTTGCGTCCCTGAGCCAGAACAGCCGGGGGCGGGACCGGCCGGAGACGCCCTGTGAGATCCGCACCGACTACCAGCGGGACCGGGACCGGATCATCCACTGCAAGGCCTTCCGCCGGATGAAGCACAAGACCCAGGTGTTTCTGGACCCGGCGGGGGATCACTACCGGACTCGCCTGACCCACACCCTGGAGGTGTCCCAGATTGCCCGGACCATCGCCAAGGCGCTGCGGCTCAACGAGGACCTGACGGAGGCCATTGCCCTGGGGCATGACCTGGGCCACACCCCCTTCGGCCATGCCGGGGAGCGGATCTTAAACCAGATCTGCGAGGGCGGCTTCACCCACTACGAGCAGAGTGTGCGGGTGGTGGAGTGCCTGGAGAAGGAGGGGCGGGGGCTGAACCTGACCTGGGAGGTGCGGGACGGCATCCGGAACCACCGGACCAGCGGCCGTCCGGCCACCATGGAGGGGAAGATTGTGCGCCTGTCCAATAAGATTGCCTACATAAACCACGACATTGACGACGCCATCCGGGCGGGCCTGCTCCGGGAGGACCGGCTGCCGGAGGAGTTTACCAAGGTACTGGGACATTCGGTGCGGGAGCGGCTGAATACCCTGATCCGCAACGTCATCGACTCCAGCCTGAACCAGCCGGACATCCGGATGGACGGGGAGATTGAGGCGGCCATGCAGGGGCTCCGGGGCTTTATGTTCGATCACATTTATACCAACAGCGCGGCCAAGCAGGAGGACCGGAAGGCCCAGGAGCTGCTGCGCCGGCTCTACGAGTACTACATGGAGCACACCGAGGAGCTGCCGGAGGAGTACTTCAATATGATCTGGATCCGCCGGGACCCGGTGTCCCGGGTGGTGTGCGACTATGTGGCGGGGATGACGGACGGCTACGCCATTGACACCTACCAGCGGCTGTTTGTGCCGGTGGCGTGGAAGTACTGAGGGAGGAGGAAGCGCTTGTATTATCCGGAGGAGATTGTGGAGGAGGTGCGGTCACGGAACGATATTGTGGCGGTGATCTCCCAGTACGTGAAGCTGATGAAGCGGGGGGGCAACTATTTTGGCCTCTGCCCTTTCCACGGGGAGAAGACTGCCTCCTTTTCCGTTTCCCCCTCCAAGCAGATGTACTATTGCTTTGGCTGCGGCGCCGGCGGGAACGTCATCACCTTTGTGATGGAGTATGAGAATTACACGTTCCCGGAAGCCCTGAAGGTGCTGGCGGACCGGGCCGGCATCACCCTCCCCCAAGGGGAGGAGTCGGCGGAGCAGAAGCGGCAGGCGGATCTCCGGAGCCAGCTGCTGGCGGTGAACAAGGAGGCCGCCCGGTACTATTACTATCAGCTGCGGGGGAAGGGCGGAGAGCGGGGGTACCAGTACCTGGCGGGCCGGGGGCTTTCCCCGGAGACCATGAAGAAGTTCGGCCTGGGCTTTTCTCCCATGGCAAACCAGGCCCTGTACCGGTACCTGAAGGGCAAGGGCTGGGAGGACGGGCTGCTCCGGGAAAGCGGCCTGGTGAAGATTGACGAGCGGGGGGCCCGGGACCGGTTTTGGAACCGGGTCATGTTCCCCATTATGGACATCAACAACCGGGTCATCGGCTTCGGCGGCCGGGTCATGGGAGACGGGGAGCCCAAATACCTCAACTCCCCGGAGACCCGGCTGTTTGACAAGAGCCGGAACCTGTACGGCCTGAACCTGGCCCGCCGTTCCCGGCGGCCCTACATGCTGCTGTGCGAAGGGTACATGGATGTGATTGCCCTGCACCAGGCGGGCTTTGACTGCGCCGTGGCATCCCTGGGAACGGCCTTTACACCGGGACATGCCATGCTGATCAAGCGGTACGTCTCCGAGGTGATCATCACCTACGACAGCGACGGCGCCGGCCAGAAGGCGGCGCTGCGGGCCATCCCCATCCTGAAGGAGGCGGGGCTTTCGGTGAAGGTGCTGAACATGAAGCCCTACAAGGATCCGGACGAGTTTATGGTCCACTTGGGGGCGGAGGCCTACGAGGAGCGGATCGGCCAGGCGGTCAATGCCTTCCTCTTTGAGACGGATGCCCTCCGGGACCAGTACGATCTCAGCGACCCGGAGGGCAAGACCGGCTTCCACCGGGCGGTGGCAGGGCGGCTGACGGAGTTTGCCGATGAGTTGGAGCGGAACAATTACCTGGAGGCGGTGTCCGCCCGGCATCAGATCCCCCTGGAGGCCCTGCGGGAGATGGTGAACCGCTACGGCGGCCGCCGGGTGACGGCGGAGCCGGAGGCCCGGGAGGAAGAGGGGAGGCCCCGGAAAAAGAAGGAGAAGGATGAGGGGTTCCAGGAGGACCAGCGGCTTCTGCTGAACTTCCTGGCCACGGAGCCGGCTGCCTGCGGCGGGCTGCGGAAGCTTTTGACCCCGGAGGACTTCACCGGACCGGTGTACCGGCCGGTGGCGGAGGCCATTCTGGGAACCCTGGAGAGGGAGGAGCCGGTCCAGCCGGCGGCCATCCTCAGCCAGTTCCTGGAGGACGAAGAAAAGAGAAATCAGGTGGCGGCTGTGTTCAATACCGCTCTGTCCGAGAAAACAAATAAGGAGGAACGGGAGAAAATATTGACAGAGACCGTGCGCCGGTTAAAACGGGCCCGGCTGGACCGCCAGGTCCGGGAGGAGACCGACCCGCGCCGCCTGCAGGAGCTGATCCTGGAGAAGGCCAAACTGGAGGCACTGCATATTTTCCTCGATTAAGGCAAAACTAGGAATCGATGGAAGGTTGGATGCTATGGGAGTGAGTGCGGAAGGTCTGGAGCTTCGGACCCAAAAGCTGTTGGCGGCGGCGGCCCGGAAGGGCAATGCCCTGGATTACGATGAGATGATGCAGATCCTGGGGGACGAGGAGCTGGACGCAGAGCAGTACGAGAAGGTACTGGAGGCCCTGGAGGAAAAGCAGGTGACCCTGGTGGAGGCGCCGGAGGAGCCGCCGGAGGAGGGGGAGCTGTTGCCCAACGATCCGGTGAAGATGTATCTGAAGGAGATTGGCAGCGTGATCCTCCTCTCCCCGGAGGAGGAGCGGGAGCTGGCCAAGCGGGTGGCCGACGGGGATGAGGACGCCAAGCGGCAGCTGGCGGAGGCCAACCTGCGGCTGGTGGTCAGCGTGGCCAAGCGGTATGTGGGCCGGGGCATGCAGCTGCTGGACCTGATCCAGGAGGGAAACCTGGGGCTGATGCGGGCGGTGGAGAAGTTTGACTACCGGAAGGGCCACAAGTTCAGCACCTACGCCACCTGGTGGATCCGCCAGGCCATCACCCGGGCCATTGCGGACCAGGGGCGCACCATCCGGATCCCGGTGCACATGGTGGAGACCATGAACCGGATTCTGCGGCTGTCCCGGCAGATGGTGCAGGAGCTGGGCCGGGAGCCGCGGCCGGAGGAGCTTTCCCGGGCCAGCGGCATTCCGGTGGACAAGGTGGAAGAGATTCTGAAGATGACCCAGGAGCCGGTGTCCCTGAATACTCCCATCGGGGAGGAGGACGACAGCCGCCTGGGCGATTTTATAGAGGACGAGCATGTGGAGGTGCCGTTGGACGCGGCCACCTACTCCCTGCTGCAGGAGCAGCTGGAGGAGGTGATGGCCACGCTGACCGAGCGGGAGCAGCGGGTGCTGGAGATGCGGTTTGGCCTTCTGGACGGCCAGAGCCGGACCCTGGAGGAAGTGGGAAAGGAGTTCCAGGTGACCCGGGAGCGGATCCGCCAGATTGAGTCCAAGGCCCTGCGCAAGCTGCGCCATCCCAGCCGGAGCCGGAAGCTCCGGGACTTTTTGGAGTGAAGAATGGAATTATCCAAGAGATTGCAGTGTGTGGCAGACCTGGTGACGCCGGGAAGCCGGATGGCGGATGTGGGCACGGACCATGGCTACCTGCCCATCTGGCTGGTGGAGGCGGGCGTCTGCCCCGGGGCCATTGCCATGGACGTGGGAAAGGGGCCTCTGGAGCGGGCCCAGGTACATATCCGGGAGCATGGCTTGGAAGAGAAAATTGAAACCCGCCTGGGGGACGGGCTGGAACGGCTGGCGCCGGGGGAGGCAGATACCCTGGTGCTGGCAGGCATGGGCGGTCCGCTGATGCAGCGGATTCTGACCCAGGGGGCGGGGACGGCCCGGGCTGCCCAGGAGCTGATCCTCTCTCCCCAGTCGGATTTGCGGGCCTTCCGGCAGTTCCTCTATGAGGACGGCTATACGGTCACGGAGGAACGGATGCTCCGGGAGGATGGGAAGTACTATACGGTAATGCGGGTGGTGCCGGGGCAGGATCCGGAGCCCTGGTCTCCGGCAGAGTTTGGCTATGGCCGTCTGCTGCTGCGGCAGCGGCCGCCGGTGCTCCGGGAGTTTCTGGAAAAGAAGCGGGAGACCTGCCGGAAAATCCGGGAAAGCCTGGCCCGGGAGATCAAGCCATCCCCCCGCCGGCAAGAGGTGGAGGAGCGGCTGCGGGAGCTGGAAGAACTGCTGCGGGACTGGCCCTGAGGGCACCCTCCGGTCCAGCCGGCCATGGGGATGCCGCCGGAAGAGCGGCGAGAAAACGTCAAAAGGAGGAAGCGCAACATGAAGGTACAGGATTTGCTGACACTGCTGGAAGGGCTGTGCCCCCTGTCCTACGCCTGTGACTGGGACAACCCCGGCCTGCAGGTGGGACGGCGGGAGATGGAGGTCCACGGGATTTATGTGGCCCTGGATCTGACGGAAGCGGTGATCCGGGAGGCGAAGCAGGCGGGCTGCAACTGCGTGCTCACCCACCATCCCCTGCTGTTCTCCCCGCTGCGTCGGGTTACGGAGGAAAGTGTGCCCGGACGCCTGGCCCTGACGCTGGCGGAGGAAAAGATGGCCTGCGTATCCATGCACACCAACTTTGACGCGGCCCCCGGCTGTATGGCGGATCTGGCGGCGGAGCGGCTGGGCCTGCGGGACAGCGTGTATCTGGAACCGGTGGCGGACGGGGGCATCGGCAAGGTGGGGAACCTGCCGGAGCCCGTATCCCTGGAAGCCTTCTGCCAGCAGGTGAAGACGGCCTTCCGGCTGCCTGCGGTGACCCTCTACGATGGCGGGCCGGAGGGAAGAACTGTCTCCCGGGTGGGGATCCTGCCGGGCAGCGGCAAGGGGGAGATTTCCCTGGCCCAGGCGCAGGGCGCCCAGGTGTATGTCACCGGAGATATGGGGCATCACCCGGGGCTGGATGCCATGGCGGACGGCCTGGCGATGATTGATGCCGGCCACTATGGGATTGAGTGGATTTTTATCGACTTTATGGCCGCCTGGCTCCGGGAGCATTTGACAGATCCGGTGCAGGTGTCCCAGGCACCGTTTCAAATTCCCAGCCGGGTGGTATGAGGCGGAAGCGTAACATGCCGTCCGGAGGCAAGAACGCACAAGGGAAAGACCAGCGCGCAGACGCAGACAGGAGGCAGCATGGAAGTACAGATTCACGGAAATATTTACGACATCCCCCAGGGTACAGCGTACCGGCAGCTGGCGGAACGGTTTCAGCCAGCGTATGAGAACGACATTGTGCTGGCCACGGTCAACGGAAAGCTCCAGGAACTGCACAAGACGGTACAGGCTCCCTGCTCCCTGGAATTTGTGACTACAGCGGATAAGGCCGGGGCCCAGTCCTATGAGCGGAGCCTGATCCTGCTGATGAACAAGGCCATCTACGACCTGAAGCCCCTGGAGGATATGGAGAAGGTGAACGTGAAGTTTTCCGTCACCCACGGGCTTTACATAGAGGTCACCGGCGCCTTTACCGTGGACCAGACGTTTCTGGATCAGGTGGATGCCCGGATGCGGCAGCTGGCGGAGGCGGATATCCCCATTGAGAAGGAGGATGTGCATGTGGATGACGCCATGGCCTTTTTCCGGCAGGTGAAGATGTTTGACAAGGAGCGGCTGTTCCGCTACCGCCGCAGCTCCCATGTGAACATCTACCGGATCAATGGGTTTGCCGATTACCACTACGGCTATATGGTGCCTTCCACCGGTTATCTGAAGTATTTCCGGCTGCAGCTGTACCGGGAGGGCTTTGTGCTGCTGTTCCCGGAAGCCCAGAACCCCCGGGTGGTGCCTCCTCTGGAGGCCAATGAAAAGCTGTTTGATACCATGCAGAAATCCTCCCGGTGGTGCGAGCAGCTGGGAGTGGATACCGTAGGCTCCATCAATGAAAAGATTGCCAGCGGGCAGATCCAGGATCTGATTCTCATTGAAGAGGCGCGGCAGGAGCGGGAAATCTCCGAGATCGCCTCCCAGATTGTAGCCCGGCCCCACATTAAATTTGTAATGATTGCCGGCCCGTCCTCCTCCGGGAAGACCAGCTTTTCCCACCGGCTTTCCATTCAGCTGCGGGCCCAGGGGCTGGTGCCCCATCCCATCGGCCTGGACGACTATTTTGTGGACCGGGAGCACACCCCCCGGGATGAGAACGGGGATTACAACTTTGAGGCCCTGGAGTGTGTGGACATTGAACAGTTCAACCGGGATATGACGGCGCTGCTGGCCGGGGAGAAGGTCCCCATGCCCACTTTCAACTTCAAACAGGGGAAGCGGGAGTACCGGGGCAACTACCTGCAGCTGGGAAGCCAGGATATTCTGGTCATTGAGGGAATCCACGGGCTCAACGATGCCCTGTCCTATTCCCTTCCCCGGGAGAGTAAATTTAAAATTTATATCAGCGCCCTGACCCAGCTGAACATAGACGAACACAACCGGATTCCCACCACCGACGGCCGGCTGATCCGGCGGATGGTCCGGGACGCCCGGACCCGGGGCAATACGGCCCGGGATACCATTGCCCGGTGGCCATCGGTACGGCGGGGAGAGGAGGCAAATATCTTCCCCTACCAGGAGACGGCGGACGTGATGTTCAACTCCGCCCTGTGCTATGAATTTTCCGTGCTCAAATCCCATGCGGAGCCGCTGCTCTTTGGCATTCCCACAGACGCCCCGGAGTACCAGGAGGCCAAGCGGCTGCTGAAGTTTTTTGACTATTTTCTGGCGGTGGACAGCACCGCCATCCCCGGAAATTCTCTGTTGAAAGAGTTTATCGGGGGAAGCCTGTTCCAGGTGTAGGGGCCGGGCGGCGGTAGGACATCAGTTTTTGCAGATGTTCCCGGTTGTACATAACATCGCAGATGGAGTGACCACTGTATTTTCCATAGTGTTTTTTCGTATAGATCTCCATGGGGACCAAGCGGTGGAGTTCCTCAATGTTTTTGCCCATATCCCGATATATCTGCTGCATCAGCACAATGGCCTCGGCACTTTCATGGAAAAAGGCAATGGGATCCGCCGCACCGTGATGGATGTACACCGGTGTTTCTGCGTCGGCGATCGCCTGGAGGCATTCTTCCAGCTGCCCGGGCTTCAGGCTGTCCATGTTCATACCGCGGTAACGAGGTCCTCCGCTGCCTGGCATGGCGCAGGCAAACAGTTCCGGGCAAAACTGCAGATACGCCCATGTAGCGATGGAGCCTGCGGATTGGCCGGTAACATACACTCTTTCCGGATCCACCTGGGGTGTATTCCGGATAAAATCCTTCAGCATGGCCACGGCAGGGCCTCCATCCGGGTACCACTGGAAACCAAAGTGCAGCTGAGGGCTTAAAATAATGGCGTCCGGCGCATTTTCCAGCAGCAGCCGGTTCATGGTGCAGATGGCCTGGACGCCACGGTTATGTCCGGTATAATTAAAACCAGCTCCGGCGGTGGCCACAATCAGCGGATACGTTTTTTCCGGATCTATGTGAGAGGGGTATTTTACCTCGTAAAAAACGTCGTCATCGGGGGCGGAAAAACATCCATGGACAAATTGGTCGTAATAGGGATTGATTGTTGCGCCCTGAGCCGTATAGAATGGCAGGTCTGCATTCAGGCAGATGCTTCCGTCCGCAGCTTGAATGGGTTTTCGCACCCGCAGCCGAATGGAAAAATCCTGAGTAGGATCCAGCAGGCGGGTACAGACCTGCAGCAGGCCCATATCTTTTTCCGGATCCAGATCTAGTACCAAAAAGCATCCGGGGCCTGGTTCCATTTTAACGGAAGCAGCGGACCAGATTTCTTGAATGCGGACTTCCTGGCGGACTGGTGTCGGAACCGGTTCCGAAGCTCCTCCGCGGGAAAGGGGAGCTAAGATACCTTTGATCATTTCCGGGTCTGTAACGTGATAACACAGTGCGTCCGCGAGTTCCTCCAGATTGTTGTAGGGGGGGATCTTTTCCGCGGAAACCTCCAGGCTGTCCACCGACGGGACGGTAACTGGCCGGTCGAATTCCAAGAGAAGACGATTCCAACGATATTTTACAATTCCGGCCACATCATCCAGGCCGACAACCGGGTAAATACATTTCAGCATAATTTACGTCCTTTCTACTGTTGAGGTGTGCATTCGCGATTTTCCTGGGAATTTCGGTGCCGTTTCTCCAGTTCAGCCCGGATGGCGGGCATTTTCTTGTCCAGACGGAAAAAGCACAGGGAAATCACGCACAGTGTATAAGCAATAATCGGTCCAAAGATAAAAAGGTATTTGATGGTAGCAACCGCGCTGTCCGGCTGAACTGCCAATTCTCCTGCGTAGCCGCTGAGACTGAGAGCCAGGCCAAGGCCGGCGGTGATCAAGGAGCCCACCATTTTATTCAGCGTGGATTTGACGCTGAATACCAGGCCCTCCTGGCGAAAGCCGGTCTTCCATTCCCCATATTCCACCGTGTCTGCGAAAAATGCGGTTTCACAGGCGTTGACTGGGGCAAAAAATACGCCGCGGATTACATTACCCACACAAAGAAGGAGAAAACTGGATGTATCTGCCAGAATGACGGCGTATCCCAGCAGGGACAGTAGCCCTCCGCAGATAGCGGTTTTCTTTTTTCCGAAGCGCACGATCAGAGGGGCGGCCAAAGGCATGGCGACCATTTGACTGAGGGTAGCACAGGAAAAGAGAATCCCAATGCGGGAAAGGTCTCCCACCACATAGCGGCAGTAATAGGTCTGTATATTATTGATGATCATGAATCCAAAACTATTGAAGACAGCGCACAGGTTCATTAACCACCAATATTTGTTGGAAAACAGAGCCTTTAACTGTATAAAAAGTTCACGGATTGAAAATTTTTCCCCGGAAACCGGAACCGGGATTTCCCGGGTCAGGCCTACAGAGAGAAACAGGCAGATCAGGCCAAACAGGGAAAAAAGGAGAGCCGTGTTCCGGTAACCATCAGAACCTCCGCCAAAAGCGGTGACCAAGGGGACCAGAAGGTTGGAAACGACCATGCCGGTTCCCATAGAAAAAAACATACTGATGGTGCTGAGAAGCGCGCGTTCGGAGGAATCGGCAGAGGTCAGCGCATTCAGTGTGATCAACGGCAGATGTACAATGGTATAAGCCAGACAGTACAATGTATAGATGATGATCACATAAACGATTTTTCCGGTTAGGGAAACACTGGCCGGAACGCAAAACAGCAGGAACATGGACAATGCCAGGGGCGCGGCAAAGAAGAGTACCCAGCCCCGGGCTTTCCCCCAACGGCTGCTGGTATTGTCTTCGATGACTCCCATGATAAAGTCGGTGACGCCGTCTATGACAGCGGAAACCCCGATGATAATCCCTACCATATGGGCAGGAAGATACATGACATCCGTCAGATAAAAGGAAAAGAAACTGCTGACCATCCCTCCAATGAGGGTGGCGCCGAAATATCCGGCGCCAATTCCAATGCAGTTCCTTAAAAAAAGGGGATTTTTTCGGAACGGATTGGTTGAATGCTTCACGCTTTTCCCTCCTAGTTTGTTACTCGTTTCCTTTGTGGTTTTTCAGTTCTGCCAGGATCTGCGGGTATTCATCCTCCAAACGATAGAAGAATACACAGATATAAGTCAGGATGCAGAAGAACATAGGCAGATACAGGTACAGCAGTTTGATCCCGAACAGGGCGGTAGCGCTTTGCGCAACACCGGCTTCATAGCCTGTGGCAGCCAGGATAAATCCAACGCAGCCGCTCATGATAGCGGAAAATACACTTTTAATGGTGCTGCATGCCATGCTGATCATACCTTCCTGACGAAAACCATTTTTCCATTCACCGTATTCTACCGTATTATTCAGAAGCCCGTTTTCACATCCCTGATAAGGGCCGGCAAAGAAGCCGCGGATCAGCAGTCCCACAAAGAATACCGGGAAATTGGATACACCAAAGATCATCAGCAGAAATCCGATCATACTGCAGGCACCGGTGGCCAGAATTACTTTCCGGCGGCCGAACTTGGCCATGATCGGGCCAAATACAAACATAGAAATAATGCCGGGAACGGTGGAAGCAGTAAAAAGCAGGCCAATCTTTCCGGGGTCATTGAGTACATAAATGGCAAAATAGGTCTGGGAACCCATGAAAGAGCCAAACCAGCAGGAGAATGCCACGCCAGCAAGAGTCATAAGGATCCAGTATTTATTGGCGGCAAGCCCCTTGATATCCGCAAACAGAGAACGGTTGCGGGCTTTTTTCTGTTTTGCGCGGTCTTCCCGGATTTCTTCCTTGGAAGTAAACAGAAAATACAAAGAAAAGATGGAACCCACGGCTACAAATAGGATGGCGGTATACAAGAAACCTTTATGTCCGCCGCCCAATTTTTCAACGATGGTAAGCAGAAAATTATTGACAATGATTCCAATGACCATGCCCCATACCATGTTCTGCATACTTAAAGTTCCGCGGCTTTTGGGATCCTGCGTAATATTGGGCGCCATGGCTGTATACGCTGCCTTATAGGAATTGAAAATGGCAATGTACACAAAATACAAAACCGTTGCCAGGATAAATTTGGTATTGGTCGGCAGGGAGTCCGGGATGGCATACAAAACAATGCCAAAGAATACAAAGGGAATAAACAGACGCCGCACCCAAATACCGCCTTTGCCCCGATCCGATACGGTACGGTCCAGGACAATGCCAAACAGGAAGCTGACAACAATAGCCAAAATAGAACCTACCAGGACGGTGATCCCCTCCTGCTCCGGAGAAATCCTTAAAATATCTGTGAGATAATAGGCAATGAAACCAGATGCAATGGCGTTCATTAATGTAGAACCGACATTGCCGCTTACATAGGAAACAATCTTTTTTAGTCCAAGGGGCTGGACTTGTGGATTTTTTTGTTGTTCCATGTTTTCCTCTCTTTTCTTTCAGTCTATGTCTGTACTTTCGTGTACGGACCGTAAATACAGGTGACAATTATCGGCCATGGCAGATCAATGTAAAAAGAATTCTTGTTTTCAAAATATAGCATCCTTATTTCAAATTGTAAAATTGTTAAAAATCGGGACAGGTAAGATTCAAATCTATACCTGCCCCGATTTTACCCCAGAAGGACAAATCCATATTTAATTGCTGATATAGGAATAATCCTTTAAAAAACGGTAGCATTCTGCGGCGGCTGCGGAAAAAATGTGGTCTTTCCTTTTTGCCAGGCCCATGGTCATTCCCTGGATCGGAGGGTATAGGGGCACTTCCTTTAGATCGGAGGGAGGGGCTCCGGCATACCCGATACACCGGCGGCTGTTGGATTGGGAAAGAATGCAGACCCCGCCAACCTGTTTTAATACACGCAGGCACAGACCAATCTCATTGCTCAAAAGAAAGGCATCAGAGAATAATTCCATCCGCAGCCCCCATTTTTCCAGAGCTTCATCGATTTTTACCGGCATAGGAAACGTAGGTTCATAACAGAGAAGATTTTCCTTTTCCAAATCCTGTTTGGTTATATATTTGTTTTGGGCCAGCGGATGGTCTGGCCGCATGAGAGCTACATATGGATCTGTATATACCGGTTCCCATTCAATTTGCTTGGAAGAAAAACCTTCGGTGGAAAGGGCAAAATCCATATCTCCATGGAGCAAGTGGAATTCCAGGTTTTCTTTGGACATTACAAAGGAAACAAAACGGCATTCTGGGTGCAGCGATAAAAATTCTGCTATGGGTTTTTCCAATATCCCATCTAAACTGGTGCCTGTGTGGATCAGAAGATGGGAATGGCTGGCCTGCATCTGTACTTCTGTTTTGATATCTTCCAGATCAGCCAAGAGGGAAAGGCATCGATTGTAAAAAATGCGTCCGGCTTCTGTCAGCTGCAGTGTGCCGTGTTCATAGAAGATCAGCTGCACCTGCAGCTCCGCTTCAATCTTTTTGATGGCAGCGCTCATGGATGGCTGGGTAATGTACATTGCCTTGGCTGCCCGGGAAATACTGCCGCAATTCACAACGGTACAAAAATATTCCATCTGTCGGAGTTCCATTTAGAAAATACCTCCATGTTTCGTAGAGCCCGTTTCCATAGTTATAACCGTTAGGAAGAACGAATGGAAACTATATCCTTTATAAATTTTATTAGACTTTTATTTTATTTTTTGCGCTTCGCCATAATTCTAAAACCAGCTGCCGGGCTTTTTCCGCGTCCTCCCGGGAGGCCTGGCCGTGGTAGCGGGCCTCCAGGTACAGCTGGCGCAGTTCCTCCCCGGCCGCCGGGTCCACCTGGTTTTTGCTCAACGCTGCCACCTCCTGGCTGGTGGCGCTTTTCTCCCAGCAAACGCCCCGGTCCCGGCAGAGCCGGAGGTATTTCCGGTATTGGGCCCGCACCCGCTGCACGGCGGAGCGTCTGGCTCCCGCGGGAGCCTCTGCAGGCTGCGCCTCCACCGTATACCGCCGCTCCCCTTGCCGGGGCTCCGGCGGGGAGGACCTTTCCCGGCGGGAAAGATAGCGGAACACCAGCACCACCGCGGTCAGGGCGGCTACAATCCCCAGGGCGGTGAGAATCTGGCCCAGCAGCGGGCTGCCGGAACCAGCCTCCCCTTCCAGCTGGAGGATCTCCGCCGCGCTGGACAGGTCCGGGGCGCTGTTTTCCTCCGGCGCCTGAAAGCCCAGGCGGATAAAGGAAAGAACCCACCAGATTACTTGGACGATCCCTGCGGCCAGGTATGCGCAGGCCATCAGCAGGGGCACAATAACCCGGCTGTAAAAGGCGGTCATCACCGCACCGCAGGCATGGAGAAAGGCCGGCGTGCTCAGGAACCAGGCGCACACGGCGGTGAGCAGCACCAGGGCCAGCTCCGTGGCCTGATAGCTTTTCTGGCAGTACACCTCCGGGTCATGGCGGAGGGAGCGCATCAGCAGCACTGAGCAGATCAGCGTCACCGCCGCAGACGGAACGGCCATGGAGGCGGCAGCGGAAAAAACGCCAAACAGGGCCGCTGCCGCCAGAAACCCCAGAAGCAGCTTCCAATAGAGGGAAAAAATGTCCACCTGACGGGACCACTGGGGCAGGTACAGCTGTTTGGCTGCCAGCCGCACCACATATACGGCCGGCGGGAAGGCGGCCAGGGCCTCGGCAGGGCCGACGCCCGGCAGCAGAAAGCACAGAATCAGCAGGACCAGGGGCAGGTACCGGAGCTTTCCCCGGCTGCTGGCGGCAAAGGAGAGGGTCAGGCTGAGGCTCTGGATGGCAAGGCATGCCAGCAGAAAAGCCGGCCTTCCGCCTAGGACAGCGGCCACGGTGCCGGCAAAGGTGTAGTAGAAGGCCAGATCCGACACAATTTTCAACAAGGTAATGGTCAGCATGGTGTCACCTCCGGATCTGCGGTCAGCGTGAGAAGCTGGCCGCCAAACAGATCGGCCAGCCGGGCCGTCCACTGCCCGGCAGCCGGATCTCGGACCGGTGTGATAAAAATCACGCCGGTCCGGGGACCGGGGGTCCGGGCAATCCCCTCCAAAAGCTCCTGGCAGGAACAGGCCGCCGTGCCGTCGGCGCGGCCTAGGCCCTCCAGGATCCCGTAAAAATGCCGTGGCCCCAGGCCCTGGGAGACGTAGCGCCAGGAGGCCAGCTCCCCCAGGGTCTGGGCGTTGGTGTGAAAATCATACGAAACGCCCTGATCTTCCATTTTCCGGCACACGGTGCGGGCCAGGCGGAAGCACTGCTCAATCCGCTGTACGCCGTCCTCCTGAGAGCATTCCACGTTCAGGACAATGGACAGGGAGGGCTCCGCGGTATAGTCAAAGTTTTTGACCATCAGCTGCCCGGCCCGGGCACTCTGGGTCCAAGAAATGTTCTTCATGGGCTCACGGCCGGTGTATTCCCGGAAGCCCAGGGTCAGCACCGGATCCTCAAAGAGAAAACGGCGGACGGACACATCCCCCAGAAAGCCTCCCAGCACCTGGTCCAGCTGCGGATCCGCCGCTTCCCGGGGCATCACCACCACCTCGCAGATATCGCTGCAGGAAAAGCGCTCCTCTTGGAGCCCCAGAAAATCGCCGCGGCTGACGGACAGCTCCCGGAACAGGTACCGACCCCGGCGGGGGAGGGAGAGGGTGACCGGCTTTTCCAGCCCCTGCCGCGGCTTCAGCCAGGTGGTGCCGGAGACCACTTTCCCCTCCCGCAGGGCATCGGACACTTGGCTTTCCCCCTGTACCTCCGCCTCCCCGGGAAGGTGCTCGGACCAGCGCAGGAACGGGAAAAAATGCCGGCTCCGGTTTTCCAGGGAGATGATCAGCCGGAAGGGCTGGTCCGGCTCCACCAGAACATCGGACAGCCGGTGCCGGACGGTGAGGCTGTCCGTCCCTCTGTTCTGGGCGCTGCGCTGCAGCAGCAGGGCCAGAGCTGCCAGGAAAACAAGAAACAGAATGGTCATAGCTCCTCCAGCGGCACCCGGACGTTGTCCAGAATCCGGCGGAGCACCTCCTGGGCCCCCTGGGAGGACGTGCTGCCGCAGGAGGTGATCCGATGGCAGAGTACGTAGGGGGCCACGTACTTCACATCCTCCGGAATCACATATTCCCGGCCGGAGAGGGCGGCGGTTACCTGGGAGGCCTTGTAGAGGGCGGTGGCACCCCGGGTGGAGACGCCGGTCCGGAAGCTGCTCTCCCGGCGGGTCCCCTCTATAATGTCCATCATGTATGCCAGCACCGGCTGGGATACGCGGATTTTGGTGTACTCTCGCCGCACGTATTCGGTTTCCTCCGGAGTGACGGCCTGGGAAAGGGATTCCACCAGATCCAGGGTGGAGGGGCGGGCAATGACGGCCATCTCCTGCTCCCGGGTCATGTACCCCAGGGACAGGCGCATAAAGAACCGGTCGGTCTGGGCCTCCGGAAGGGGGAAGGTCCCGTAGGATTCCAGGGGGTTCTGGGTGGCCATAACCATAAAGGGCTCCTGGAGCCGGGTGGTGACGCCGTCCACGGTGATCTGCCGCTCCTCCATGGCCTCCAGCAGGCTGGACTGGGTACGGGGCGTGGCCCGGTTGATCTCGTCCGCCAGGACAATGTGGGAGAAAAGGGGCCCCGGGCGGAACTCAAATTCCCCGGTCTTCTGATTGTAAAAGTTGATGCCGGTCAGGTCCGAGGGCAGCAGGTCCGGGGTAAACTGGATCCGCTTGAAGTCCCCGCCGATGGTCTTGGCAAAGGCCCGGAGCAGCATGGTCTTGCCGGTGCCGGGTACATCCTCCAGGAGAACGTGGCCGGAGCAGATGAAGCAGGTCAGCACCAGGGCGATGACCGGATCCTTCCCCACAATCACCCGGGAGCAGCTGCCCACCACCTTTTCCTTGTAGCTGGTAAAACGTGAAATGTCCATGGATTGCATCCTTCCTGTTTGGTGGTTTGCGGGTCCCAAGGTCAAAAACCTCCCGCAAGCAGGCTTGCGTCGGATTTTGACCCTTTGACCCTGGTATCATACAAATTATTATACAGGAAAACAGGATTTTTGGGGAAAAAATCGCGGGCTTGCCAGGTCCGCCAAAATGTGGTAGAATGAAGCCCACTGAGTAAGACAGGTAATCGCGGCTGCCTGCGGGCAGGTGAGGAAAGTCCGGGCTTCACAGGGCAGGATGCCGGATAACGTCCGGTGGAGGCGACTCCAAGGCCAGTGCAACAGAAATGTACCGCCGGGGATTCCCCGGTAAGGGTGGAAGGGCAGTGTAAGAGACTACCGCCCTCCCGGTAACGGGAGGGGCACATGTAAACCCCATCCGAAGCAAGACCAACAGGAAGCGTAAGGCGGCCCGTCTGCTTCCGGGTAGGTTGCTGGAGCCTGGCGGCGACGCCAGGCCTAGATAGATGATTACCCACGACAGAACCCGGCTTATCGTTTTGCTCAGAAAAATACCGTGGAAAGCTGCTTCCCGGCGGGGACGCTTTCCACGGTATCTTTGTATTCCAGAGACGGCCGTATTCAGGAGATGGTCGTATCCAAGATCCGCTTTTTCAGCCACTTGCCCCGCAGATAGTACACGGTAAACAAGGCTGAAGTAATGACCCAGCTGATGGGATAGCAGACGGTCAGGGTGGCCAGGGTGCGGTGCAGCGGCAGCACAATGGTCAGCCAAAGTACCCGGAACACGCAGATGCCGCCCAGGTTCATCAGCATGGGGAACAGGGCATCCCCGGTCCCCCGGATGGCGGCGGAAAAAATCTCCACGCCGATGTACAGCAGATAGTAAGGGGCCATCAGGAGGATCAGCTGGTTCCCGCAGGCCAAAACCGCCGGATCCTGGTTGAAGAGCCGCAGCACGTAGGAGCCGCCAAGGCAGAATGCCAGGCTCAGGAGGACGGCGGCAGCGGCGTCCAGAATTAGGCTGATGCGGACGCACTTTTTGATCCGGTCATATTTCCGGGCGCCGAAATTCTGGCCCACAAAGGTGGTGACGGCAATGCCCAGGGCGCCGCTGATCATCCAGAACACGGCGTCCGCCTTGCCGTAGGCGGTCCACCCGGCCACCATGTCCGTGCCAAAGGAGTTGATGCCGGCCTGGGCCAGCAGGTTGGCGATGGCAAAGGTGGAGGACTGCAGGCCGGCGGGCAGGCCAATCTGCAGGATCCGCTTGGTCATATAGGCGGAGTTCCGGAGTTTCCGCAGCCGGAAGGATGGCAATTCCTTATTCCGCAGCAGCGGGATAAAGATCAGCACGGCGCTGAGCAGCTGGGAAAGGATGGTGGCCAGTGCCGCGCCGAACACGCCCATGGAAAAAACACGCACAAACAGAATATCCAGCACAATATTGGCCAGGCAGCAGGCAACCAGAATGTACATGGGAGAGCGGGAATCCCCGAACGCCCGGAGAATGCCGGTGCCCATATTGTAGAGGAAGGTAGGGATGGTTCCCAGGAAATACACCTGTATGTAGAGCAGGGCCCCATTGTAACAGTCCGCGGGGGTATCCAGTGCCTGGAGCATGGGTGCGGAGAAAATCAGGCCGATGGCTGTCAGCAGCAGTCCGCCGACCAGGGAGAGGAACAGGGAAGATTCAATGGCTTCCCGCACATCATCTGTCCGCTGTGCTCCATAAAACTGGGAAATGATCACCGTGGAACCCGAGGCCAGCCCTACCAGAAAACCGGTCAGAAGCTGAATGGGCTGGCCGGTGGCGCCCACGGCAGCCAGGGCTTCTTTCCCCACAAACTGTCCCACAATCACAGCGTCCACCGTGTTGTACAGCTGCTGGAAAAAGGAGCCCAGGAGAATGGGGAAAAAGAAGGCCAAAAGCGGTTGCAGAATGGAACCTTCGGTGATGGAATTGACAGCAGTATTTTCCTTCCTCATAGCGTATCCTCCTCGCCAGTCCAGTATATACAAAGGATGTTCAAAAAGCAAATAGAAAAAGATAAGAATTGAGGGCAAAATGCTGTGGAAAAAACGATAATTCCCGCAGATGCGAAGTTGCTTTTTGGCAGCGGATATGCTATATTGAACCGAATACCAGCGTTCAGCAGAGAAAGCCGGCTGCGGCAGGAGAGGGCTGCGCCAAAGCCGGAGAGAGTGTGAGGTGGGCAATGTTCTGTAAAAAATGTGGAAACCAGCTGCGGGAGGGAGCCCAATTCTGTCCCCGGTGCGGGGCACCGGCGGGAGAGGGCCAGAAGAAAGAAAATCCGGAAGAGAACGCCCCGGGAAAAGGGCATCCGGGTAAGGGGATTCCGGATTCTCCCGGGCCGGAGGGGGCGGCCGACCTGGGAAAGCACCGCCGCCGGAAATGGATCAGGCACAGCGCGATTGTGGTAATCATTCTGGTGGTGACGGCGGTATCCATGGGAGTTATGCTGCTGCTGTACCGGAGCCGCCACCGGAGGCAGGAAGCGGCGGAAACCGTTACTGAGGCATTTCAGGAGATGGAAGCTTCCCAGGAGGCGGCCACCCCGCCGGATGGAGGCAGCGCTGCCCCGGAGCCGGCGGAATCCACGGCGGCGGAAACCGAGATCTCGACAGAGGGGACGGAGGCCGCCCCGGAGGAGCCGGTGGAATTCACCTTTGCGGAGGGGGAATGGGACCGGCTGCAGTTTACCGCCGCTACTCTGCTGCAGGTGCTGGACGATGGCCGTCTGGACAGCGGCCAGCCCTGGCGGACGGAAGATATGACCGCCAATGAGCTGGGGACCTTTGCCCATTGGTATCTGTCCAACGGGGATATTTACGGAACGGATCAGCTGTTTCCGCTGGACGGGGATTATGCGGCCAGCCTGGGCAGCGGCTATGAAGCCTGCCCCGAGGAGGTGGTAAAGGAGCTGCTCCGGTCCGCCCTGGGGGTGGAGACTGGGGAGGTGCTGACCCACCGGCTGCAAAATGGGGAGGAAACCTATGACTACTTGTTTTATCAGGATGGATATTACAGCTGGCAGATGGCGGACGGGGCGCCGTTTTACTCCGCCCGGCCTTACCGAATTACCCGTCAGGGGAATACGGTGATTACTTGTTTGGAAAATATCTGTGTGTCCAACGTGGGAACCACTTGCCAGGGCCTATATCAGGTGGTATGGCAGGCAGATCCCGCCAGCTGCCTGGGGTATACAGCCCAGTCTGTTGCGCTGCTGCCGGAAAGCTCCCCGGAGGTGGCAGGGCTGACGGCTTCTTCTACCCTGGTCTCGGACAAGCCCGGCAAGTATGCGGTGGAGAATCTGATGGATCGGGACCTGTCCACTGCCTGGGTTGAGGGGGTGGATGGCCTGGGGGCCGGAGAATGGGTTCAGATTGATTTTCAGGAGGATGCAACGCTTCACGGCCTGCGGATTGCGGAAGGGTATTGGAAAAATTGGGAAACTTACCGGGAAAATGCCCGGCCCACGGCCCTTCTCCTGGAGTTTTCCGATGGAACTCAGATGGAGGTCCCCCTCCATACTTATACGCTGGAAGACAGCCAGGGCGGAACTCCCCTGGGGGTGGCAAGTGAGAATCCAGTTACCCAGAGCAGCCCGGAACAATGGGATAGGGTGAAGGACACCATAGGATTCCTTTCCTTTGGGCGGGAAATTACTACCCGTTCGATTCGGATCACTATTTTTGAGACAGAAGCGGGAACTTCTTTTGAGGATACCTGCATTTCCGAAATTTCTGTGTACTGAAAGGTATTTGACACAGCGGGCTGCCTGCGAATGGAAGGGCAGCCCGCGGGAACTACAGTAGGAAAACAGCGGATTGAGGGAGGAATTATGGCGGAAATGACGCGGCAGAAATTTGCCGGAAGCAGTACCTATATTGTATCGGAGCCTTTGATGGAGGCGGTGAACCTGTCCATTGCCCTGGAAAAACCTCTGCTCTTAAAAGGCGAGCCGGGCACCGGCAAGACCATGCTGGCCCAGGCCATCGCCGAATCCCTGGGGAAGCGGCTGATTGTCTGGAACATCAAATCCACCACCAAGGCCCAGGAGGCCCTGTACCACTACGACACAGTGCAGCGGTTGTACGACAGCCAGTTCGGCACTGAGGGTGTGGAGGAGATCCGCCGCTATATTCACCTGGGCAAGCTGGGGGAAGCCTTCCGCTCGGAGGAGCAGGTGGTGCTCCTGATTGACGAGATTGACAAGGCGGATCTGGAATTCCCCAATGACCTGCTGTGGGAGCTGGACCAGATGGAGTTTTTTATCCCGGAGACCCGGGAGCGTGTGCAGGCCCGGCACCGGCCCATTGTGATCATCACCTCCAACGGGGAGAAGGATTTGCCGGACGCGTTTCTGCGGCGCTGCATCTTCCATTATATTGAGTTTCCGGACCCGGAGCTGATGGAGCAGATTGTGCGGGTGCATTTCCCCCAGATAGAGGAGCATTTGCTGGAGGGAGCCCTGAAGGCATTTTATCAGGTGCGGGGCCAGAAGGGAATCCGGAAAAAGCCGGCCACCTCGGAGCTGATTGACTGGATCCGGGCCTTGGCCCTAAGCGGGATCCCGGAGGAGCGGCTGCGGGAGGCCCTGCCCTTTGCCGGGGTGCTGCTCAAGAAAAAGGAGGACCTGGATCTGATCCGGGAGAAGCGCTGATGTTTACCGGGTTTTTCTATTTCCTCCGGGGCAGCGGCTTTTCCGTAGGGCCGGTGGAGTGGATGACGCTGATGGAGGCCCTGGACAAGGGGCTCACCGGCGCCAGCCTGGACCGTTTCTACTGGATCAGCCGGGCCATTCTGGTCAAGTCCGAGGCAGAGTACGACCGCTATGACCAGCTGTTTCTGGCCTACTTCCGGGAGGTGGAGCAGTTTGCCCAGGTGCCGGATACGGTGCGGGAGTGGCTGGAAAACCCCCGGATGCACAAGACTCCGGAGGAGGTGGAGGCGCTGCCAGTCCCGGAAAAGCGCAGCCTGCGGGAGCTCCTGGAGCGGCTGGAGTGGATGAAGAAGCTTCAGGATGAGGAACACAACCAGGGGAATTTCTGGATTGGCGCCGGGGGCAAGTCCAACCTGGGGCATTCAGCTCAGGAGGGCACCGGCCTGCGGCTGGCAGGCAGTTCCCGGAACCGTCGGGCCCTGGGCAGCTGCGGGGAGCGGAAATTTCAGGATTTCCGGAAAAATCAGGTAATTACCAGCCGCCAGTTTCAGCTGGCCCTGCGGCAGCTGCGCCAGCTTTCGGAACAGGCATCCCAGGAGCAGACAGAGCTGGATGTGGATGAGACCATCCGCCGCACCGGGGAAAACGGTGGATTTCTGAAGCTGGCCTACCGGCGTCCCCGGAAAAACCAGATCGCCCTGCTGCTTCTGATGGACAGCGGCGGCACCATGCGCCGCCACAGCCTGCTGTGCAGCCAGCTGTTCCAGGCGGTGGACAAGTCCGCCCACTTCCGGGATGTGAAGGTCTATTATTTCCACAACTGTGTGTACGATGAGCTGTACACGGATCCCAAGTGTGAGAGCGGGGATACGGTTTCCACCCAGTGGGTGCTGAACCAGTACAGCTCCGACTACCGGGTGCTGGTGGTAGGGGACGCCACCATGTCACCGGAGGAGCTGTTTGACGTAGGCGGTAACTATCAGGGCCGCTTCAACCAGGTGGCCGGCGTGGAGTGGCTGCGCCGGTTCCAAAAAAAGTTCCCCTATATGGTATGGATCAACCCATCCCTCCGGGAGAATATGGGCAGGAGCTTCCTGGTGGAAACCTTGTACTATCTGAAGGATATGTTCCCCACCTACCCTCTGACCCTGGAAGGGCTGGAGAAGGCTATGAAGAAACTGCTGCGCGGTCAGGGCAGGGGATGAGGGTTTTGGGTGGCAAGGCGCCAAAGATCCTCCACATAAGGCAGCATTTTTTCGCCGGACCGGCGGATGCAGGCGAGGGAGAGGACCATGGACGGCTTTTGAATGGGGAAAAGCAGGATCCCCTGTTCTTTTAGGGTCTCCTGGCACATCTCAGAGATGGTAAAGCCCAGGCCATTCTGGCACATCTGCATCCGCAGCTCCGGGCTGGTGTGTTCAGCGGCAATGCGGAAGGAGAAGCCCTGTTCCCTCTCGTATTCCGCCACGCAGTTGTACAGATGCCCGAAGGGGGCGGCAATGTAGGGAAGGGAGGCAAACTCCTTCAGGTCCACCCCCTGGGACCACTGCTGCCGCAGGCGGGTAGCCCCTTCTTTAAAATATTTCCGGAAAACGGTTTCGGTGACGGCCACATAATAGGGATAGGTCCCCAGGGGTACTGCCTCCGTATCCGGCGGCAAGGCGGAGTTGTTGCCAATGAAAAAATCCAGCTGCTTGGAGAGCAGCAGCTGCTCCAGGGAGACAGAATTGTTTTCCACTATGTGGATTTCCACATCCGGATGCTGGGAGGAGTAATCCGGAATATGAAAAAAGCCCATGAGATAAGGGATCCGGGCCCGGCAGCAGCCCACTGTCAGGTGCTTCTTGGCGGTGAACTGTTCCAGCTGCTGTTGAATATTCTGCTGGATTTCTTGGATTTTCATGGCTTCCGAAAGCAATATTTCACCGGCAGGCGTCAGCTTTAGACGAGGCTTGCGTTCAAATAAGGTCACTTGGTAGTATTGTTCCAGGCGTTTCAGGTAAATGCTCAGGTTCTGTTGGGAAACGTGAAGCTCCTGGGCCGCCTTGGTAATATTTTTGTGTCTGGCAATGGCTAGAAAGTAGTCAAGGGAAGGATAGTAGGTCATGGGATCCTCCTGAAAGCAGCTGATTCATTCGTATATAACTTTAACATAAGTTTGGAAAAAAGAAAAGATAAAGGGGAATAGAAGGAGGAATGGTACATGAAGATTGGCTTAATTGGTACGGGGATTATTGGCAGCGCGGTGATGACCGGTTTCTGTGAGAGCGGAAGCCGGTTATCCATCCTGGTCTCACCCCGGACCAGGGAAAAGGCAGAACGGCTGCGGGATGCGTATCCGGGCAAGGTGCGGATTGCCCGGGACAATCAGCAGGTGGTGGACGAGTCAGAGTGGATTTTTCTGGCGGTGCTTCCGCAGCAGGCCATGGATGTGCTGCGGGATCTGCGGTTTACCCCGGAGAAGAAGCTGATCAGCCTGGTACCAGGGCTGGACTTGGAAGAAACCGTCCGGCAGGTGGGTCCGCTGGCAGTGTGTGTGGATGTGGTGCCGCTTCCCTTTGCGGCCCGGAGAGTTGGCCCGGTGGTGCTGTGCCCGCCGGTGCCGGAGGTACGGGAGCTGCTTTCGCTTTTGGGAACGGTGGTGGAGGCGGAGACACCGGAACAGATGGCGGTGCTCCGCACCACAACGGCGCTGATGAGCCCTTACTATATGCTCCTGGCCAAAGTGGTGGCATGGTGCCGGGAAAAAGGTGTTTCCGAAGAGCAGGCCAGGACCTACCTGACCTCCTACTGGGGGGCCCTGGGCCAGATGGCGGCAGATTTCCCAGGCCCTCTGGAGGAGCTGGCCGGGGAGATGACGCCTGGCGGGCTCAACTGGCAGGCGCTGAACCACCTGGAGGATACCGGTGCTTTGGCGGAATGGCAGAGTACCCTGGAAGTGATCTTGGAGCGGGTTAAAAATATGTAGAAAGAAGAAATACAGAAGCCTTGGGAAGAAATTCCCGGGGCTTTTTGTTTTCTGTGGAGTGAAAAACCACAAACTGGAGCTTGTTATGCAACAAAAACTATATGTTCGACAAAGAATATATGGAAATATATAATTGATATAGAATTTCACAGAGAAACCTGGGACATACAGGTAAATATGTGAAAATATTTGGTATTTTGGAAGGAGATCATCATGGGAGAAGAAAAAAAGGAAAAACGACTGGTTGCGTATTATCAGGAAGGGCCCATTGGCATTATTCATCTGAATGACCCGCCGCTGAATATTTCCACCAAGGAGAACCGGAAGCAGTACGGGGAGGCGGTAACCTGGGCTAAACACAATCCGGAGCTGCGGGTGGTGATCTTCCGGAATACGGGAAAATGTTTTGGCGCCGGGGCAGATGTGAAGGCTATGCCCAATATTGACATCAATTCCTATAATGTCCCCCGCTATACCAATGTCTATGAGCGGGTAACGGATCTGCCCATGCCTACCATTGCAGCTTTGGACGGGGCTGCCTATGGCGGCGCCTTTGAGCGGGCACTGGCCTGCGACATGCGGATTGCCCGCCGGGATGCCATTTTGTGTATGAGCGAGGTGAATTTTGGCGCTTTTCCTGGGTCCGGCGGTGTAGCAAAGCTGATCGAGCTGATGGGCAATGCCAAGGCCATGGAAGTGATGCTGATGCCCCGGAAGGACATGACGGCGGAGGAGTGGATGGCTCTGGGCGTGGTCAATGACGTGGTGGACGACCCGGAAAAAACCGGGGACGCAGCGTTCCGCAAGGCCATGGAGTGGGCAAAGATTATTGCGGAAAAGCCCTATTCGGGCCCCCGGGCCATCAAGGAAGCCTCCCTGTGCTGGCGCCGGCAGCGGCTGGAGCCGTATTTCAAGGAGCAGCAGCGGATTAACCTGCACCTGTGCGCGTCCGGCAATTTCAAGGAGGGTGCCAGCGACTTCTTCAATAAGAAGAATTCGTTTAAAGAATAACAGGGAAGGAGCGCAGGGATACTATGTGCGAAAAAGTAAAAAAGATCAAAAATAGAGTGCCGGTGCTGACAGCGGATGAGGCGGTGCGCATGATCCCCAGCGGGGCCGTGGTTTACCTGGACGGCACCAGCACTGGGATCCGGGAACCCTCCGCCCTGTTCCAGGCGGTGGCCAGGCGGTACCGGGAAACCGGCAAGCCGGAGAACCTGACGCTGTTTTTCCCCAACGGCGTGGGAGACCGGCAGCCGGATTCAGACCGGGGTTTTTCCGTGCTGGCAGTCCCTGGCATGGTGAAGCGGGCCATTGGCGGCCATATCGGCCAGTCCCCCAAGATTGCCCGGATGATCGACAACAACGAGATTGAGGGGTACAACCTGTCCATGGGCGTTATGAGCCAGATGATGCGGGCGGCGGCGGCCAGGACCCCCGGCGTGATCTCCAAGGTGGGGCTTCACACCTTCCAGGACCCCCGGCAGAAGGGCTGCAAGCTCAATGAGAAGACCACCGAGGACATTGTGCGTGTCATGGAGATTGACGGGGAGGAGTACCTGTTCTATAAGACCATTCAGCCCACGGTGGCCCTGCTGCGGGGAACCACAGCAGATGAGGAAGGCTATGTGACCATGGAGGATGAGGTGGGGGCCTCCTTCCTGGACGAGATGGCGGTGGCCCAGGCGGTTCACAACAACGGCGGTGTGGTGATTGTCCAGGTGCAGCGGATGACCAAGACCGGCTGCCTGAACCCCAAACAAGTAAAAATTCCGGGTATCTATGTGGACGCGGTGGTGGTGGAGCCGGACCAGTGGCAGTCCTACAGCCTGGAAGGAAAGCCCACCGACCGCCATGCTTCCTGTGATTTTCCTACCATTCCGGCGGATATGCCGCCGCTGCCTTTGACGGAACGGAAAGCCATCTGCCGGCGGAGCCTTCTGGAAATTCGCCCGGGTGTTGTGGGCAATGTGGGCGTGGGGGTACAGACGGCGCTGAGCGCGGTGGCCCAGGAGGAAGGAATCAGCGACCAGTTTACCCTGACCACCGAGTGCGGCACCGTGGGCGGTGTGGCCGGCCCGCCGGAGGGAAGCAATTTCGGTATTTTCCGGAATATGCGGGCGGTAATCCCCATGCCGGATCAGTTTGCCTTCTATGACGGCGGCGGCTTGGATGTGGCCTTCCTCAGCTTTGCTCAACTGGATCAGGAAGGGAATGTCAATGTACACCGATTGGCGGGAAAGATTATGGGAACCGGCGGTTTCGTAAACATCTCCGCCAACAGCAAAAAGATTGTATTTGGCGGTACTATGACCTCCGGCGGCCTGAAGGTGGAAATCCGGGACGGAAAGGTGCACATTCTGAAGGAAGGCCGCTTCCGCAAGTTTGTGAAACAGGTGGATGAGATTACCTTCAGCGGTAAAGTGGCCCGGGAGCAGCATAAGCCGGTTCTGTATATTACCGAGCGGTGTGTGTTCCGGCTGACGGCGGATGGCGTGGAGTTGATTGAGATTGCACCGGGGATTGATCTGGAGACGCAGATTCTGCCGCTGATGGATTTTATGCCCCAAATCAGCCCGGAACTGAAATTGATGGATCCCCGTATTTTCCGGGATCAGGTGATGGGCGTGCGGGCTGATTTCGAGTGAGAAAACATGGGTCGCCCCGGGGCTGCCAGCTAATGTTTCATCATAAGAACAGGCAGGCTGCCCCTGACGATACAAAAGGGAACTCCCATTTCAAACGGAGGAATGGAGTCCCAGTCAAGAAGGAGGAAGAACATGAAAAAATGGAAGAAACTGACAGCATTGGCCCTGGCATTTGCCATGACCGCATCCCTGGCAGCCTGCGGAGGCGGCGGCACAGAGAGCAGCGGGGCAGCGGGAACGGGTGGCGCAGCGGAGACCGGCGCTTCTGGGGAAAATTCCGGGGGAAGCAGCCAGGCCAAGGAGGACAACTGGCTTACCATGATTTCCACCCGAGACAATGGAAGTTTGAACATGTATACTACGACGGTGAATCGTTGGGGAAAGGTGGAGGTTGGGCCTTTCTGTGAGACCCTGTGGCAGTATGACCAGGATCTGAATCTGGAAGGCGTTCTGGCCGAATCCTTTGAGTATGACGATGACCTGATGGGCATTACCGTGCACCTGCGGGACAATGTGTACTGGCACAACGGGGACAAGTTCACCGCAGACGATGTGGTCTATACCATGGGTGTGGTGGCGGAGAGCCCGGCAGGCCCTAACTATGACTATATTGATTATGCCAATGTACAGGCGGTGGATGAGCTGACGGTGTATTTTCCACTGACCCGGCAGATGGGCGTGTTCGAACACCGCAGCTCCGATCTGTTTATCTACTGCAAGAGCTTTGAGGAGGGTACCAACACCACAGACCCGGAAGGCAATGAGCTGGTGGCCTGTGGAACCGGCCCCTTTGTGGTCACCGAGTACGCCAAGGACGATCATGTTTCCTACAAGAGGAACGAGAACTATTGGGGAGACAAGACACAGCTGAACGGTCTGACCATCCGGTTCATCAGCGAGGCCTCCACTGCCTTTATGGAGGTGCAGACCGGCAACGCCCAGATCAGCAACAACACCGGTGCTACGGATCTGTCCAATGTGCAGGCAGGGCAGTATGAGAACATTGTCTCCTCGGACGATGCCCGGATGGCCCACAATGGCATTGCGATGAACCAGCACAACGAGTATTTCAAGGATGTACGGGTCCGGGAGGCCATCAACTACGCCATCAACCGGGAAGAGGTTTTCCAGGTGGCCTACGAAGGTGTGGGAAATCTGGCATACAGCTGTATCTCCAAGGATGTATTTGGTTATGACTCCAGCTATGAGACCAACTACCCCTTTGAGTACAATGTGGAACAGGCCAAGGCACTGCTGGCGGAGGCTGGCTATGCGGATGGATTCACCTGCTCCTTTGCCATCCAGAACAATACCCTGGAGCGGACCATGGCGGAGCTGGTGCAGGCCTACCTGGCAGAGGTGGGAATCACCGTCACCATTGATATGTATGAATCCGCTGCCATCTCGGAATTGTACAACACGGCGGACTGGGGCCTGACCCTGGGAACCTACAATCAGAATGGTGATCCTTCCAGTGCCCTGAATTTTGGCACAAACGTGGTCAATGTGGGCGGGTCCAACAAGTACAACAACGAGGAAGATCCGGTTGCAATCCAGTACAGTGAGCTTCTGGAGTCGGCGGATTCGGCGGCCACCGAGGCGGAGCGGGAGGAAATCTACAAGCAGTGCCAGGCCCTCTATTTTGAGTCTATATGGGAGGTCCCCATCTGCGACCAGTCCATCTATGTGGTGGAGAGCACAGACATCCAGGGATACTGGGGAGCGGGTGTGCAGCCCCATTTCGAGGATGTCAGCTTCAAATAAGCGAAACCATATACCGCAGAGGAAGGAGGGCTGTCCGGAATCATTCCAGGGCAGCCCTCGGTATATCCGGATCCTTCGGGTGTACCTGTATGCCGTGAGAAGCACGGCGAATTGAGGAAACACCCTCCGGGTGTACCTGTATGCCGTGAGAAGCACGGCGAA
>CAJFTW010000103.1 GCA_904420025.1 Candidatus Pseudolachnospira avium
CGACATCCTGGAGGAGCTGGAAAACCTGGATCTGGACGCCCTGACGCCCCGGGACGCCTTAAACACCCTGTACCGGCTCCAGAACCAGCTGAAAAACCGCTGGCATTCCTGAGCATCAGACAGAACCGGCCGCCGGCCAGGCGGCGGATCGCTTTAGAAAGAAGGTGCGGCAATGGCCCACATTACTTTACTGGATTCCAATACCATTAACCAGATTGCGGCGGGGGAGGTGATTGAGCGCCCCTCCTCCGTGGTCAAAGAGCTTCTGGAGAACGCCATGGACGCAGGCGCCACGGCGGTGACCGTGGAGATCCGGGACGGCGGGATCTCTTTTATCCGGATTACGGACAATGGCAGCGGGATTCCCAAGGAGGAGATCCCCCTGGCTTTTCTGCGCCATTCCACCAGCAAAATCCGGCGGGCGGAGGACCTGCTCACCGTCTCCTCCCTGGGCTTCCGGGGAGAGGCCCTCTCCAGCATTGCCTCGGTGGCCCGGGTGGAGCTGATCACCAAAACCGCAGACACGGTGATGGGCAGCCGGTATGTGCTGGAGGGCGGGGAGGAGAAAACCCTGGAGGACGTGGGGGCCCCAGAGGGGACCACCCTGGTGGTGCGGGATCTGTTTTACAACACCCCTGCCCGGCGGAAATTCCTCAAATCCCCCCAGACCGAAGGCGGCTACATCAGCAGCCTGGTAGAGCGGCTGGCCTTGTCCCGGCCGGACATCTCCTTCCGTTTTCTGATGGGCAGCCAGACCAAGCTTCACACCGCCGGCAACCATCAGCTGCGGGACATTATCTACACGGTCTATGGCCGGGAAACCGCCGCGGAGCTGATCCCGGTGAAGGCCCGGTCGGAGGATGGCTGCGTGGAAATCCGGGGATTTCTGGGGAAGCCCCTGATCTCCCGGGGGAACCGTTCCTACGAGAACTATTTTATCAACGGCCGCTATATCAAAAGCGCCCTGATCACCAAGGCCATTGAGAACGCTTATGCCGGCTTTGTGATGCAGCACAAGTATCCCTTTGCGGTGCTGCATCTGACCATTGAGCCTTCCTGGCTGGATGTGAACGTCCATCCCACCAAGATGGAGCTGCGGTTCCGCAACGAGGAGACGGTGTACGAAACCCTGTACACCGCAGTCCGCAGCGCCCTGGAGGGCAAGGAGCTGATCCCCCGGGTGAGCCTGGCGGAGGAGAAAAGCCCGGCGGAAAAAGAGGGAAAGGCGGCATCTTCCGCCGAATCCCCGGCCCGCCGGGAGCGCGGCCCGGAGCCATTTGAGCGCCGGCGGCAGGAGGCCCAGGGGGAGAGCACAGCCGGCTCCCTGCGGGCCTCCGCCGAGCAGCGCCCCGCAGGGCCCGCTTATCAGCCGGCTGATGCTGCTGCCCCGGCCGGCCAGGTGCGGGAAACACCGGCTTGGAAGCCTGCCCGCCGGCCGGACTATGAGCCCTCCACCATTGAGGTGCTCCAGAAAGCGCTGCGGCAGGAAATCCGGCAGGAGGAGACCGGGGCAGTATCCCCGGCCTTCCCTGACGCCGGAACTGTTTTGGAGCCGTCAGGGCAGCCGGAGCCGCCCCGGGCAGAGGCTCCCAAGCAGCTGGAGCTCTTTGAGGAGAAGCTGCTGGATCCCCAAGCGCGGGACGAGTACCGGCTCATAGGCCAGCTCTTTGACACCTACTGGCTGGTGCAAGTGCGGGATGAATTTCTGATGATCGACCAGCATGCGGCCCATGAGAAGGTGCTGTTTGAGCGGACCATGAAAAGCCTGGCAAACCGGGAGTACACCAGCCAGCAGATGAACCCGCCCCTGATTCTGACCTTAAACGCCCGGGAGGAGCAGGTGCTTTCCGAATACCGGGATGCCTTTGAAAAGATCGGCTTTGAGATGGAGCCCTTCGGCGGCAAGGAATATGCCGTCTACGGGGTGCCGGGGAATCTGTTTGGCCTGGCCCGGGAGGACCTGCTGCTGGAGCTTTTGGACAGCCTGGCGGACGAGGCCGGCCACCGGCGGCTGAACCTGGTGGAGGAGAAGGTGGCGCTCATGTCCTGCAAGGCGGCGGTGAAGGGCAACAACCGGCTGTCCGTCCCGGAGGCGGAGGCACTGATCCGGGAGCTGATGCAGCTGGAGCACCCTTACACCTGCCCCCACGGCCGCCCCACCATCATCTCCATGAGCAAGTATGAGATTGAAAAAAAATTCAAGCGGGTGGTATCATGAAGCCAAGAATAGAAAAAAAGCCGCTGGTGGTCCTCACCGGCCCCACGGCGGTGGGAAAAACCGCCCTTTCCCTGGAGCTGGCCCGGGCCGCCCAGGGGGAAATTATCAGCGCCGACTCCATGCAGGTGTACCGCCACATGGACATCGGCTCCGCAAAAATCCGCCCGGAGGAGCAGCAGGGGATCCCCCACCACCTGATCGACTGCTATGAGCCCTGGGAGGAGTTTCACGTGGTGGAGTTCCAGCGGGCAGCCAAGGCTGCCATGGAGGAGATCTGGTCCCGGGGCCATCTGCCCCTTGTCATCGGCGGCACCGGCTTTTACATTCAGGCGCTGCTCCGGGACATTGACTTTACGGAGACCGGCGGGAACCCGGCCTACCGGGAAGAGCTGGAGCGGGAGGCGGCGGAGAAGGGGCCGGAGGATCTGCACCGCCGGCTAGCCCAGGTGGATCCGGCATCAGCTGCCGAGATCCATCCCCACAATGTGAAGCGGGTGGTCCGGGCCCTGGAATACTTTCACGAGACCGGGGAACCCATCTCCGTTCACAATCAGCGGGAGAGGAGACGGGAATCCCCCTATACCTACGCCTATTTTGTGCTGAACCGGCCGCGGCCGGAGCTGTACCGGCGCATCAACCAGCGAGTGGACCAAATGATGGAAGCCGGACTCCTGGAGGAGGTTAAGCGCCTGCGGCAGCTGGGATGCACCCGAAAGATGGTTTCCATGCAGGGGCTGGGCTACCAGGAGCTGCTGGAGTACCTGGACGGGGAGCTTTCCCTGGAGGCGGCGGTGGAGAAGATCAAGCGGGAAACCCGCCATTACGCCAAACGTCAGATCACCTGGTTCAAGCGGGAGCCGGACGTGATCTGGCTGAACCGGGAGGAATACCCGGACACTGCGGCCCTAAAGGCCGCCATCTTAGAAGAATGCGGGAAAAGAGGAATCATAGCATGAAGGACTTACAGGCAGAAATCCAGGAACAGTATCAGGCGCTGGGCATCTCGGAGCCAGTGCGGCGGCTGGGGGAGGAGGTGCTGGCGGAACTGGCCCCCCGTTTTGCCCGGATTGACGAGATTGCCGAGTACAACCAGCTGAAGGTGCTGGGAGCCATGCGGAAGAACCGGGTCAGCGAGAGCCATCTCACAGGGACCACTGGCTACGGCTACAACGATGATGGCCGGGATACCCTGGAACGGGTGTATGCGGACACCTTCCACACCGAAGACGCCCTGGTGCGGGCCCAGATCACCTGCGGCACCCACGCCCTGAACCTGGCTCTTTCCTCCAACCTGCGGCCCGGGGATGAGCTGCTCTCCCCGGTGGGGAAGCCCTATGACACCCTGGAGGAGGTCATTGGCATCCGGCCCTCCGCCGGCTCCCTGGCCGAGTACGGTGTCACCTACCGGCAGGTGGACCTGCTGCCGGGCGGCGGCTTTGACTATCCGGCCATTGCCGCGGCCTTAAATCCCAAGACCCGGCTGGTCACCATACAGCGCTCCAAGGGCTACGCCTCCCGGCCCACCCTCTCCGTGGAGCAGATCGGGGAGCTGATTGCCTTTGTCAAAGAGCGGCGGCCGGATGTAATCTGCATGGTGGACAACTGCTACGGGGAGTTTGTCCAGACCCGGGAACCCTCGGATGTGGGAGCGGATATGATTGTGGGCTCCCTGATCAAGAACCCCGGCGGCGGCCTGGCCCCGGCAGGCGGATATATCTGCGGCCGGTCGGACTGCATTGAGCAGGCAGCCCGCCGCCTGACCTCCCCGGGCCTTGGCCGGGAGGTGGGCGCCAGCCTGGGCATGAACCCTTCCTTCTACCAGGGCTTCTTCCTGGCCCCCACGGTCACCGCCGGGGCGGAGAAGGGTGCCATTTTTGCCGCCAGCCTCTATGAGCGGCTGGGCTTTTCCGTCCACCCGGCGGCGGCTACGCCCCGGTACGACATCATCCAGGCCATCAACCTGAACAGCCCGGAATGGCTGAAGGCCTTCTGCAAGGGCATTCAGATGGCCGCACCGGTGGACAGCTTTGTGACCCCGGAGCCCTGGGCCATGCCCGGGTACGACGATGAGGTGATTATGGCAGCCGGCGCCTTTGTCCAGGGCTCCTCCATTGAGCTTTCGGCGGACGGCCCCCTGCGCCCTCCCTACACCGTTTTCTTCCAGGGAGGCATCACCTGGTACCATGCCAAATATGGAATTTTGATGTCTTTACAGAAATTGGTGGACGCGGGGCTGGAACTGTGATAGAATCTTAGGTGACAAAAACGGGGGATGGACGTGAGGGCTTGTTGCCACACGCCTATGAAAGACAAAGAGAAAACGGATCGGACCAAAGACAATCTGACCATGAAAGAACTTCCGGACAGTGAGCGGCCCTATGAAAAATGTAGGGCTGCGGGTCCGGCCTATTTGAGTGATGCGGAGCTTTTGGCGGTGATTCTGCGCAGCGGCACCTGCGGGCAGACGGCGCTGGAACTGGCCCAGAAGCTTCTGGCGAGAAGAGGAGAGAAAAACGGGCTGGCCGCGGTGGTGCGGCTGACTCTGGGGGAGCTGACCCGGATTCCGGGAATTGGCCCGGTGAAGGCTGTGCAGCTCCAGTGTATCGGGGAGCTGGCCCGGCGGATTGCCAAGGCGTCTGCCCGGGAAGAGATCCGGCTGGACCGGCCGGAAGCCATTGCCCGGTACTTTATGGAAGACCTGCGGTACAAGAAGCAGGAAGAGATGGTGGTGGCCATGTTTGACACCAAGGGGCACCTGCTCCGGGAGACGGTAATCTCCCGGGGGACCGTCAACGCTTCCTTAGTCACGCCCCGGGAGGTATTCCTGGAGGCCATGCGGCAGGAGGCGGTGTACGTGGTGCTGGTCCACAACCATCCCAGCGGAGACCCGACGCCGAGCAGAGAGGATATCCGTCTTACCAAGAGGATGCAGGAGGCCGGCGACCTCCTGGAAATTCCGGTGTTGGACCACATCATCATCGGGGATAATCGCTATCTAAGCTTTAAAGAACGGGGTTATATTTCATGAAGAGGAAATCTCATTTTCATATAGAGACCAAACATGTCTTTTTTATGCTGATTGTGGTCTGCCTGATCCTGATCATTGTCAGCTCTGTCAGCAGTTCCGTCAACAACGTCCTGCGAACCGGAATCAACACCGTTTTAATGCCCATGCAAAAGGGGCTGAACAAAATTGGAAGCTATGTATCCGGCCAGGTGGACAACCTGACGGAGCTGGATCAGATCCGCCAGGAAAATGAACGCCTCTCGGAGGAGGTAGCGCAGCTGCGTGAGGACAATACCCGCTATCAGCTGCAGCAGGCAGAGCTGGAACAATATCAGGAGCTTCTGGACATGAAAGAGCAATACCCGGATTACGAGACCACCGGGGCCCACATTATTAGCAAAAATTCCGGCAACTGGTATCAGACCTTCAAGATTGACAAGGGAAGCGCAGATGGGATCCAGGTGGACATGAACGTCATTGCGGACGGCGGCCTGGTGGGAATTGTCACCTCCGTGGAGACCAATACCGCCACCGTCAGCACCATCATTGATGACGGCCGCAGCGTCAGTGCCATGGCCCTGATCTCCCAGGCTCCCTGTATTGTCACCGGCGACCTGCTTCTGTATGAGGAAGGGCGCCTTTTGCTGCAGTACATTGACAAGGATGACAACCTGGAAAATAACTATAAGATTGTCACCTCCAATACCAGCAGTGAATATTTACCGGGGATCCTCATCGGCTATGCCGCAGATCTGGAGGTGGACTCCAATAACCTGACCAAATCCGGCTATCTGATCCCAGTGGTGGATTTCTCCCAACTGGATTCGGTACTGGTGATCACCACCTTGAAGGAAACGGGGGAGGCGCTGGAGTGACCTGGAAAAGAGTGCTGTTTTATTTCGTGGTGATAATCGCCACCTTTATGGTGCAGAACAATGTGTTTGCCGTTTTCACCCTCATTGACACGGTGCCCAACCTCTTGCTGATCGTCACTTTTACCTTTGGCTTTCTGCGGGGCAAGGCGGACGGCATGCTCATCGGCTTTTTCAGCGGCCTGCTGGTGGATTCCTTCTTTGGGGAGACCCTGGGCTTCAGCGCCCTGGCCTACATGGCCATCGGCTACGGCAATGGCCTGTTGGGCCAGGTGTTCTACACGGAATTCTTAAATATGCCTGTGGTTCTCTGTATCCTCAGCGATTTCCTGTATAACCTGTTCATCTATTTTTTCGATTTCCTGATGCGGGGGCAGCTGAATTTTCCGGCTTACCTGTGGAAAGTAATCCTTCCGGAAATCGTATACACGGTGCTTTTAACACTGGTGCTGTACCGATTCCTGCGGTTTTTGAACGTTAAGTTCGCCCAGTTTGAAAAGAGGAGTGCGAAGAAGTTTGTTTAGAGATCTTTTGGAATTTATTGGGTACAAGCTGAAGCGGGTGGCCCGCTCCCGGCTGTTCCCTCTGACCATTGTTTTCCTGATTATGTTCGGCGTCCTGGTATTCCGCCTGTTCCGGCTGCAGATTGTAGAGGGGGAGGATATGCAGGCCGGCGTCAGCCAGATGACCCAGCGGACCATCAGCCTGCCCAGCACCCGGGGCAACATCTATGACCGGAACGGCAACCTGCTGGCCTACAACCAGCTGGTGTACACGGTAACCCTGACGGACACCGGCGATTACAGCGATGGCTACGCTAAAAACCTGATGCTTCTGGACCTCATTGAGATTCTGGACAAGTATGGCGAGGAGATCCAGACCGTCATCCCGGTGGTCATTGACAACAACGGAGAATTTCAGTTTACCGCCTCCGGCACGGAGCTGCAGCGGTTTTTGCGGGATATGTACGGACTCAGCTCTGTGGACGAGCTGCTGGAGGACACCACGGAAAAAACCGATGAGAACATTTCGGCCCGGGGGGTTTTTGAGTATCTGTACAGCCGGTACGGCATCGGGTACAAAAATTCCCGGGAGTTACCGGAGGAAATGTACACGGTGGACGATGAGACAGCCCTGAAGCTGATCAACATCCGCTACGCCCTGGCTGCCAACGCCTACCAGCGCTACATTCCCATCACCATTGCCACAGACATCCAGCAAACCACCATGTCGGACATTCTGGAGCACGCCGATGACCTGAAGGGCGTGGAGATTGCCGAGGACTATATCCGGGTCTACAACGACGGACAATATTTCGCCCATGTGCTGGGCTATACCGGCCAGGCCAGCACCGATGAGATCTCGGAGCTGAATGAGGAAGCCGGAGAGGAGAAATATTCCTCTGGAGATGTGGTGGGCAAAAGCGGCATTGAACAGACCATGGAGCTGTATCTCCAAGGGGAGAAGGGTGAGCGCACCATGTACCTGGACAGCCTGGGCCACGTGATGGAGATCATCAGCGAGACAGAGCCGGAGACTGGCAACGACGTGCATCTGACCATCGACAAGGATCTGACCATCGGCATCTACCACATTATTGAACAGCGCCTGGCCGGCATTTTGGCCAGCAAGCTGTATCCAGGGAAATTTGAAAACACTGCCGGCATGGGCAGCTCCACCCGGCGGCTGTCCCTGTACGATGTATATTTCCAACTGATTAACAACAACATTCTGGACACCAGCCACTTCTCCTCGGAGGATGCCAGCGATGCGGAAAAGCGGATTTACCAGGCCTTCCAGAGTGGGCAGGACCGGGTGCTGGCAGAGCTGGAAGCGGAGCTCTTGAGTTCCAACCCCACCCCTTACCGGGATCTGGACGCGGACAAGCCGGACAATGAAAAGTTCATGCAGGACTATATGAGCTATGTCTACACCATCCTGGATGAGGCCGGCTACCTGCTGAACGACAACATTGACACCTCCGATGAGACCTACATTGCCTACCGGACGGACGAAACCATCAGCCTGCAGGAGTTCCTCCAGTATGCCCTGTCCCAGAACTGGATTGACGTATCCAAGCTTTCCCTGGAGAGCCAGTACACCAGCGCGGAGGAGACCTACCGGGCCCTGGTGGCGGACATTCTGGAGCTGGCACGGAATAGTTCCCGGTTCAGCAAAAAGATTTATGAAAACCTGATCATGGATGATGACATTACCGGCTGCGACCTGTGCCTGGCCCTGATGGACCAGGGCGTGGTGGAGCAGAACGACGAGGATGTGGCCAGCCTCTCCAGCCAGACCCTGGCAGCAGCTTACGATTTCCTTCTGTCCAAGATCAGCAACCTGGAGCTGACGCCGGCCCAGCTGGCGCTGGATCCCTGCTCCGCCGCAGTGACCGTCACAGACGTCAACACCGGGGAGGTGCTGGCGGTGGTTTCCTACCCCAGCTATGACAACAACAAACTCTCCGGTACCGTGGACGCGGACTATTACTATCAGCTGATCAACGACCAGTCCTCGCCCTTGTACAATGCGGCCACCCAGGCCCAGACGGCACCGGGCTCCGTGTTTAAGCCCATCACCGCCATTGCGGCCTTGGAGTCCGGCGTGGTGACAGCGGACGAGCTGGTGGAAACCAAAGGCGTATTTACCGAGCTGGGACTGGATCTGTCCTGTTGGCTGTATTCTTCTTCCTACGAAACCCGGACCCATGGCCTGATCAACACAGTAGGAGCCATCTCCGGTTCCTGCAACTATTACTTCAGTGAAATGGGGTACCGCCTTTCCCTGGATGATAACGGGAACTACAACGAATCAAAAGGCGTACAAGCTATTCAGGCTTTTGCCTCTGCCTTCGGGCTGGACACCACCTCCGGCATCGAGATCCGGGAGCGGGAGCCGCAGATTTCGGACACGGCGCCGGTGCCTTCGGCCATCGGTCAGGGTACCCACCGGTTCTCCAATGTGCAGCTGGCCCGGTATGTAACGGCACTAGCCAACAGCGGGACTGTCTACAATCTGACCCTTCTGGACTCGGTAACCGACACCGATGGAAATGTGGTGGTGGATTACCAGCCGGAAATTGCCAATACCACGGACTTCTCCGCCTCCACCTGGGATACCGTTCACCAGGGAATGTACGAGGTGATCAACGATGAGGTAAACAACTCGGCTGCCCGGGCCTTTGAGGCCTCCGTGGTGGCAGCCGGCAAAACCGGTACCGCAGAGGAAAACAAGCTGCGTCCTAACCACGCCAACTTTATCAGCTATGCCCCTTACGACAACCCGGAAATATCCGTGACGGTTACTATCCCCTACGGATACACCTCCGGCCGTGCTGTGGACGTAGCCAGCGATGTATACAAATACTACTATGGAGAGCTTTCGCTGGAGGACATCCAGGCACGTCACGCGGTAGCCGGCGACGTGGAAGTCAGCGATTAACACCCATTGCGGTGATCATCATAGAGGAAAATTCAAGTGGAGGTAAGAATATGAGCGAAGTTATTGTCATTACCTCAGGAAAAGGCGGTGTGGGGAAGACCACTTCCTCTGCCAGCATAGGTACCGGCTTAGCCAAGAGAGAAAAATCCGTTGTGATGATCGATACCGATATTGGCCTGCGCAACCTGGACGTGGTGCTGGGCCTGGAAAACCGGATTGTCTACAATCTGGTGGACGTTGTGGAGGGCAGCTGCCGCCTAAGCCAGGCGCTGATCAAGGACCGGCAGACGCCAGGCCTGTATCTGCTTCCCTCCGCCCAGACCCGGGATAAGACGGCGGTAACGCCGGAGCAGATGATCAAGCTGGTGGAGGGACTGAAGCAGGATTTCGATTATGTAATCCTGGACTGCCCCGCCGGCATTGAGCGGGGCTTCCAGAACGCCATCGCCGCTGCAGACAGGGCACTCATTGTAACCACCCCGGAGGTCTCCGCAATCCGGGACGCGGACCGGATCCTGGGCCTGCTGGAAGCCGGCGGCATCCACCGGAACCACCTGATTATCAACCGCCTGCGGCCGGATATGGTCCGGCGGGGGGATATGATGTCTGCGGAAGACATTGTAGATCTATTAGGAGTTCCCCTGATCGGGGTAATCCCGGACGATGAGCAGGTGATCCTGTCCACCAACCAGGGCGTTCCGCTGTTGGAAAGCGGCAGCGCAGCAGGCCAAGCCTACGAAAATATTGTCCGCCGGATTCTGGGGGAGGAGGTCCCCTTTCTGGAATTCGGCGAACCCAAGGGATTCTGGGCAAGATTGTTTGGCAGAAGATAGATACGAGGGAGAATTATGTTTCGTCTTCAGGAATATAAACTAAAAAAATTCAATTTCCGGATCCTGCTGATCATTGCAGTGCTGTGCGTCATCGGCATCCTGGTTCTGAACAGCGCCATGGTCAACGATCCAACCCGTTCTTCCACCATTATGAAGCAGCTGCTGGGAATTGGTGCAGGGACCGTGGCTATGTTCATTCTAGCCCTCATTGATTACCACGTGCTGCTGAACCTGGCTCCGCTGATCTATCTGGGGGTGCTGGTAATTTTAGGCGTCATCTTTATTCCCGGCGTTGGTGTAGAGGCCAACAATGCGGTGCGCTGGATTTCCATTGCCGGTATTCAGATACAGCCTTCCGAATTTGCTAAGATTGGGCTGATCCTCTTTTTTGCCTGGTTTTTCTGGAAAAATCAGGAGC
>CAJFTW010000104.1 GCA_904420025.1 Candidatus Pseudolachnospira avium
ACTGATGACGGAGCGGGTGCATCCGGAGCTGATGTCCTGCGGGGACGTGGTCTCCACCGGCCGCTACCCTTACACCGGGCGGCTGGGGATCCTCTCGGACCGGGACCGGCAGGTGGTGCGGGAATCCATGGAGATGGTCCACGCCATGGATCTGTACGACACGCCCTTCTCCCAGATCAGCGACGGCCAGCGGCAGCGGGTGCTGCTGGCCCGGGCCGTCTGCCAGGAGCCGGACGTGATTGTCCTGGACGAACCCACCTCCTTCCTGGACATCCGCTACAAGCTGGAGCTTCTGACCATCCTCAAGACCCTGGTCCGGCAGCGGCAGGTGGCCGTGATCATGTCCCTCCACGAGCTGGATCTGGCCCAGCGGGTGTCCGACAGCATCCTCTGTGTCCACCACGATGGCATCCAGAAATACGGCACACCGGAGGAAATCTTCTCCGGTGACTATATCCGCCAGCTGTACGGGGTCACCCGGGGCAGCTACAACGAGCTATTCGGCTGCGTGGAGCTGGAGGCGGCTCCGGGGGAGCCCCAGGTCTTTGTCATAGGAGGCGGCGGCTCCGGGATTCCCGTGTACCGGCGGCTGCAGCGGAGCGGCATTCCCTTTGCCGCGGGGATTCTGCCGGAGAACGACCTGGACACGCCGGTGGCCCGGGCCCTGGCCGCCCAGGTGGTGACGGAGAAGGCCTTCTTCCCGGTGGGGGAGGCGGCCTTCCGGCAGGCGGTGGAAATGATGGGCCGCTGCCGGCAGGTGATCTGCTGCCTTTCGGAATTTGGGCCGGTCAACCAGCGGAACCGGGAGCTGGCGGAGTTGGCCCGGCGCCAGGGGAAGCTGGTGCCCCCGGATGAGGCAGCCGCCGGACGCCGGGAGGAGCGGGCCGGTGCTCCGTGATGCGGCGTACCGAGCCTACTCCTTCCTGCTTTTTTCCAGAACCATTTCCCGAAATTGCTCCGCCAGCCGGGACAGCCGCCGGTCCTTCCGCCGTGCCAACACCGTCTGGTAAAAAAACGGTTCCGGCAGGGAAAACAGCTGGTATTCCTCCCCCTCCTCCCGGGCCAGCGCATCCGGCAGGAAGCCCACACCGTATCCTTTTCCCACCATGTGGCGCACGGTGGTAATTTGATCCGCCTCCAGGATTTTCCGGGGATACAGGTGATATTTCTCCAGGATTTTCTGCTGAAAAAACCGCATTTCCGTTTTTCCGCTGTTCAGGATAAAGGTTTCTTCCTCCAAGCATCTCAAATCCGGCGGATGTGCCGCCAGATGCCGGGCCGTTTCCGAGCCCTCCGGCACCGCCAGAAAATATTCGCTCTCAACCAGGATGTCGTATGCCAGCTCTTTGCGAAAGCGGCGATCCGTGTAAAACACCGCCAGCTCCGCCAAATCCTGCAGCAGATAGGCCTCCCCGTCCTGGGTAGATCCCGTGCTGATCTGCACCTCCGCCTCCGGCGCAATTTCGTGAAAAGGCCTCATCCACATCCGATACAGCACGTTGCGGATTTTTTCTTCCAGAAAGAGATGAAGCTGCCGGGTGCCCTTCCGCTTCAGCTCCTCCATGGCCATCTCCATCTGGGCTCCCACAAACAGCATGGCCCGGGCGTTGTTGATGAAAATCCGCCCGCAGTCCGTCAGCTCCACCCCGTGGTTCCGCCGTAAAAACAGCGGCTGCCCGATTTCCGCCTCCGCTTTCTGGATGCACTGGGTCAGGGCCGGCTGGGAAATACTGCACTCCCGGGCCGCCCGGGAAATGCTGCCGTCATCCGCCACCGCAATCAGGTACCGCAGCCATTCGGATGTCATACTGCCTCCCCTCCTTTCCGCTGCCTGCCATGCTTTTCACTGCATAACGGGGTATCCGAAGGGTGTTCCCCCTCGGCTCCCAGGATGCTCCGGGCCAGCCCGTTCAACGCCTCCTCATACCCCTTGACCCGGCGCTGGGACTCCGCATGCCGGGCACAGATCCACCGCTCCGCCGCCCCCGGCGTCCTGCCCTGGGGGAACACGGCGGCGGTATACATGTAAATGGGCTCCGGCATGTGGAAGTAGACCAGCTCCGGCACATTTTCCAGATAATAGCTGAAGCCCGCGTAGTAGCCGGTCTGCAGCAGGGAATTCACCATTTGGGCGTTGCGGGAGCGGAACTGGGAAACCGGGTGGAAGGCCAGCTTCCCCAGCGCCCGGGAGATTTCTTTTCCCATGATGGTCTCGTCCGAGGTGTAGGCAAAGGACATGCCCTCCAGCGCCCGCAGCTCCTCTGGCCGGATGGATGTCACATTTTTCAAATCCACTCCGCCGGAGGCGGACACCGGGTGGTAGCGGGGCACCAGCAGGTAAATCTCTCCCCGGAAGAACAGGGCATACTCCACACCATCCAGATAATCCGGATGGTAGTAGCCAAAGAGCATGTCTATGGAACCATTCCGGATCCCCTCCAGCAGCTGAAAGGCATAGCCCTCCACAATCTCCAGCTCCAGCTCCGGGAAGGCCTGCATCAGCTCCTGGTACAGGGGGATCAGAAAGGCCACCCCCGAGGGCGTCAGGCCGACGCGCAGCCGCTCCCGCCCCGGTGCGGTGAGCTTGGCGATCTCGTACCGGGTCTTGTTCTGCAGCTCCTGGAGCCGGCGGCAGCCCTGGTAGTACAGCTTTCCCGCTTCCGTCAAAAGCATTTCCTGCTTTTGGCGCTGAAACAGCGGCATGCCGAAATATTTTTCCAGCTCCGCCACATAGCGGCTGAGGGCCGAAACGGAGATCCCCAGCTCTTTCCCCGCCTCCGTAAGGCTCCCGGTATCCGCAATCTTCATAAAATAGGGCAGCGTCTTGTAATTCACCATTCTCCCTCCATCCATTGCATTTCACTTATACCATATTTGATTTTGTTATATTTGTCAACCCGGAAAAAATGGTTTATATATAGAGTATGGGTTTCGTTATTTACAAAACTTTTATCAAGAAACGCCATTTTTTTGCGAATAAAAGAGGGTTTACTTCTTTTATCCGTTATTAAGTTTTGCTGTTTTCTTATAAGGAGGATGGTATGCGCGTCATCAGTGAGATATTCAGCCAAAACAGGATTCCAGCCATGCGCTTGGCCCGGGAAATGGGCGTTTCCCATTTAGGTGTCACCTTCTCTCCGGAAGATACCTGCGAGAGAGGCGTGCAGGAGGTTTTGCAGGCGGCCGGAGAATACCAGCTGACGGTTGTGGAGGCTGGCTCCCCGAAGCTGCAGAAGTGCCCCTCCATTATCTGGGGCCGGGAGGACCGGGACAAATGGATCCACGCCTACAATGAATTTACCCGGGTGCTGGGGATCGCGGGAATCCCGGTGAATTACCTGGCCTGGCAGCCCAACGGTATGCTCCGCTCCGGCATTGGCCCCGGCCAGCACAGCCATGGCATGCACACGTTTCTCTGCAATCTTACCGAACTGGAAGCCCGGCCCAGCCTGAACCCGGACCAGGTGACGGACGCAGCCCTCTGGGACAATTTCCGCTACTTTCTGGAGAAGGCCCTGCCGGTGTGCGAGCGGGAGAAGGTACGCCTGGCCCTGCACCCCAACGATCCGCCGCTTGCCAATGTCTGCGGCATCCCCAGCCTGATCTGGAATACCGGCTGCTACCGGAAAGCCTTTGCCTTGGCCGGGGACAGCCCGTACCTGGGCATGAAGCTCTGCATTGGCTGCTGGCTGGAAAATCCGGCGTTCGGCAATCTCCTGGAGGACATAGAAGAATTCTGCCGGAAGGATAAAATTATTACCGTCCACTTCCGCAACGTCAGCAGCCCTCTGCCCCAGTTTGAGGAAACCCTGGCAGAGGACGGCTATGCCGATATGATCGCCATTATGCGGCAGCTGGTCCGCTGCGGCTGCCGCGCCAACATCAGTATTGACCATGCGCTCTTTCATCCGGAGACAGGGCGCATGTCGGAAACCTCCTGCGCCTATATGACAGGGTATCTCAAGGGCCTTCTGCACAGTGCACAGGCAGAGGCAGGCTTTTCCGGAGAGGGGGTGGGCCGGTAGGACGCTTTATTGTTGCAGCCGTAGACACATTTCCAAAACAAAAATGAGAATGAGAGGAGAAATCATTTTATGGATCCCATGTATATTACCTTGATTATCCTGGTAGTCTTTATTGTGGCCATGCTGTCCGGCAAATTTGCCTTTGGCGTGGTTTCCATGGCCTGCGCTATCCTGCTGGCGCTGACCGGCGTCATCAGCCCCCTGGAAGCCTTTTCATCCTTTTCCAACCAAAACATCCTGCTGATGGGCGGTATGTTTATTCTTGCCTATGCCTTTGGCAAGACCAGCGTCGTAGACTGGATTCAAAAGAAGCTGCTGTCCAAAGGCGGCGGCAAATCTGACTTGGCCATTGTCGCTACCATCTTGATCATCTCCGTACTGCTGGCCCAGTATATTGCCAGCCAGGTTTCCGTTATGCTGATCATGATGGCCTTCCTGATGTCCCTGGGCAATACTGGTTCCGTAACCACCAGCCGGATGATGCTGCCCATGACCTTCTGCGTGACCATGTGGCTGGGCCGCCTCCCCATCGGCGCCATGGGCGTCAGCGGCTATATTATGTACAACGGATACATTGAAGCTGCCGGCGGCACCGACTTGCTCAACATGTTCAGCACCATCAAGGCCTCCTGGCTGCCGGCTGTGGCCAGCCTGATCTACTGTATCTTTACATACAAGATGCTCCCCAACAAGGAGGCAGACCTCAGCGCCTTCAACCAGCGCGGTAAGGGCGGTGAAAAGCAGAAGCTTTCCAAGCGCCAGG
>CAJFTW010000105.1 GCA_904420025.1 Candidatus Pseudolachnospira avium
AGAGAGGTCATCGCAGGCCTGACAACCTTTTTTGCCATGGCCTACATTATTGCGGTGAATCCGTCTATCCTGAGCCAGTCCGGAATGGAGTGGGGCGCCGTATTCCTGGCGACCATCATTGCGTCCATTGTCGGAACCCTGGTCATGGGCCTGGTGGCCAATGTGCCCTACGCCCAGGCGCCGGGCATGGGCCTCAACGCGTTCTTCGTCTACACCGTGTGCCTGGGCCTGGAGTTTACCTGGCAGCAGGCCCTGTCCATGGTATTTATCTGCGGCGTCATCAATATCCTGATCACGGTGACCAAGATCCGCAAATCCATCATCAAGGCCATTCCCCGGAGCCTGCAGAACGCCATTGGCGGCGGTATTGGCATTTTTGTGGCCTATATCGGCCTTCTGAATGTGGGGATTATTGATTTTAGCTCTGGCGTACCGGCCCTGGCTACACTGAACCAGCCGGCCTTCTGGCTGTTTATCATCGGGCTGGTGCTGACCATTGTGCTGTTGGTTTGCAAGGTGAAGGGCGCTATCCTCATCGGGATTATTGCGACAGCCATTCTTGGCATCCCCATGGGTGTGACCACCACCGCAGATACCATCAGCTTTACCGATGCCTGCAGCCAGCTGCCCACCACCTTTGGCGCTATTTTCACCAGCGAGGGGCTGCCGTCCCTGTTCCGGGATGCGTCCAAGATCCCGCTGGTGCTGGTGACTATCTTCTCCTTCAGCCTGTCGGATACCTTTGACACCATCGGCACCTTCATCGGCACCGGCCGCCGGGCTGGCATCTTCAGCGAGGAAGATGAGAAGACCATGGAGACCAGCACCGGTTTCAAGTCCAAGCTCGACAAGGCTCTGTTTGCGGATGCCACAGCTACTTCCATCGGTGCCATCTTTGGTACGTCCAACACCACCACCTTTGTGGAGAGTGCTGCGGGAATCGGCGCCGGCGGACGCACCGGCCTCACCAGTGTGGTGGTAGCCGTATGCTTTGCCATCAGCGCCTTCCTGGCAACCTTTGTCAGCGCCATTCCCTTTGCGGCCACGGCGCCGGCTTTGGTGGTGGTAGGTGTTATGATGATGTCCGCCTTCAAGGAGATCCAGTGGGAGGACTTTGATGAGGCAGTGCCGGCCTTCTTTGCCGGCGTCTTCATGGCTCTCTGCTACAGCATTTCCTACGGCATTGCGGCGGGCTTCATCTTCTACTGCATCACCAAGATCTGCAAGAAGCAGGCCGGGGAGGTCCACCCCATCCTGTGGGTGGCCACGCTGCTGTTCATCCTGAACTTTGTGCTGCTGGCGCGGATTTGAGCCAGCGATGGAGGAAGGCGTGTAGGCTCTAAAAATTTTCTAAAACCCCTTTTTCCCCGCAAAAACCTCTTGGCAAACCACTCAAAATCGTGTATAGTAATACCGACAAGTAAATAGAAGAAACGAGCCCCTTATTCAGAGTGATGGAGACCCAAGGATCGATGATATCACGGCAACCCCTGAAAAATGGAAGGTGCCAACCTGAGCGAGCAATCGAACAATAAGAGGATTCGATGAAGCCATTCAACGAGTCCGCTTTTTGCGGGCTCGATTTTTCTTCCTATGCTGCGGACTGCGGCCGCGTACAACACCCGCAGAGGTAAAAAAGCAAGGAGGAGAACAAGATGGAGAGAAAACTGTTTACATCGGAATCGGTGACCGAGGGACATCCGGACAAAATGTGCGACCAGATTTCCGATGCCATTCTGGACGCGCTGATTGAGCAGGACCCCATGAGCCGGGTGGCCTGCGAGACACTGACCAACACCGGCTTTGTGGTGGTGATGGGAGAGATTACCACCAAGGCCTATGTGGATATTCAGCGGATTGTCCGGGATGTGGTGCTGGACATTGGCTACAACAAATCGGAGTATGGCTTTGACGGCAACACCTGCGGCGTATTTGTGGCCATTGACGAGCAGTCCCCGGACATTGCCATGGGCGTGGATAAGGCCTTGGAGGTCAAGGAGCATGAGATGAGCGAGGAGGAGATCGGCAATTTCGGCGCCGGGGACCAGGGGATGATGTTCGGCTTTGCCTCCAACGAGACCGAGGAGTACATGCCGTATCCCATCGCCCTGGCCCACAAGCTGGCCCGGCGGTTGGCGGAGGTCCGGAAAACCGGCCTGATCCCGTATCTGCGGCCGGACGGCAAGACCCAGGTGACCGTGGAGTACGATGAGGCCGGACGGCCGGTGGCTCTGGACTGCGTGGTCCTCTCCACCCAGCACGACCCGGATGTGGCCCAGGAGCAGATCCACGAGGATATTAAGAAGTATGTGTTCGATCCCATCCTGCCGGCCCACATGATTACGGAAAATACCAAGTTCTTTGTGAACCCCACTGGACGGTTCGTCATCGGCGGCCCCCACGGGGACAGCGGGCTCACCGGACGGAAGATTATTGTGGACACCTACGGCGGCTACGCCCGCCACGGCGGCGGCGCCTTCTCCGGCAAGGACTGCACCAAGGTAGACCGTTCTGCCGCCTATGCGGCCCGCTATGTGGCCAAGAACCTGGTGGCGGCGGGCCTGGCGGACAAGTGCGAGATCCAGCTGTCCTATGCCATCGGTGTGGCAACGCCCACGTCCATCAACATTGAGACCTATGGCACCGGCAAGCTGCCGGATTCCCGGCTGGTGGAGATTGTCCGGGAGAACTTTGACTTGCGGCCGGCGGGGATCATCAAGATGCTGGACCTGCGGCGGCCCATTTACCGGCAGACCGCGGCATACGGCCACTTTGGCCGCACCGACCTGGATCTGACCTGGGAGCGGCTGGACCGGGTGGACACCCTGAAGAAGTATCTGGAGCAGTAAAAACACTGGAAGCGGGAAAGAGGCCGGCAGCGCGGCCAGGGAGGGAGAGTCATGAGTTTTTATTACGGCGTGGACATTGGCGGGACCACCGTCAAGCTGGGACGTTTCAGCGGGGATGGGACGCTTCACGAGAAGTGGGCGCTTCCCACCCGGACGGGGGAAAATGGAAAGTATATTTTTGACGACATAGCCGCGTCTATCTTAAGCCGTACGGTGGAAGCCGGCGGCTCTCCCTCGCAGATCAAAGGGGTGGGGATGGGAATCCCCGGCCCCATCCTGCCGGACGGCTGCATGGAGGTGGGCGTCAACATTGGTATGCGCCATGTGTATCCGGCCAAGGAACTCAGCGAGAGGCTGAACCTGCCGCTGGTCTGCTGCGGCAACGATGCCAATGTGGCGGCATTGGGGGAAGCCTGGAAGGGCGGCGGCACCGGCTTTTCCAGCATCTTCCTGTTTACCCTGGGCACCGGTGTTGGCGGCGGCGCGGTGGTGGATGGGAGGATCCTCCAGGGAAGCCACGGCATTGCCGGGGAGATCGGCCACACCACCGTGAATTTTGCGGAGACGGAGGCCTGCAACTGTGGGAACCGGGGATGCTTGGAGCAGTATGCCAGCGCCACCGGCCTGGTGCGGGAAGCCAAGAAGGTCCTGGCGGCCTGCCAGACGCCCAGCCTGCTCCGGGAGAAGAAAAACCTGACGGCCAAGGACGTGTTGGACGCGGCCAAGGCGGGAGACCCGGTGGCCGGGACCGCCGCTGCTGCCATGGGCCGTTACCTGGCCTGGGCTATGTCATGGGTCAGCCACATTCTGGATCCGGATGCCTTTGTCATTGGCGGCGGCGTCTCTGCAGCCGGAGAGTTTTTGCTGGACCTGATCCGGGAGGAGTACGCGGAGAGGACCAAAATGCTGCTGCGGAAGGCGGAGCTGCGGCTGGCCACGCTGGGCAATGAGGCCGGTATCTACGGCGCGGTCCGTATGGTGCTGGGCCAGTAGAAAAAACTTGCCAAATCCTTGTTTTCAGTGTAGAATAAAAAAAGTATACGGAACAAAGAGGTGGCTTTCCATGAGCAATACAAGCAACAATTCCCATACAATGAACAAATATGACCGCCGGAAAGAGCGGGAGCGCGAACAGAAGAAAGAAAAACGCGAGTTATTTCTTTGGAAACTGGGCGGCGGTGTTTTTGCCTTGGCCGTGGTGGTGGCTTTGGGCGTTACGGTGTTTAATCAGTACCGGGCCTACCAGGCCAGCCGTCCGGATTACAACCGCACGGAGATGGTGGTAAACGACATGGCCGGTGTCCTGGAGGAGGAAACAGAGGCCGAAAGTGAGACGGCGGCTGAGTAAAAAGAGAAAGGGAAACAGCAGACTGTCATTCTGAACCGGAGGGGGAGGAATGACAGATTTTGTGTTGCCCGGGCGCTTTTGCGAAAAAAAATAAGAAATAGGAAGTGGCGGCATGTATCAAATTGATTTTAACCAACCTATATGGATCCATTTTATTGGGATCGGCGGCATCAGCATGAGCGGCCTGGCAGAAGTTCTCCTGGGCAAAGGCTTCCGGATCAGCGGTTCGGATATGGCCAAATCTCCGCTGACGGAGAAGCTGAAGGCGGACGGCGCGCAGATTTATTATGGACAGCGGGCCGCCAACATTGTGGACGGAATCCAGGCGGTGGTCTACACAGCGGCGGTACACCCGGAAAACGAGGAGTTCCAGGCAGCGGTGCAGAAGGGCCTGCCCATGTTGACCCGGGCGGAGCTGCTGGGGCAGATGATGCGCAACTATCCCACCGCAGTGGCGGTGTCCGGCACCCATGGGAAAACCACCACCACCTCCATGATCACGGAGATTCTGCTGGCAGGCGACTGTGACCCCACCGTCTCTGTGGGGGGTATGCTGGACAGCATTGGCGGCAATATCCGGGTGGGCCATTCCCCCTATTTTGTCACGGAGGCCTGCGAGTACACCAACAGTTTCCTGTCCTTCTACCCCACTGTGGGCGTAATCCTCAACGTCCGGGAGGACCATCTGGACTTCTTTAAGGACCTGGCGGATATCCGCCACTCCTTCCGGCTGTTTGCGGAGCGGATTCCGGCGGACGGCCTGCTGATCATCAGCAGCGACATTCCGGATTACCGGGAGCTGACCCAGGGACTGCCCTGCCGGGTGGTGACCGTGGGGCAGCGGCCGGAAGATGACTACCGGATGCGGGATATTTCCTACGACGACCATGCCCACCCCACTTTCACCTGGGAGGAAAAAAGCGGGCTGTGGGAGAAGCTGACCTTGGAGGTGCCCGGCGAGCACAACGTGTGGAACGCCCTGGCCGCGGTGGCGGTGGGGCGGGAGCTGGGGCTGGCCGTGCCGGTGATCCGGCAGGGCCTGCAGAATTTTGCCGGTACCCACCGGCGCTTTGAGCACAAGGGGGATCTGGGCGGTATCACCATTGTGGATGATTATGCCCACCACCCGGATGAGATCCGGGCCACCCTGCTGGCTGCGGAAAAGTGCCAGGCTAAGCGGGTTGTCTGCGTGTTCCAGCCGCACACCTACACCCGGACCAAGGCGCTGATGGACGAATTTGCCGATGCCCTGTCCCTGGCGGATGTGGTGGTGCTGGCACCCATCTATCCGGCCCGGGAGACCGATGATCTGGGGATCTCCTCCCAGAACCTGGCGGATAAGCTGGCGGCCCGGGGGCAGGAGGTGTACTGCTTCTCTTCCTTTGATGAGATTGAAAATTTTCTTCTGGGTTTTGCTGTCAACGGCGATTTGTTGATAACTATGGGTGCCGGAGACATTGTAAAAGTGGGGGAAAAGCTGTTGGGCAGGTAGTTATCCACAATATCCACAATTTTATCAACATCTGCTTGGTTGACAAAATTGTGGATTTTTTGTCGGAAAATGGTGGTTTTCCACAGAATCCACAATATCCACAAAAGCCGGAAAACCGCGGTTTCCCGTGGCTTTTCCGGAAATTCGCTATTTTCAATGGTTTGGGTTTGTGTTATAATTTCACCAGGAGAATGCTTGCGGGAGAGCACGGGAAAGCGGGGAATGTAAAGTGGTACTGTTGCGTAGTGGGCGGTGGAAACAGACAGCGGTTTCCAACGCTTTTATTGACGGCTATATGGCGGACGCCAATGGGGAATTTGTCAAGGTGTATCTGTATCTGCTCCGGCTGGCGGACAGCCGGGACGGAGATTTTTCTGTATCGTTTTTGGCGGACAAGCTGAACAATACGGAGAAGGATGTGCTGCGGGCGCTGGCTTACTGGGAGAAGCTGGGGCTTCTTCGGCTGGAGCAGGCGGCGGATGGAAAGCTGTCCAGCGTGGCCATGTTGGAAGTGCCGGAACAGGCGGGGGCAGAATTCCCGGAGAGAAATGTTTTGGAGCCGGCGGAGGCGGCAGCGGAGCTGGCGGAAGAGGAGGTTTCCTGCTCTCTGGACACGCTGGAGCGCCTTCAGGCGGATGATGATTTTCAAGAAGTGGTTTTTGCGGCGGAGCGGTATCTGGGACGCACCCTTTCCGCCAAAGATGTGGAGCTGTTTGGGTATATGCGGGAAACCCTTCATTTCCCCAATGATCTGATTGAATATCTGATTGAGTATTGCGTGGACGGAGGGCACCGCAGCTACCGGTACATGGAGAAGGTTGCATTGGGATGGCACGAGGATGGTATTTGTACGCTGCGCCAGGCCAAGGAGGCCAACCGGGCCTACAAGGCGGAGAACAAGGCGGTGATGAAGGCCTTTGGCATCACCGGCCGGATTCTGGCGCCGGAGGAGCGGAAGCTGCTGGAGAAATGGCTCCGGGAGGACGGTATGCCGCTGCCGGTGGTGGTGGAGGCCTGCGGACGGACCATGAAGGCCATCCACTCCCCCAGCTTTGAGTACACGGACAGGATTATCAAGGATTGGAAAAAGGAAGGGATTACCACGGTGGAGGCGGCCCGGGCTTACTATGAAAAGCAGAAGGCTGAGCGCCGCCGGGGAGAGAAGAAAGCGGCGGCTCCTGCCAACCGGTTTCATAATTTCACCCAGCGGGACACCGATTACGATGCCCTGCTGATGCAGGAGGAGAAGGAACTCTATGGGGCTGACAAATCCACAGTATGAGAAAATCCTGCGGGATTACGACCGGAAGCAGGCGGAAAACCGGGCGCTGCAGGAGTCACGGATCCGGGAGGCATACCGGAAAATCCCGCAGCTGCAGGAGACAGAGGAGGCACTGGCGGACCTGTCCTACCAACGGGTCCAGTGCCGGCTTACTGGGGACGCGGAAAAGTCCCGGCGCCTGGAACGCCAGGTGGCGGATTTGCGGGAGGAGAGGAAGGTGCTGCTGGCCTCCGGGGGCTTTCCGCCGGATTACCTGGAGCTTCCCAGCCACTGCCCTATCTGCCACGACACGGGCTTTGTGGAGGGGAAGAAATGCCGCTGCTTCCAGCAAGCGGCGGTGGACCTGCTGTTTTCCCAGCATCCGATCCATGAGAAGCTGAAGGAGGAGAATTTTTCCACCTTCTCTCTGGAATACTATGACCGGGAGCCTTGGGAGGGTGGGGAGAGCCCCTATGAACATGCGAGGCAGGTGCTGCGCCAGTGCAAGCGCTTTGTGGCGGACTTTGAGCCGGGGAAGGAAAACCTGCTGCTGATGGGCAGCACCGGCACCGGCAAGACCTTTCTGTCCAACTGCATTGCGGAGGCATTGATGCGCCGGGGGATCTCGGTTATTTACCTTTCGGCCAACCAGCTGTTTGAGGCCCTGGCTGACCACGCCTACGCCCGGGAGGAGCCGGAGCAGGCGGAAAACTACCGGTGGATATTGGACAGCGACCTGCTGATTGTGGATGACCTGGGAACCGAACTGAACAACGCCCTGGTCAGCTCGGAGCTGTTTTTCTGCCTCAATGAGCGGGCCATCCGGCGAAAATCCACATTGATTTCCACTAACCTTTCCATGAATCAGATCCGGGCCGGCTATTCGGAGCGGGTGGTCTCACGGCTGATGGAGAACTACCGGCTGGTCCGGCTGTACAACTCGGACATCCGCCTGAAAAAGCGGGAGGAGCGCCTGGGACTGGGACACACGATGAGAAGAAACAACGCAGATGAAGGAGAAAAATGAGATGACCAACAAGAAGATGGCTGAGAACGATGAGTTTTCCCACACCCTGCCGGTGGGGCCTTTAGGGCTGGTAGCGCTGCCGGGCTGCGAGGAGCTGGCGGAGCGGGTGGATGCTTACCTGGCCATGTGGCGTCGGGAGCGGGAACTGGATTTTCGCGGATACAAAAAGGACTCTTACATGATTGAGTGCTCCTTGCCCCGGTTTGGTTCCGGGGAGGCCAAGGGCGTGCTCAACTCCAGTGTCCGGGGAGACGACTTGTATATCCTGGTGGATGTATGCAATTACAGCCTTACCTACACCATGTATGGGGAGGAGAACCCCATGTCCCCGGATGACCATTTCCAGAACCTGAAGCGGATTATTGCGGCAGTGGGGGGCAAGGCCAAGCGGATTACGGTGATTATGCCCTTCCTGTACGAGAGCCGTCAGCACAAGCGGGCAGGCCGGGAATCCCTGGACTGTGCCCTGGCGCTGCAGGAGCTGGTCTCCATGGGGGTCAGCTGCATCCTCACCTTTGACGCCCACGACCCCCGTGTGCAGAACGCCATCCCTCTCAGCGGCTTTGAGACCATTGTGCCCACCTACCAGTTTATCAAAGCGCTGCTGCGTACGGAGCGGAACCTGGAGCTGGATCCGGAGCATACCATGATCATCAGCCCGGATGAGGGGGCAGTGGGCCGCGCCATCTATTTCTCCACCATGCTGGGCGGCCTGGATGTGGGCATGTTCTACAAGAGAAGGGATTACACCCGGGTCATTCACGGCAAGAACCCTATTGTAGCCCATGAGTTCCTGGGAACTTCCGTGGAAGGCAAGGATGTGGTGATTGTGGATGACATGATCGCCTCCGGCGAGAGCGTCATTGAGGTAGCCCGGCAGCTGAAGAGCCGCAAGGCACGGCGGGTGTTTGTCTGCGCCACCTTCGGCCTGTTTACCGCCGGCGTGGAAACCTTCGACCAGGCAGTGGCCGATGGGCTCATTGACAAGATTCTTACCACCAACGCGATCTATCAGCCGCCGGAGATTATGGCCCGGCCCTACTATGTCAGCGTGGATCTGAGTAAGTATATTGCCTTGCTCATTGACACCATGAACCACGACATGTCCCTGGAGCCGCTGCTGAGCCCGGTGGACAAGATCCAGAACCGCCTAGCCAAGTATAAGGAGCGCCAGGAGGCGGAGAGGAACGCGGGAGCGGAGGCATAGGGAGAGCGGCCGGCAGCGGAAGACGCGTTTCCGGTAGAAATCGAAAATGGGAATAAGGGAAGGCAGGGCCCCGCGGGGCTCTGCCTTCCCTGTAGCAGTGCCGGCGGAACATCTGCCGGCCTTTTCTGTGCTTGTTCTCAGCGGATTCAATATTTCCCGTATTTCTCCAGGGTTTCAAACATGGCTTCCAGATTTTCCGGCTTGCAGTTTTCCAGGCTGCCGTTGAAGTCGAACAGGTAGCCGCCGCCCGGCGCGCACACATCCAGCAGCCGCTTGGTCTCCTCCACCACCGTCTCCTTCTTGCCGAACTCCAGCTCCGTGACGGAAAGGTTGCCGCTGATGCAGGCAATATCGCCCAGCACCCGCTTGGCTTCCCTCATATCCACCGTCTCAAAGTGGTACAGCACCTTGCCCTTGGGCACATCGGCCAGCTGCTCCAGGCGGCTGTTGTAAGGCCCTTCGGTGTAGATAAACGGAGTGACGCCCATGTCGATCAACGCCATCATGATCTTCTTCAGAGGTTTCCAGTAGAACCGCTCAAACTGGGCAGGGCTCATGAAGCCGTCCATAGCCTTGTGCAGCGGGAAGAAGACCCGTTTCACCGGCAGATCCACATAGCGGAAATACTGTAGGGCCTGGATCTGCTGGTCCGCAAACATCCAGCAGGCCTGTTCTACATACTCCTGCGTCTCCTCGTCCAGCAGGTCCTCAAAGATCCCCATGGTGCCTCGGAAGTAGTCTCCTAAAATATCATAGGGTGCTTCCGAGCGGCCTGTCATCATAGGCGGGAAGCCCATCTCCGTCAGCTTGGCCTGGTATTGGGCGGTCAGCTTTGCGGTCTTGGCATCCTCCTCACCGATCTGGCCGATCAGACGGAAGGTCTCCTGGGCCTGCGGGCTGTAGAAGGGAGAGAGCAGGCCAGTGCTCAGCACAATGGTGGGGGTCAGGCGGATGTCTGCCGTGCCGGGCAGGTTTTTGTAGGCCCGGGGAATGTATTTCCGGATCATGAATCCGGTGAAATCCCTCAGCATCTCCGGGTACTCCTCCGGGGTCATAAACTCCCGCTCAATGACCTGGTGGGAGCTGTAGGGGGAGACCATGGTGCCGGGACGGCCCGGCCAGTCAATCATCTGGGAGCCGGCCAGCTCATTGGCCTTGCCGCTGGTAAAGCCAGAGAACATGTTCACATCCATCTGGGGATGATCCCGATAAAACTGCAGGGCGGCATCGCCAGCTTTTTCATAGTTATAATAGAGATCTGCATAGCAGGATCCATAGGCCCGCTGCGCATACGAGGCAACGAACGGGACCACCGGAACCCGGTCCGGCTCCTGCAGGGAGATAGCGGTCTCCACCCGCTTCAGCCTCTGCTGGTATGCTTCCTGTTCTGGTGTCAATTTGTTGTTTCCTTCCATGATGGTTTCCTCCTTTCAAAAAGCACCTGATAGGTTGATCTTACGGCATTTTCCCTTTCCTGTACAGACGCCGCCTGTTGATTTTTTGACTGTGGTACGCTACAATTTGTAGCATGGAGGGAAAGCTTATGGAAATGACGTTTGCAATCCTGCAGTATCTTCTTCAGCGAAAAGGGGGGCCGGGGACGGTCCGCGGGCCGGAAAGCCAGGGGGCGGAAAGGATCATCCGCAGGCTTCGCTGCCCGCGGGCTGGCCAGCTTCCGCCGCTCTCCCCGGAGCCGGATACACTCTTTTTGGCTCCGGCGGAAACAGGGGACGGGGTGGAGCTCTGGGTGCCGGAGGGGGCGGACGGGACCGGCTGCCACTGCCGGGTTTGCGGGGAGCCGGATCCGGAGCAGGTGCTGGAACAGGCGGCAGAATGCTGGCAGGAGGCGGACGCCTGGGAGAACCGGCTGGCTTCCATGATCCTGCGGCACGCCCCCTTTGAGCAGATTCTGGATCAGGGCAGGCAGTACCTGGGCCGTGAGTATGCTCTGATCGACAGTGAGCTGCGGGTATCTTTTTCCACGCCCGGATACCTGTTGGCGGGGATGGCGGAGGAACAGGAGGAAGGGGGCTTCGGGCAGCGGCTTTCCTCCGAGCTGAGCCAGTCCCTGCTTCTCCGCAAGGATTTTCATGAGGCGGCCCAGAAAAAAGAGGGCTTCTACTTTTTGCCCGACTATACGGAGGCGAAGCTGTACTGCCGGAACATTTTTGTCCATGGCCAGTATTATGCCCGGCTGCTCTGCCGGATGCATCCGGGGGAAAGCGTCCTCTCCCGGGGAGAGGAGCAGCTGGTTGAGGTCTTTGGCCGCTATGTGGAGCTGCTGTTTCAGAACAGCCTCCAGAGCCTGAAGCGCCACCAGAACGATGCCATGCACCAGCTCTGCCGGGCCCTGTATGCCGGGGAGAAGCCGGATCCGGCCATGCTGGACATGGCGCTGCACGCCTACCACTGGAAGCAGTCCCATTCGTTCCGGACGGTGCTGGTGACTGCCTACGGCCAGGAGGGCTGGCAGACCCAGATGGAGATTACCCTGCCCTTCCTGATCCGGGAACTGGAGGTGCAGTGGGAGGAATCCTGTGCCATCTCCGTGGGCGAGCGGATTCTCTGGCTGGTCAACCTATCCCGGACGGAGCAGGAATCCTTCTTCTCCCGGTTCTCTCTGTTTATCCGGGAAAACGTGTGCCGGGCCGGGGTCAGCGCAGCCTTTTCCCACATCTCTCTCCTGCGCACGGCGGCGGTGGAGGCGGAGGCTGCCCTGCGCCTGGGAAGCCGGATCCACCAGACACGCTGGTACTACCTGTTTGAGGATTACCGGCTGGCCTACTGCCTGGAGGCCATGCAGCGGGAGCTGCCCGCATCCCGGCTGCTGCACCCGTCCGTGCGGATCCTGCGGGACCGGGATCGGGAAAAGGGGACGGAGTACGTGGCAACGCTGCGGGCGTACCTGGAATCCCAGATGAACATGACCCGGGCGGCGGAAAAGCTGTACGTCCACCGTACCACCTTTTGCCGGCGGATGGATCAAATCCACCGTCTGACCGGTGTTTACGAGGCTTCCGGCGAGCAGCTGCTGGCGATAGGCCTGTCCTTGAAACTGTTGGATGAGATGGAGAGCAAAAATACATAAAAAGAATATAAAATTGAAAATCAGATATAAATAAAACGGCAAAATAGGGATAAACACGCCAAATAATAGTTAAAGAATATTATATGAGAGAAATAATAAAGTTGACATATATGAAAAACGGTGCTATTCTATAGAACGTAAAGAGAAGAAAAAAGAAGCGGTTCCAGGTGGAACCGGAAAGACGAAAAGGAGGTCTTTAGAATGGCAAAGAAAGAGAGCTTTTGGCAGCGTTACATGCGCAGAATGCGGGAAGAAGCAGAGCAGGAGATTGAGCAGTATTTTGACCGCCTGAAATAAAAAAAGACGGCCCATACGAAAAAGGAAAAGGAGGTTTGCACCATGAAAGACCAGAAATCGCGTTGGGAAAAGCTGGCGGCTCGGATTTACAAAGAGAAACTGGAGCAGCCTTACGTGAAAGAATATCTGGATCTGATCCATCTGGGCTGACCGAAAGCCCATAGAAAACCGGGAGAGCCCGGGGCCTGACGGCCCCGGGCTCTCCCGGTTTTCGGCAGTGCGCATGGCGGCTGCCGTTTTTACCTTCCTGCAAGCTCCCCCTGCCGCACCTCCTCTTCCTGGAAATACCGTTGGATTGCATTCAGAACCCGCTTTTTGTCCCCGCTCCACAGCGGGGTAACCAGCAGCTTTTTAGGCCCATCCCCGGTGAGGCGGTGAACCACGGTGGAGGGGGCCAGACGCCGGACGCATCCGGCTAAAAGCGGCAGGTATTCTTCCAGGGAAAGCACCGAAAAAGCGCCCTGCCGGTACATCTCTGCCAGGTCGGTGCCCCGGAGCACATGAAGCAGCTGCAGTTTTACGCCGTCTGCCGGAAAGCCGGTTCCCTGGCCGGCCAGATAGCGGATGGTGGCAAACATGTCCGCCGGGGTCTCACCGGGAAGTCCCAGAATTACATGGGCGATCATGGGAAGTCTTCGGGCGTGGAGCTGCTGCCAGGCATGGGTGAAGCAGTCCAGGGGATAGCCCCTCCGGATCAGCCGGGCGGTGGCTTCACGGGTGGTCTGAAGGCCCAGCTCCACCCAGACCGGTTTGCGGTGGTTCAGCTGCTCCAGGAGATCCAGCACAGCCGGCGGCAGGCAGTCCGGCCGGGTGGCAATGGACAGGGCTGCCACCTCCGGGCAGTTCAGGGCGTCCGTGAAAATTTTTTCCAGGTAGTCCACCGGGCCGTAGGTGTTGGTGTAGGCCTGGAAATAGGCTACATACCGGCGGCCGGAAAACTTCCCTGCCACCCGCGCCTTGGCCTGCTCCAGCTGCTCTGGGATGGAAAGGGAAGCCGGGGCGGCAAACTCACCGGAGCCGCCGGCGCTGCAGAACAGACAGCCCCGGCTGTCCAGGGTGCCGTCCCGGTTGGGGCAGGTGAGTCCGGCATTGAGGCTGAGCCGGTACAGCTTTTCGCCAAAGGTATCCAGGCAGTATTGGCGGAAGGAATAGTATGGTGTGAGATTCTTCATGCCTTCCATTATAGCAGGATGGCAGGGGTTCGGCAATTCTTAAGCAAATCTAAAAGGCGGCCTTTCCTCTCCCAACTCGTGCATAACCCTCCAAAATCTTCTATAATTAAGAAATGAAACAATAGTTTCATGTCCCGGGAAGAAAAATCTGTGCGGATGCCGGGGGTAAACGCCGGAAGCGGCGCAGGGAGGTAGAGGATGACACTAACACAGATGCAGTATTTTGCAACGGTCTGCCAGTATCAAAACATTTCCATGGCAGCTAAAATGCTGTATATTTCGCAGCCAGCCTTGTCTTCGTCCTTGTCGGACCTGGAGCGAGAGGTGGGGTTCAAGCTGTTTGATCGGAAAAGCAAGGGAATCCAGCCCACCGAGGAAGGGCTTCTTTTTTTGAAAAACGTGGATGCGGTGCTGAAACGGTTCGATCTGCTGCAGAGGGAGATCCCTTTAATTTCCCGGAACCAGAATACGATTAAAGTGGGGTTTCGCCCATTTGCCGGGGAAAATGAGTTTTTGCGGGTTTATAAGGACTTTGAACAGCAGCACCAGGATGTGCTTCTCCATGTCAATGAGATGAGCAACAATACGCCCAGCATTTATCTGGATGAGGGGCAGATTGACTTCCTGGTTACGGCCAGCTCCATGATGCCTCCGGATTGGAAGAATAAATATGAGTATCATTTTATTGGGGAAGAACACGTGCAGCTGTACTGTCATGCCCAATGTCCCCTGAGTGGCAAAAACATCATCTCCCCGGAGGAGTTCGCCCAGTATCCGCTGGCAATCTGGGAGGGGCAGCCTTTATTGGTAACCCGGCTGAGCAGCGTTTTTTCCCAGGCCGGGCTGACCCTGAACATAGCAGCTATGCTGCCGCAGATCAGCGGGATTCTGCAGTTTATCTGCCATAACTTGGCCATTGGCTTTTTAACGGGGGATTATTTGCATAGTATTTCGTCCATTAACAGTATTCCATTGCCGATGATCGGCGGTGAGCCAATTCTGGACCCTACAGCACGAGTCTACGTGTTCTGGAAAAAAGAGATTGAGCGCTTCCGTGTCAAAAAGCTGTTTATTGATTACGTGAGGAGCCTTTAAAAGAGGGCTTCCGGCGGTGCCGGAAGCAGCTTGGGAGGAATTTGCATGACACTTACGCAGATGCAGTATTTTTCATCGGTCTGCCAGTATCAGAATATTTCCATGGCAGCTAAAATGCTGTATATTTCGCAGCCAGCTCTGTCCGCTTCTCTGTCAGAGATGGAGCGGGAGGTGGGATTTAAACTATTTGAGAGGAAGAGCAAGGGGATTCGGCCCACGGAGGAAGGGCTGCTGCTTCTGGAGCATGTGGATGCGGTGCTTCGCCGCTATAACCTGATGCAGCGGGAAATCCCCCTGATTTCCCGGAACCAGAATACCATCAAGGTGGGGTTCCGCCCGTTTGCCGGGGAAAATGAGTTCCTGCGGATTTACAAGGATTTTGAGCGGCAGCATAGGGACGTGCTGCTCCATGTCAATGAGATGAGCAATAACACGCCCAGCATTTACTTGGATGAAGGGCAGATTGACTTTTTGGTGGCAGCTAATACCATGATGCCTACAGGCTGGATGAAGAAATATGAATATCATCAGATTGGTGAGGATATCCGGCAGCTGTACTGCCATGTGGACTGTCCGCTCAGCGGGAAAGCCCAGGTTTCCCTGGAGGAATTTGTCCAGTATCCGCTGGTGATGTGGGAAGGGCAGCCGCAGCTGCTTTCCAAAATTACCAGCATCCTGGCGCAGGAAGGGCTGACGCTGAACCTGGCAGCGGTTCTTCCGCAGCTGACGGGGATCCTGCAGTTTATATGCAATAACCTGGCCATCGGTTTCCTTACAGGAGATTTTCTGGACGGCATCCAGCAGATTGTGCGGCTGCCCATGCCGACCCTGCGGGACGGAAGCCCTCTGCTGGAGCAGGACGCGCAGGTTTATGTGTATTGGAAGAAAGAGATTGAGCGCTATCAGGTGAAAAAGCTTTTTGTGGACTATATCAAAAGCCTGTAAACGAAAAAACCGTATCTGCCGGCAAGAAGGCAGATACGGTTTTTTTGTTCCCGTTTTTGGCATCAACCAAAAGGCGGGAAGAAGAAATTTGCACAAAGAGCCGTAATGATAATCAGGAAGATCAGGAACGGCACCGTGTACTTGGCAATCTTAAACGGATTGTATTCGCCGGCGGCAAATGCCAGGGCACAGGTCGTGCTTCCGGTGGGGAAGCAGAAAGCGTAGTTGGCACAGATTGTGATGGAGGCCACAATTCCCCGGGGATCCATGTCTCCGGCTACGGCCATGGCGGCCACCAGCGGGATCAGTACGGAACGGGTCCCGGAGTTGGACAGGAAGGTGGTCATAATGGAGGTGAAGGCGCAGCAGATCAGGATAACAATGAAGCCATTGTCAGTCCAGCTGATCAAGGACAGCAGCGCATCGCCGATGATATCGGCAGCGCCGGTGTTGGTCAGAGCTGCGGTTACGCCCAGGATACCAGCCAGCATCCAGACGGTATCGGAGGCAACGCTGGAAATCAGCTCCTGCGCGTTCATCACTTTGGTGAAGCCCAGCACGCAGACCATGATGGCCGGGAAAATCCACATCAGGCTGCCCAGGTAGGAGTTGAATACCAGGACCAGGATTACGGCGATAAAGGCGAGGTACACAACCCACTCTTTCCACTTGGGAAGCTGGCCTTCCTTGATCTCCTTGGTCCCTACTTTGCCCAGATCCAGCTGCTTTTTAGGGAATTTTTTCCAGATAAACATAACATATGCGATCACCAGGATTCCGGGAATCAGGCGGACTTTAAAAAGGTCGCCGTACTGCAGCAGATGTGCCGTGTTGGTCACAATTCCCTCCATGTAGGCGTTGGTTGTAAAGTCCTGAGTGGCCCCCATGCCCACTGGGAACGCGCCTTCCCAACAGACGTTAAAGATCAGCAGCGGCATGATCACCCGGGACGGGGTTACCTCGCCGGTGTCCGGAAGGGCATCCAGGAAAGCCAGGATCATAGCCATGGCCACAATACCAGGCATAATCATAACCATCAGGAAGTAAATCGCCATCAGCATGGCAATGAGTGCCATATCTTTTTTGCCGCTCATGGCTCCCAGCATGCCTTTCAGCTTGGCTGCCAGGCTGGTTTTCTGCAGGGCTGCGCTGAGGGCAAACATGGAAGCAACCATGACAATGGTCTGGTTGCAGAGCCCGGAAAAGGCGGTAGGGATGTCCAGGACACCGGTAACCACCAGCGCTACACAGCAAGTCATAGTGACCAAGCCGAAAGGGAACTTGCCCACCAGGAACAAGATGGCCATAATCACCGTGATAATCATGGTAATGGTTGTAGGATTCATACTCTCTTTGCGCCTCCTTCTGTAAGGAGACTTGCACTCCTTTCTCCGTTTTTGGATTTTCGAGCTACAATTGATGAAGTAATTGTAAAGCAAATCTAAAAAATTTGGAAATAGAAAATAAAAGAATCACATAAGAAAAATCTATATCATATATCTGAAAGTTATTACCTTAAAAATAAGGGCATTTCGTAACGAGATAAAAAGCAATAGGGGAACACATGTTATAAATTTTTGTTATGCGGTGTTGGAAATATGTATTTGTGCAGAACGCTCATTCCTCCTTATTATAGAGTTAAGCATTCTCTGGGATGCGGAGCAAACCTACCTGTATTCGCAATCCGGCCTGTCGGCCTACTTGTACATGATCCCGGAGCAGACCAATGATTTTGTGGACTTTGTGACCGATTATGACCTGAAAAAGGCCTGACCGGCCGAGCGCGGCAGCGCATGGGACAGCGGAAAGGAGAGATATCTTTGGACACACGGAAAACCAAAACCACGATATGGTCGGCAGCTTTTATCAGCGTTTTTATTGCTAATTTTGCCACCAACATGGGCCAGTATATGATGAATACGCTGGTCCCCAAGTACGTCAATTCCCTGGGGGCTACAGCCTCCATGGTAGGGACTGTGACCAGCATGTTTGCCGTCACGGCGCTGCTGATCCGGCCGGTGACGGGACCGGCGTTTGACTACTTCAGCAAAAAAAAGCTGTATATGCTGGCCATTGCGGTGATTTGCCTGGCCTTTATGGGCTACAGCCGCTCTGTCTCCGTGGAAGGGATGATGATTTTCCGATTGGTTCACGGGATTGGGATGGGATGCACGGCGCCATTGGGCCTGTCCATTGCCACGGACACGCTGCCGGCAGACAAAACCGCCTCTGGTATCGGTGTGTTTTCCATTGGGCAGGCGGTGGCTACTGCCATTGGCCCTTCCATAGGCCTGTCTTTGTCGGAAAAGATCGGGTATCAGAGTACCTTTTTTATCGGCGCCATGGTGATGCTGGCGGCTTGCCTGCTCTGCCTGGTCATCCGGGAGAAAAAGCCGGAGCACCGGGAACCTTTTAAAATATCCCTGGACCGGATTATTGCTGTGAAAGCGCTGGTGCCAGCGGCTATGTACGTGTTTCTCTCTGTGTCCTATTCCTGCATCAATTCCTACATGGCGATTTACGGCGGGGAGCGGGGAGTGGACCAGATCGGCCTGTTTTTTACCGCTTACGCGGTGGTCCTTTTGGTTAGCCGTCCTTTAAGCGGAGCACTGATGGATAAGAAGGGGCTGGCTGCGGCTATGGTTCCAGCCTGCATCCTTTTTGCCTTTGCTTTTTTCCTGGTCAGCATTGCCCATTCACTGCCTATGTTTCTGGCGGCCGGCGCAGTATCCGCCCTGGGATTTGGCGCCAGCCAACCGGCTATTCAGGCCCTGTGTATGCGCAGCGTGCCGCCCAGCCGGCGGGGGGCTGCAGCCAACACCAACTATACGGGAGCGGATCTGGGAAACCTGCTGGGCCCCGTAATCGGCGGCAGGGTAGCGGAATACGCCCAGGGGGTTACCGGCAGTACGGCGGAAGGCTATGCCTGGATGTACCGGTTTATGATGATCCCCATGGCTGTTGCGCTGCTGATTTTTCTGGTGAACCGGAAGCAGCTGATCCGCAACTATGTACAGCCTCAAAGTGAAGGCGCTCCGAGTGAAAGCTGAGCGCTGCGGAAGCCTCTTGGAAATTTTAGTGGCCGATTGCCGGCAGGCGTGGTATAATGTTCAGCAGACGAACCGAAGCCATGCCTGCCGGCTTGCTGTAGCAAAGGGCGATATGGTTCCCGCACCCGTTTTTCCTTGTATGGAAGGCGGCGTGCATTTTTATTACCAAAAACCACACGAAAAAGGGGAGAGAAAAATGGAAGAAGATCAAAAAGTTGTCCTGTTTGAAAAAACGCCGGTGCCTCGGGCTGTTTTGAAGCTGGCGGTGCCCACCATCCTCAGCTCGTTGGTGATGGTTCTGTACAATCTGGCGGACACCTACTTTGTGGGTATGCTGGGCAATCCGGTGGAGAATGCGGCGGTAACCCTGGCGGCGCCGGTGTTGTTGGCTTTTAACGCCATCAACAACCTGTTCGGGGTAGGAAGCTCTAGCATGATGAGCCGGGCCTTAGGACGGCGGGACTATGAGACGGTATACCGAAGTTCAGCCTTTGGTTTTTATTGTGCGTTGATCTGCGGCCTTCTTTTTTCTCTGATCACGGCGACTTTCAGGGAACCTCTGCTGACCTTGCTGGGAGCCACACCGGAAACGGTGGATGCCACAGGAGGATATATGCTTTGGACGGTGTACCTGGGGGCAGCACCTTCTATTCTGAATGTGGTGATGGCATATCTGGTGCGGTCAGAGGGGGCCGCCCTCCATGCCAGCCTGGGGACCATGAGCGGCTGCCTGCTGAATATTGTGCTGGATCCCATCTTCATCCTGCCCTGGGGGTTCGATATGGGAGCGGAGGGCGCCGGCTTGGCTACCTTCCTATCCAACTGCGTGGCCTGCATGTACTTTTTTGTGCTGCTGTTTATCAAGCGGGGCCACACGTATGTGTGCATTAATCCCAGGAAGTTTGGATTCCGGAGAAAGATTGTTCTGGGGGTCTGTGGTGTGGGTATCCCGGCCTCCATACAGAACCTGCTCAATGTTACCGGCATGACTATTCTGAACAACTTTACCTCTGGCTTTGGTGCCAATGCGGTGGCGGCCATGGGCATTGCCCAGAAGATCAACCAGGTGCCTACCCAGGTGGCGCTGGGGCTTTCCCAGGGGATTATGCCGTTAATCAGCTACAACTATTCCAGCGGCAACATTAAGCGGATGAAGTCCACCTTCCTGTTTGCCGCCCGGACTGCCTTGTCCTTCCTGGTCTGTGTAGCCTTGTTCTATTTCCTGGGTTCAGAGTTCCTGGTACGCTTGTTTATGAATAACGAGGATGTCATTGCCATGGGCAGCCGCTTCCTTCACGGTTTCTGCCTGGGTATGCCGTTCCTGTGCATGGACTTCCTGGCAGTTGGCGTGTTCCAGGCGGTGGGACTGGGCCGCAACGCTCTGGTTTTTGCCATCCTGCGGAAGATTGTGCTGGAGATTCCGGCGCTGTTCCTTCTTAATTGGCTGTTCCCGCTGTACGGCCTGCCATATGCGCAGCCTTCAGCGGAGCTGGTGCTGGCCATTGCGGCGGTGGTAGTGCTGACCAAGCTGTTCCGCAGTCTGGAAAAGGAAAATAGACGGCAGGCGCCGGGGAAGTAATGGCGAATGCCCTGGAAAGCGGCTTCCTTTTTCTCTTGCCTGGGAGAGGGGGCAAAAGAAGAAGGAAGGGAATCCTGGAAAAAAACCAAAATTCCCGCTTGCTTTCTGCAGCCAAACATGTTAAAATAACGAATCGTGACATATTAGACACATCCTTGCTTCCTGCCTGGCAGGAGGCCAGAGACCACAAGGAGGTAGAAGCATGAACAAGTACGAATTAGCCGTTGTTCTCAGCGCCAAGCTGGAGGACGAGGAAAGGGCAGCCGCACTGGAAAAGGTGAAGGGCTACATCACTCGCTTCGGCGGCACGGTAACCAGTGTAGACGAATGGGGTAAGAAGAAACTGGCTTACGAAATCCAGAAGATGAAGGAAGCCTACTATTACTTCGTTCATTTTGAGGCTGACACTGCTTGCCCTGGCGAGGTGGAGAGCCACGTTCGTTTAATGGAGCAGGTCATCCGTTATTTATGCGTTAAGGAAGAGGCATAAAGAAAAGGAGAATTGCATGAACAAAGTCATTCTTATGGGAAGATTAACCAGAGACCCGGATATCCGTTACAG